>NZ_JBSHMS010000005.1:0-488134 GCF_053645575.1 Nocardia sp. NPDC055321
GGCGGCTAATATACCGACGACGAACGGCCCGAGATGATCTCGGGCCGTTCGTCTTCGGTCTGTCGGTTGTCGCCGCGACGTCGGCGGCGAGGAGCCGAGGCGGCCCGCGGTCCGGCGTAAGTGGGCACTGTCGCCGGACGACATTGGGTATGCGGGCCGCCTCGCGGTGTCGTGGATCCGGCGGGGTACTCACCGGGTCCGCAACGACGGACCCAGACTATAAGTGTCTGAGACAATTTGCAACCGGTGCGCGGCCGGATCGGTCACGCGTGTGCGAGTCACGCGTCCCGGTGGGGCGACCGAGGCTGTGGATGGGCGAGAAGCTGTCCACAGACTGGGTTTTCGCCGTTGCGGGCGGGTGGCAGGTGGATAGGGTCGATAGCGGAAGGGGGCGCTCATGGGGGAGATGTTGCGGGTCGACGTGGAGGCTTTGCGGGTGATGGCGGCGGGGGTGCGGGTGCAGGCCGACGTCATCGGGGGGATCGACCCGGTCGATCTGATCGCCGAAGCGGGGCGGGCCATGCCGGACTCGGCCATCGGGGTCGCGGCGGCGGGAGTCGGGGAGCCGCTGGTTGACACCTTGCGGCAGTTGGCGGATCGACTACGGCACATGTCGGATGCGGCCGAGCGGGGGATGTGGACCTACGAGGAAGCCGACGCGGCGTTGGCGGGCGAGATGGAGAAGTACCTGCGCGGACTGCCGTAGCCGTTCTCCTCGGAAACCGACCGGAACCGAAGCCGGGCGAATCATGCACGGCGACAGCGATTGTCGGCCGACCTCGGAGGGAGTGGCCGACTTGGCCGCTGTCGATCCTGCCGGAGCGCGACAATGTGTTCGCCGTATACCGCACGAACAGTGGAGGAGGGGCGGGGATGCGGCCGACGGTGAGTCAGGTGTTGGGGTGGCGGCCCGACGCCGCGGTGGCCGCGGCGGACGGGGTGGTGGCGGCCAACCGGGAGTTCGTCGCGGCCATGGGGGCGGTGGGGAATGCGGTCGACGTCGCGGTGAGCCGATGGGAGGGGTCCGCAGCCACCGCGCACGCGCTGCGGGCGCTGGAAGCGCAGTGGGCAGCGAACCATATCGACGCGGCGCTGGCCGACATCGCCGACGCGCTCGCCGACGTCGCGGCACTCGCGGGGGTGTGCGCGATCATCGCCGAGATCGACGGTGAGGCCCGGGCGAACGGCTGTGAGATCGGCGAGGACGGGACCGTGCGGCCGCCGCGCGCCGAATCCGGCAACGCGGCACTGGATGTGGCGCTGCAGGTCTGCTTCGACGCGCAGGCCCGCACGCTCCAGGCCCGGCTCGTTCCGCTGCTCGACACCGCCGGTGAGACCGACCGGGAGGTGGCCGCTCGCCTCGCCGCGGCCGTCACCGCCCTCGCCGCGTTGCGGCACGCACCCGGCGGCGGGCCGCTCGACCACCGCGTGGCCGATGTCCTGGCCGGCCGGGCCTTCCTGCCCGAGGACCCGAACGCCCTACGCGCACTGTGGGAATCACTGGCGCCGGCCGACAAGGACGCGCTGTTCGCCTACGACCCGTCGATCGGCAATCGCGACGGCATCCCGGCGATCGCCCGCGACTTCTACAACCGCGCGGCCCTGGACCTGCTCCGTGCCGACGCGCGAGCCGATCTCGCCATCCTCGAAACGCGGCAGGCCCGGTGGGCGGAGGGTCACCGGCCCGACTCGCTGCGCGACTGGAACCGATGGCACGACCTGCGGGACGAGATCCAGCTGTCGCGGCAGCGACTCGCCGAGTACGACGCCGTCGAGGCGGTCATCGGCACGGTGCCCGCGGGCGCCGACCCGCCCGCGGACGGCCCCCGGCGCTATCTGCTCGCCCTCGACGACAACGGCCGTGCGGCCATCGCCATCCAGAATCCGGACGCCGCCCGCAACGTCGCGACCCTCGTCCCCGGCACCGCCTCGCCGCTCACCGGCATCGGCGGGGGAGTGGCCCGGGCCCGGGCGCTGTACGAATCCGCGCTCGCCGCCGACAGGCACACGCACACCTCGGTCATCGCCTGGTACGGCTATCCGTCCCCGCCCTGGCTCGGGCGCGCCCTGCTCGACAGCTACGCCGACGCGGGCGCTCCGGCGCTCGATCGTTTCCAGGACGGCCTGCGCGCCACCCACGCCGCCCTGCCCTCGCGCAACACCGTCATCGGGCACAGCTACGGCAGCACCCTCATCGGCGTGGCCGCCGCGGACCCCGGCGCCCTGGCCGCCGATGCGCTCGTGTTCGCGGGCAGCCCCGGTGTCGAAGTGAGTTCCGCCGCGGACCTCCGACTCGACGGCATCGCACCCGAGCACAATCGAGAGCACGTCTTCGCGACCGCGGACCCCGCCGACCCCGTCGCGGCCTTCGGCCCGCTCTCCCACGGCGTGAGCCCGGTCCATCCGGATTTCGGCGCCACCGTCTTCGAGTCCGCCGACCCGAATGCCGGCCCGGAACACCCGCGCGTCCTCGGCTGGGACGTACGCGCGCACAGCAACTACTGGGCCGTCGGGAATCCGGGTCTGACGACCCAGGGCGAGATCATCACAAACACCTATAACCGCTAGTCGAAGGTGACCCGAACCGCACTCGCCAACAACTGTCCTATAAGTAGCGGAATTATTGCGGACAGTCGAAAACGGTGGTTACCGGCCGGTCGACCGACTCGGTTTGAAACGGTTGGGTTCATGTTAGGGTTCCGGGGGGTTGTTCTTGGGAACCGGAGACAAATGCGCACAGAGAACATCAATAGGAAGTTCAAACTGCATGACGAGCGCAGATTAGCGGCGCAACTTCCGGAGCAACTGCATGGTCTCGATGTTGTCGGTTTCGTCAGGGTCGATGAGTTTTCGGGGGAGTTGCTGAACTCGTTCGGTCTGTTCGCGAGCGGGTCCGTGGCGCCGCAGGCGCGCATCTACCGCAACGCGCAGCCCAACCGGATCGATGCCTGGTTGCTGGACCTGTTGCGGCAGGCGGGAATCGGCGAGCGCTTCTATCTGCGCACCGGCCTCGAGTACTTCCCGTGGGCGGATTGTCGTGTTCTGGATCATCGCTGGCTGGAATCGCTGCGCCGCGTCATGGGCCCGAACCAGGCGTTCGTCGCGCACGGCAAGAACGGTGCGGCCATGACCATCGGCGCGCAGTACGAGGTCCTCGGCTTCGCCCGCGATGCCGCCGCCCTGGCCAACTCGCCGGCCGCCGCGCAGCCGGCCGGGCCCGCCGCGCCGCAGCCTGCCACCCCCGCGCCCTATACCCTGGCCGCGCTCTCGGCCGATGCGCCGGCGCCCGCGGCCTCGGTGCAGTTGCCGCCCGTGACCTTGACCGCACCCGCGGCCCCGAACCCGGCCCCCGCGTTCGGCTCCCCGAGCTCCGCGTCGCCCGCGCGCCCGGAACCGGTCGACCGGGTCGCGGCCACCCACGATCCGTCCCTGCTCGGCGCGAACCACGACCAGCCGCTCGTCGGCCTGAATCCCGATCACTCGCAGCCGGGTTCCGTCCGGCTGACCGGTCCGGGCCAGGACAGGCCGGCCGCGTCACCGCATGATCAGCCCCTGACGGGCTCCTCGCTCAGCGAGCCGCCGGTGCGTTCGGTGTCGAGCACGGGCGATCGGTCGTTGGTCGGCTCGACGCTGATCGAGCCGCCGAGCGGCGCGTCGCCCGCCATGACCGGCCCGGCCAAGACCTCGCGCCCCGGCGACTCGGAGAAGACGGTGCTGCTGTCCGCGATCCCCGACCGTTCGGACGACGAACAGACCACGACCCGGATCGAGCGCCCGGACGCGGTGACCCGCCGCATCACCCGCGACCAGGTCCCCGCCCCGGAACAGGGAAGCCCCGGAACCCAAGCGGCGCAGCCGGACTCGCACTGATCACCCGGGCCGATCACGGAGATCCACGCGGGCGACAGGAGGGGGTCACGCTCCCAGCAGGCCCCCGTCACCGGAAAGTTCGTTGACCGGGTCGCGCAACAGCCGACAGGGAGAACGCGTCCGCGCGTTCTCCCTTTTCCGTGTCGAACCGGCGCGGTCCCGCCTACGTTGTTCTTGGTACCGGAGTTGGCCGAGGTGCTGAACAGAGGGCGTCGACATGTCCACAATTCGCGGGCTCCCCGCCCATGTCCTGCTGGTGCACGGCCTCGTCGTGCTCGTGCCGCTGACCGCGGTGCTGCTCGTGCTCTGCGCCCTGTGGCCCGCGGCGCGGCACCGGTTCGTCTGGCTGACCGTCGCACTCGCGGCGGTGGTCACCGTCCTGACGCCGCTGACCACGGCGGCGGGGGAATGGCTCCAGGATCGACTGGGCGGCGGTGGCCCGGCCATCGAGGAGCACGCGAACCTGGGTGACGACACCCTCTTCTACGTCGTTCCGCTGCTGCTCGCGGCCGTATCGGTGGCCGTGGTGCACCTGCGGGCGGGCCGCGATCGGCCGGTGGGCCGCGCGGCGCTCGCGCTGGTGGCGGTGCTCGCGATCGCGGCCGGAACGGCGGCGACGGTGCAGATCTATCGGGTGGGCGATTCGGGGTCGCGCGCGGTCTGGACCGGCGTCGTCACCTGAGTCCCGCGAGGGGGCCCGCAAGCTCGCAACCACGACTGTCGTGACCCGGCGCCCGGTCTGCGGGGCGGCCGCCGGGTCACGGCAGTCCGTGCACGGTCAGATCTTGCGGATGACCGTGACGACTTTGCCGAGAATCTGGGCGTCGTTGCCCGGAATCGGCTCGAACAGCGGGTTGTGCGGCATCAGCAGCACCTGGGAACCGGTGCGCTTGAACGTCTTCACGGTGGCCTCGCCGTCGATCATCGCGGCCACGATGTCGCCGTTGTCGGCGACGTTCTGCTGGCGGACCACGACCCAGTCGCCGTCGCAGATGGCGGCCTCGATCATGGACTGGCCGACGACCTTCAGCAGGAACAGCGAACCCTCGCCGACCAGCTCGCGCGGCAGCGGGAAGACATCCTCCACCGCCTGCTCGGCCAGTATCGGGCCACCGGCCGCGATGCGACCCAGGACCGGTACGTAGGTGGGCGCCGGATGATCGCCCGACTCGGCCTCGGCCGTGACCGGACGCAGTTGCGCCACACCGGAAGTCGCGCGCACGGCGGTCTCGTCCAGCCCTCGGACGTCGACCGCGCGCGGGCGGTTGGGATCGCGGCGCAGGAAGCCCTTGCGCTCGAGAGCGCGCAGCTGGTGTGCCACCGAGGAGGTGGAGGTGAGCCCGACGGCGTCGCCGATCTCCCGGATGCTGGGCGGATAGCCACGGTCGCTCACCGAGGTGCGGATGACCTCCAGCACCTTGCGCTGACGCACGGTGAGATCCGCCGCCGCGCCGGATGTTTCAGTGCCGCGGTCGCCGACGTGGTCCGCCGGGCCGCTCTCACTCTCCACACCGCCCTGTTCGCTCACCGCCGCAGTCCTCCGTTCACCGCTGTGTCTCACCGGAATTCGCAACCCCGCGGCGACTCCTGCCACGGCTCCGGGGATCTTGTGCCTCGACTGTAGACCGCGACGGCCGACTGATCAAACATCTGTTCGACGCATGTCGGGCAAATGCGCGACTTTGTCGGCGGGGCGTGGTAGAAATTCGAACATCAGTTCTTCGAACACATGAGCGAGTCAATCGTCCAGGGCCCACCGGCCCGTATCCCATGGAGGTTCGTTCGATGGGCACTCTGATCAGCGAATTCGACACTCTCGGCGGCGATCTCGGCTTCGACAGCCTCCCCTGGGAGCTGCGCGCCGACGGCGTCCCGAGCCAGGCCGCGGGCACCGCCCGCGTGCTCACCTTCGATCGGCGCGCGCTCGCGCGCCCGCGCGTGAGCGCGACCCACCGCGTCGCCGGGCACGCCCGCGGCGCACACGCGCTGAATCGTGTGCAGCGCGCGCAGATCGGCTTCGCGGCCCTCGCGGTCTCGGCCCTGCTCACCGCGGTGGCCGTGGCCGGCCTGGTCGGTCTGGCCCAGTTGCGCGCGGGCGAATTCGGCGCCGAGACCATCCCGGTCGTGGACATCGTGCCCGCGCCCCAGCCCGCCAGATAGGCGGGCGGCGGGCCGATTGGAGTCCGGTGGCGTCGGGGAAGCGTCGCCGGCCGAGGATCGCTCGCCGATTGCCCGCTCGCGCCACGTTTTCCGGACACCCGCGTGGTGGCCGGAAATATAGATTGAAAAATGAAACGCGTTGCTAAGTTGCCCTCGGATGTGACCGCGGATACACCCGCGCCGGGACAGCCTGCCCGGTGTGCGGTCACACATCTCGCATCGACCGCAACAAGGGGGCGCAATGGCGCACGGCACCATAGGTACGGGGCACCACCCGTTTTCGTCGGGAACCGCACCGGGCGGCCGACGCCGCGTGCGCGGCGCGCTGCGCGTGACGGTGCTGTTGACCTGCCTGCTGGCCGGACTCGTCTCCGCACCCGCGGTGCAGGCCGAACCCGCCTACGCCGCCTATCTGGATCTGCCGTCGGTCAACGGTGACGGCGCCGGCGGCGGTGGCCTGCATCCCGCCCTGCCGTTGGATCCCGACGAGCTGCGCGTCGCCGTCGACGCGGCCCGCGCCGCGCAGATCGCCCCGCGCCGCTATGCCACGCTCCTGCACCAGTACTGGCTGACCACGGCCACCCGCAACGCCGACATCGATCTCGCCGCCTGGGACCCGGACCGCGGCGTGGCGGCCAACTCGCGGACCTTCATCCAGGTCTACGTGAACTACCTGCGCCTGAGCAACGCGCATCCGGACTTCTACTGGGTGGGACTGGCCGGGCTGGCCGGCGGGTCCTTCGCCTCGGGCTTCTTCGACATGGGCGACGTCGCCGCCGTCGTGAGCGTGCCGGGTGTGCACCAGGTGGGCAACACCGTCGCGGATCTGCTGCGCGGCACCCCGGCCGAACTGCTGGATCTGCTGCCGTCCGACCTCCGCCTGCTCGGCACCGAGGGCGAGCGCCTCACCGCCGCCGACCTGGCCTGGTACCAGACCCGGCTGATGATCATGCAGAAGCACATCTTCCTCGACCAGGTGCCGATGCACGAGGCGTACGCCGCCGAGGGGCAGCCCGCCATCGAGGAGATGTACCGCGCCGGGGTCCTGGACGAGAACGCCGTCCTGGCGTGGCGCGGCATCGACTCCGGCACCCCGGCGGGGCTGGCCGACGCGGCTCTGCGCATGACCGACCGGGAGCAGAACCAGATCATCGCCGATCAATGGGACGCCACGGCCGCCGGTCGCGGGGCCATGGGCCGGGTGCTGACCTACGTCAGCACGGTTGCCGGCAAGGCGGCGGTGCCCGGCGTGCGCGCCCCCGGTGTGTTCGCGCCCACCACGATCACCGCGGGCACCATGTCGTTGCGCACGCCGCTGCCCAACTTCAACTGGGCCGACCGCGACACGCGGTGGCACTACATCACCAACGACCTCCTGCCGCGCTATCTCGAACTGTCGGTGAACCAGGCCGTCGCGAGACCCGTTCTCGCCGAACCCTTCTCGGACAAATTGGCGGCGGGTCGGCTGCTGCGCCGGCTCCCGGATCTCCTCGGCGACATGACCGCGGAATGGCGGCTGACCCTCTGATCGACGCTCGGCACCCGGGCGGACGCACGCCGATGGCGCTCGTCCGGGTATCCTCGGGGTTGCTGAGGAGCCCAGGCCCCGACGAAGGATCACGGATGCATTGCCCGTACTGTCGCCACCCCGATTCCAGGGTTGTCGATTCACGTGAGGCCGAAGAAGGCAGCGCCATCAGGAGGCGACGTGCCTGCCCGGAGTGTGGGCGCCGGTTCAGCACCGTGGAGACCGCGATCCTGTCGGTCGTCAAGCGCAGCGGTGTGAGTGAGTCGTTCAGCCGCGAGAAGGTCATACGCGGTGTGCGCCGCGCCTGTCAGGGCCGCGAGGTCGATGACGATGCCCTCAACCTGCTCGCGCAGCAGGTGGAGGACGCGGTACGCGCCAAGGGCTCCCCCGAGGTGCCCAGCCACGAGGTCGGTCTCGCCATTCTCGGCCCGCTGCGCGATCTCGACGAGGTCGCGTACCTGCGGTTCGCCTCGGTGTACCGATCCTTCAGTTCCGCCGAGGATTTCGAGCACGAGATCGCCGAACTCCGCAAGCACCGCGCCGAACACGCGGTGGGCGCGGCGGCGGACTGACCCGTCGGCGAGCCCGCCCATCGGGCCCGCCATCGAACACCCGCGAGCCCCCGTCCGAGCACGAGATCAGCGCTTGGCCGGGGGCTTTCGCGCGGCGTCGATCGCCTTCTCGATGCGCTTGACCGACACCGCGTACGGTGTGCCGAGCTGCTGGGCGAACAGGCTCACCCGCAATTCCTCGATCATCCACCAGATCTCGGTGACATCGCGTCCGCCGCGTCGCCCCTCGGGCAGCAGTTCCAGCAGCCGGTCGTAGGCGGCGTGCACGCGATCGAGCTCGGCCATGCCCTGGCGGTCGCGATTGGCCGCGGCGGGCAGCGCCTCGAGCCGCAGCCGCGCACCCTCGAGGTAGCGCGGCAACTCACGCAATCGCGCACTGCCCCACTCGGACACGAAGCCGGGGAACACCAGATCGTCGAGCTGATGGCGGACGTCGTCGCCCGCGTCGCGATCGCGATTGTCCGCGAGCGCCGCGCGCACCCGGTGCGCCTCGGCCAGCACGGGCACCACCAGGCGCACGGTTTGTGCCACGGCCGTGGTGAAATTCGGCCGCACCTGCTCCACGAGCGCCCTGAATTGATCGGGGCTGCGCACGGGACCACCGGCCCGGGCGATCAGCTCGTCCGCCGCGCAGGCCCGGCAGTCCTCGATCAGGCCGTCCAGCGATCCGTACGGATTCTGGCTCAGCGCAAGGCGATCGGTGGGCGGCAGCGCCGCGGTCACCGAGCGCGCCGAGGTGGGCAGTGCGTTGAGCAGCAGCGTCCGGGTGCCGGTGCGCATGGCCGCGGCCTGTTCACCGGGTGAGCTCAGCACGCGGACCGCGACGCCTTCGCCCTCGGGAACCAGTGCGGGATAACCGGTGATGGTCTGGCCGCCGACCTGACGGCGCACCGTCGGCTCCAGGGTGCCGAGCGACTCGGAGGTCCACACCGCCGCCGGCGCGCGTTCCGCGGCCGCGGTGGCGCGGGCCACCGACTTCGAGACCTGGTTCGCCAGACGGGATTTGAGCGCGGCCAGATCCTTGTCGCGGTCGACCAGGGTGCCCGCGGCATCGGTCGCGGCGAACGTCATGCGCAGATGATCGGGCAGTGCGCTCGGGTCGAGCTGGGCGGGCGCGACGGTCATCGCGCCGAGCCGCGACAGTTCCCGGGCCATGCCGGTGCGCAGCGGTTCGGCGCGCGGGGTGAGCTGTGCCAGTGCGGCTTTCGCGTAGTCGGGCGCGGGCACGACCGTGCGGCGCAGCTGCTTGGGCAGGGTCTTGATGAGCGCGGTGGCCAGTTCCTCGCGCATTCCGGGCACCAGCCAGTCGAAGCCGACCGCGCGCACGTGTGCCAGCTGCGCGATGGGAATGTGCACGGTCACACCGTCATCGGCGTTGCCGGGCTCGAACTGATAGGTGAGCGGCAGGATCAGCTCGCCCTGTCGCCAGCTGTCGGGGAAGGCGGTCGGATCCAGCAGCGCCGCGTCCTCGTTCACCACGGTGGAGGCGGTGAAGTCCAGCAGTGCGGGATCGGCGCGCTTGGCCTGCTTCCACCAGGCGTCGAAGTGCCGGACCGACACCACGCCCGCGGGGACGCGCCCGTCGTAGAAGTCGAACAGCACCTGGTCGTCGACGAGGATGTCGCGGCGGCGGGCGCGATGTTCGAGATCGGCCACGTCCTCCAGCAATTCGCGATTGCGCTCGAAGAACTCGTGCCGGGTCTGCCATTCGCCCTGCACCAGTGCGTGCCGGATGAACAGTTCGCGGGCGAGTTCGGCGTCGATGCGCCCGAAGTCCACCCGGCGCTGGGTCACCAGCGGAATGCCGTACAGCGTGACCCGCTCGTAGGCCAGCACCGCGCCGCGCTTGGACGACCAGTGTGGTTCGGAGTAGGTGCGTTTCACCAGATCCCCGGCCAGGCGCTCGGCCCATTCGGGTTCGATGCGCGCGGCGGTGCGGCCCCACAGGCGTGAGGTTTCCACGAGCTCGGCCGCCATCACCCAGCGCGGGGCCTTCTTGGCCAGCGACGAGCCCGGGAAGATCATGAACTTGGCATTGCGCGCGCCCAGGAACTCCCGGCTCTCGGCCTCGCGCACGCCGATGTGGGAGAGCATCCCGGACAGCAGCGCCTGGTGAATCGAGGTCGTGTCCCACGGGAGTGCGGCGTCGGCGGCCGCGGCCTGCGCGGCGTCGCGGCCGGACCGATCCGATTCGTTGCCCGCCGCGCCGGCGGTCGCCGAACCGCGTTGGCCCCGTGCGTTCTTGGCGCCGTCGCCGGAGCCGCGCGCCGAGCCGTCACCGGCCGCCGCGGCCGTCCCGCGCCCGCGTCTGCCGCGCCCGCCGGAACGCGTCCCGTCGGCCGCGCCTCGGCGACCCGCGTCCGATCGCGCCGCGCCACCGGCGTTCTCGCCGCCGCGGTCCTCGTGCGAATCCCCTCCGGGGCGGTCGGATTCGGTGGACCAGCCCAGCCCGCGCGTGATGGTCCGCAGCTGGCCGTGCAGATCCTGCCATTCGCGGATGCGCAGATAGTGCAGGAACTCGTCCCGGCACATGCGGCGGAACTGATTGGAGGACAGCGATTTACGCTGCTCGGACAGGTAGTCCCAGAGCATCAGGTAGGACAGGAAGTCCGAGCCCTCGACGTGGAAGCGGGCGTGCTTGGTGTCGGCGGCCTGCTGGAACTCGACCGGCCGCTCGCGCACGTCCTGAATCGACAGCGCCGCCACGATTTTCAGCACCTCGGGCAGGCACCCGGTGTTGTGCGCCTCCACGAGCATGCGGGCCATGCGCGGGTCCACGGGGAGCTGCGCCATCTCCCGGCCGATGGCGGTCAGGCTCAGGCCGGTGTCGGGAACCTCGGGGGCGGTGGCCTTCTCGGACCGGCGGGCCAGCGCGCCGAGTTCCTCGAGCAGCGCGATGCCGTCGCGAATGGCCCGGCTGTCCGGCGCCTCCACGAACGGGAAGCTCTCGATGTCGCCGAGGCCCAGGGCCGTCATCTGCAGGATGACCGCCGCCAGATTCGTGCGCAGAATCTCGGGTTCGGTGAACTGCGGCCGGGATTCGAAGTCGTCCTCGGAATACAGGCGAATCGCGATGCCGTCCGCCACGCGACCGCAGCGGCCCGAACGCTGGCGCGCGGAGGCCTGCGAGATCGGCTCGATGGGCAGGCGCTGCACCTTGGTCCGCAGGGAGTAGCGGGAGATTCGCGCGGTGCCGGGATCGATGACGTATCGGATGCCGGGCACGGTCAGCGAGGTCTCGGCGACGTTGGTGGCCAGCACAACACGGCGGCCGGTGTGCGCGCTGAAGACCCGGTGCTGTTCGGCGGCCGAGAGTCGCGCGTACAGCGGCAGGATCTCGGTGCGCGGCAGGCGCATGTCGCGCAGGGTGTCCGCGGTGTCGCGAATCTCGCGCTCACCGGACAGAAAGACCAGGATGTCGCCGTCGCCCTCGGCGAGCAGTTCGCGCACCGCGTCGCCGATGGCGTCGGTCGGGTCGCGGTCGACCACCTCGGTGTTGTCGTCGTCGGGATCGTCGGAGGTGAGCGGAACCTCCAGCGAAAGCGGCTGATACCGGATCTCCACCGGATACGAGCGCCCCGAGACCTCGACGATCGGTGCGGGCGTGCCGTTCCGATCGCTGAAGTGGCGGGCGAACAGCTCCGGGTCGATGGTGGCGGAGGTGATGACGAGCTTGAGGTCGGGCCGCTGGGGGAGCAGCTGCTTGAGGTAGCCCATCAGGAAGTCGATGTTGAGGCTGCGCTCGTGCGCCTCGTCGATGATGATCGTGTCGTAGCGGCGCAGCAGCCGGTCGCGCTGGATCTCGGCGAGCAGGATGCCGTCGGTCATGAGTTTGACCAGCGTCCGGTCCGAGGCCTGATCGGTGAAGCGGACGGTGTAGCCGACGACGTCGCCCAGCTCGGTGTTCAGTTCCTCGGCGATCCGCTCGGCCACCGTGCGCGCGGCCAGTCGCCGCGGCTGGGTGTGCCCGATGGTGCCGCGCACCCCGCGCCCGAGTTCCAGGCAGATCTTGGGTAGCTGGGTGGTCTTGCCGGAACCGGTCTCACCGGCCACGATGACGACCTGGTTGGCGGCGATGGCGGCGGCGATGTCGTCGCGGCGTGCGGAGACGGGTAGCTGTTCGGGGTACCGGATCTCGGGTACGGCGGCGCGACGATTGTCGACGCGCGCGGCGGCGGCGGATATCTCGGTTTCGAGTTCGGTGAGGTCGCCGCCGCGGGCCTTGTCGAGGCGACGGCGCAAACGATGCTCGTCGCGGATCGAGAGGTCGGCCAGGCGGGATCGAAGCTCGCGAACGGTGGCGGCGGTCCTGGTCATTGCGTCGTCAAGCCTAGCGAAGTCCGTCCCGGGCCGGTCGGCGCGGTGGGGCGTTTCGGGCCGACCGGTGTTGCCCGATGTGTGCTGTATCGGCGTATCGTCCGCGTTTCGCCCCCGTGTCGTGCGACGATCGGGCGATGAGCAACGCGGCCGGCACACCGCTGTGGATCCGACTACTGCGCCTCGGTTTCGGTGCGTTCGGCGTCTTCGCGCTGGCGTACGGTCCGATCAAGGGCCTGGACGATCCGGCCTATTCGGTCGCGAACTACTTCAGCTACTTCACGATCCTGTCCAACGTGATCGGCGTGGTCGTGCTGCTGGTCGGCGCGCTGCGCGATCCGGGCGACCGGCGCTGGCAGGTCGTGCGCGGCGCGGCCACGCTGTACCTGGTCATCACCGGCATCGTCTACGCGCTGCTGCTGGCCGACATAGATGTCCAGCTGCAGGAGCAGTGGCTCAACACCTACCTGCACCGCGTCATGCCCCTGGTCCTGCTGGTCGACTGGCTGCTGGTGCCGGCGGCCGTCACGCTGAGTGTGCGACTGATCGGCAACTGGCTGGTGTTCCCGATCGTCTACGGGGTGTACACCCTGATCCGCGGTCCCATCGTGGACTGGTACCCCTACCCGTTCATCGATCCCCGGGAGCGCGGCTACCTCGCGATGTCCGGCGGCCTCGCGCTCATGGTGGTGTTCTTCGTGATCCTCGCGCTGGGGGTCGCGGTGGCGAACGGCTTCGTGGGCAAGTTCTTCAGAGAGGCGCGCGCGTCATGAAGACGCTGTGCGGATCGAGCTCGTAGTCCGCGAAAGGCCCGCACGGGACGAACCCGTGCCGTGCGTACAGCCGCACCGCGGGCGCGTAGAACTCGCTCGCCCCGGTTTCCAAGCTGAGCCGCCGATAGCCCCGCTCCCGGGCCTGGTCGAGGATGTGCACCAGCAGCCGTGAGGCCACGCCCCGCCCCTGCCACGCGGACCGCAGCCGCATGGATTTGATCTCCCCGTGTTCGGCGTCGAGCTCCTTGAGCGCCCCGCAGCCGGCGAGTTCGTCCCCCTCCCACACCGACCAGACGGTGATGTCCGGCTTCCGCAGCGCGTCCACGTCCAGCGCGTGCATGCTGTCCTCGGGCGAGTGCGCCGCCATCTCGGCGACGTGCTCCGCGAGCAGCCCGATCACCTCGGGATCGGACAGGTCGTCCACCACAATGCGCATGCGCCCAGGCTATCGATACCGCCTGGTCTGCTCGGGGCCGGATCCGGGGTGCCGCGCCGCCGCCCGCCACCGCGCATCGGGAGGCTCGCGGCCGTCGTTGCGCTCGCACCGCGGCGCGCGGATGCGAGATCGCCGGGTGCGCGGCGGCGACTTCGCCCGCACCGCACGGAAATTCAGTGGCCTCGTCCGCGCGCGCACTCCTACCCTGAGGGCTCTCGAATCGGGCGGAAGGACTCCATGGAAGCGACGGTCGCGGTGACCCCGGAGCAGTTGCCGGAGTTGCTGCTGCACGTCGCGGTGGTGCGCCCGGTGTTCCTGTGGGGCGCTCCCGGAATCGGCAAGAGTTCGCTGGTGCGCGCGTTCGCGGACTCGCTCGGGCTGGATTGTGTGACGCTGCTGGGCACCCAGCTCGCGCCGGAGGACCTCATCGGGGTGCCGCAGATCGTGGACGACCGCAGCCGGTTCGCGCCGCCGGAGATGATCGCGCGCCCGGAACCGTACTGCCTGTTCCTGGACGAGCTGAACGCCGCGCCCGCCGAGGTGCAGAAGTCCTTCTACTCGCTCATCCTCGATCGCCGGATCGGCACGTACGAGCTGCCCGCCGGTTCGGTGGTGATCGGTGCGGGTAACCGCGCCACCGACAACGCGCTGGCCCGGCCGATGGCCTCGGCGCTGGTGAACCGCATGGTGCACGTCCACCTGCGCGCCGACGTGGACGATTGGCTGAAGTGGGCCGCGCACAACGATATTCACCCCTGGGTGGTGGAGTACATCGTGCAGCGGCCCGATCATCTCTGGTCGGCGCCGCCCAAGACCGAGCAGCCGTTCTCGACCCCGCGCGGGTGGCACATGCTCTCGGACGCGCTGCACTCCTACGGCAGCGAGATCGGCGACGAGACCCTGTGGGTACTGGCCTCGGGCACGCTCACCACCGCGCACGCCGCGGGCTTCCGGGCCTTCGTGAAGGTGGTGCGGCACGCCTTCGACCTGGAGGCGGTGATCAAGGGCGACGCGTCCTGGCCGCGCGATCCGGCCGATCGCGACCTGCTCTACTTCCTGTCCGAGACCTTCCGCGCGCGCCTGATCAAGGAGCTGCCCGCCTCGCGCGAGCACGCCTCGCCGGGGTTGAAGCGATTCGTGTTGCGCGCCAAGACCATGCTCACCGAACTCGCGGAGATCTCGGTGGAATGCGCGCAGCTGGTCATCGCCGCCGACGACGACGGACTGCCGGTGCTGCCCACCTGGTTCCTGGTCGAGGTCACCCGCGATCTGCCGCGGCTCGCGGCGCGGCGGTAGCGCGGTGGCCCGCGGCGGCTCCCGCAAACGCCGCACGGCGGTGGACCCGTGGCACGAGAACATGCTCGCGGGCTGGGAGACGGTGTCGAGTCATCCGATCTTCCGGCGGATGGTCGGGGCGTATCTCTACCCGGCCGATGCTCAGCCGCCCGCTCAGGTGTGGGCGTACATCGATCCCTCGGGAGCGATTCGCCATCAGTCGGGGGTGCGCGCGACACCTGAGGAATGGGCCTGGGTGTTCGCGCATCTGAGCCTGCACGCCGGGTTCGGGCACCTGGATCCGCGTGCAGTGCCCGCGCGCTTTCTGATCGAGACCGAGGGTGCGCGGCAGGGTCGTGCGCGGCGCCGCGAGCCGAGCCCGGCGTATCGGGCCGCGTGCTGCGCGCTGGTGGATCAGTACCTGCTGACGCTCAAGATCGGCCGCCCGCCCCTGGATCTGCCCGCGGCTCCCGGTGGATCCGAGGAACGGGCGCTGGCCGAACGCTGGGAGCACGGCGGCGTCCCCGAGGCCCACCGTCGCCCGGGCTTCCCGGATTTCCTCGTCGGCGATGCCGAGACCGCCCGGAAGTGCGATCACCCAACGCATTTCGCCGTGGGCATCGGTGAGGCCGCCCGCGCGGCCCTGGCTGCGGCCGGCCGCGATGTCGGGCCGGCGCGGGCGCAGACCCTGCGGATCTGGGACCGCGCGCTCGCGTGGTTCGTGTCCTCGTATCCGCTGCTGGGTTCGCTGGCGTCCGGGATGCGGATCGTCGCGGACGCGGAGGTGGCGCGCGGGTGGAACATCTCGATAGCCGCGGTCAACGCCGAGGCCGCGGAGATCTACATCAATCCGTTCGCGGTGCTGACCGACGAGGAATGGCGGTTCGTGCTCGCGCACGAAATGCTGCACGCCGCGCTACGGCACGGTGAACGCGCGGGCTGGCGCGATCACTACCTGTTCAACGTGGCGTGCGACTACGTTGTCAACGGCTGGCTGGTGGAGATGGGCGTGGGCGAGCTGCCCGACGGCCTGCTGTACGACCCGGAGCTGAAAGGCATGTCCGCGGAGGCGGTCTACGACCTCATCGCCACCGACCTGCGCCGCATGCGCAGGCTCGCGACCCTGCGCGGGCGCGGGCAAGGGGACATCCTCGATCAACCGCTACCGCACGGTGGAAAGCCCGGGCGCTACATCGATCTCGACGAGTACTACCGCAGCGCGCTGTCCAACGGTCTCGCCTTTCATCTGGCGAGTGGCCGCGGTCTGCTGCCGGCCGGACTCGAACAGGAGATCCGCGCGCTCGATCAGCCGCCCCTGCCGTGGGACGCGCAACTGGCCCGGTGGTTCGACGAACACGTGCCCGCGGTCGAGAAGCGAAGGACCTATGCGCGCGCGTCTCGCCGCCAGTCGGCCACCCCGGACATTCCGCGCCCGGCCTGGGCGCGGCCCGAAGAATCGGTTCGACTACCCACGTTCGGGGTGGTGCTGGACACCAGCGGTTCCATGTCCACCGAACTCATGGGCAAGGGCCTGGGCGCGATCGCCGCCTACGCCCGTGCCCGGGACGTTCCGTACGCCCGCGTCGTGTTCTGCGATGCCGCCGCGCACGACGCGGGCTATCTGCCGGTGGACGAGATCGCGTCCAGGGTGCGGGTGCGCGGCCGGGGCGGCACGGTCCTGCAGCCCGGCATCCGGCTGCTCGAGCGGGCGGCGGACTTCCCGGCGGACGGGCCCGTCCTGATCATCACCGACGGCTACTGCGACGTGCTGCGGATCCGCTCCGAGCACGCCTTCCTGATGCCGGCGGGAGCATCGCTGCCCTTCCGGCCGCGCGGCCCGGTGTTCCGGATGCGCTGAGCCGCAGCGCTATCCGCGGTTCTGGGTCTCGGCGAGGAAGATCTTCAGCCCCTCGCCGATCTTGCCCGCGGCGTTCTCGAGCTGCTCGGGTGTCAGCCATTTGCCGAAGGCCGCCGCGTCCAGCAGCTGCCTGCGAACCTGCTCCAGGTTCATGGTCGCCCAGTCGCGGCGTGAGAGTTCCGGCATGGCCCGGAACGATACCTCGAGTAGAACGTTTGTTCGAGTAATTGTTCTATTCGAACGCGGCGACCACCTCGTACAGGCCCGGGTTGGCGGTCGCGACCTGGCGGGCCCGGTCGACGGACGACACCACCGCGGGATTCATGCCCGCGGCCTCGCAGGCCTCGGCGCTGTCCCAGTGCGCGACGTTGACGAGCTGGAATCGAGTGTCCGGCAGGAGCGATCGGTGCAGGCGGACGTCGCGGAAACCGGGTGCGGTGCGCATCAGCGCGGCGCGTTCGCGCCACTGCTCGATGAACGCGTCCACCTGATCGGCGGGCAGTTCGATCGCGTTGATGAACGTGACCCCTCGGTCGCTCATGGTGAGCCTTTCGTGTTGCGCTCCAAGTGGATTCGAAGCGAGTTCGCATCCTTCAGTCAGGCTGAAGCTTAGCGCATCTCCGGAGTTCCGGAGGGGGAAGTGATCATCGGCGCACGGTTGTTCGGCGAGCGGGCCCTCGGTATCGGGCGGCGCCGGAAGCGTTTTCGCCGCGGCTCCCGCGCGATTGCCGCGAAACGGGGATCCGGGACCGCTCGCGGTGCGAGCATGGAAGCGGCCTGTTCGCTGCGGTGGGAGGTGGTGGGCTGTGGCGGAATTCGTGCAGCAGTACGGTGCGCTGCGGTGGGCGGCGGTGCTCGCGTTCGCCGTCGCCGCGCTGATCGTGCTGGCGCGGTTGTCGGCGGTGCGGCCGGTCGCCGCCGAACTCGCCGGCCGCGCCGCGCAGGGGTCCGGCCGCGGTGGGGCGGCCGACCGCGAATCCGATGCCGCGCACCTGCTCATGTGCCTGGTGATGCTGGCCATGCTGGTCTTCCCGGCGGCGGACCCGCGCGCGCTGAACGGGGTGCTCACCGCGATGACGGTGGTCTACGCCTGCCTGCTGCTCGCGCGCGTCGCCCGGTGGCGGGCGGGGGAGCCGGCCGGGAGCGAGGTGCTGTCCGGCGCCGGCGTCACCGCCTTCGCCTATCACGTGGTGGCGGCCGCGGCCATGCTCTACGCCATGAGCGGGCACACCGGCGGCCATCACTCCGGGGGCGGGCCGGCTCCCGCGCCCATGCTCGCGCTGGCGGGGCTGTTCGTCGCCGACGCGGTGATCATGTCGGTGCCCGCCGCCAGAGGTGTACTGCGGCATATGTTTCCGCATCCGGTGGGCGCGGCCGGGCCGACCGTCGTGCTGCCGCACGTGGTGATGGATCTGGGTACCGCGTTCATGTTGGTGGCCGCCGCCTCCGCCTGATCCAAGACCGGCCGACCAGTATGTACGGGGGTAGTTCAGGCTGCTCACGGTCGCAATGGTGTGATGGTGGGGTGGTTCGGCGCGTCCGGCGAGGGGCGGCCGGTGTCGGTGTACGGAGGTGCGGGATGGGTTCACTGTGGCATGGCTTCGCCGATATGGGCGCGGTCGAAAGTGGTGGGGCGTTCGTGGTGGCGCGCGGCGAGGGCGCCCAGATCTGGGACGAGGCCGGCAATCGGTACCTCGACGCCACGGCCGGGCTGTGGTTCACCAATGTCGGGCACGGCCGCCGCGAGATCGCCGACGCGGTCGCGGCGCAGCTGGGCGACATCGCGCACTACTCGAACTTCGGCGACCTGGCCTCCCCGGTGCTGCGTGACCTGGCCGAGCGCCTGGCCGCCATCGCCCCGGTCCCGGGCAGCAAGATCTTCTTCACCTCCGGCGGCTCGGACGGCATCGACACCGCCGCCAAGCTGGCGCGGCGCTACTGGAACGTCATGGGACAGCCGGGTAAGACGCTGATCGTCGGCCGCGAGAAGGCGTACCACGGTATGCACGTGGCGGGCACCTCGCTGGCGGGCATCCCGGTCAACCACGAGGGCTACGGCGAGTTCATGCCCGACGCCCGCACGATCTCCTGGGACGATCCCAAGGCGCTGCTCGCGCTCATCGACGAGGTCGGCGCGGACCGCATCGCGGCCTTCTTCGCCGAGCCGATCATCGGCGCGGGCGGGGTGTACCTGCCGCCGGACCACTACCTCACCGAGGTGCGCCGCATCTGCCGGGAGAACGACATCCTCTTCGTCGCCGACGAGGTCGTCACCGGCTTCGGCCGCATCGGCGGGTCCTGGTTCGCCTCGTCGCGATTCGACCTGCAGCCCGACCTCATGACCACCGCCAAGGGTCTGACCTCCGGCTACATCCCGATGGGCGCGGTCTTCATCGCCCCGCGCGTGGCCGAGCCGTTCTTCGCCGGCGGCACCTGGTTCCGGCACGGCTACACCTACGGCGGGCACGCCGCCGCGGCCGCCGCGGCCATGGCCAACCTCGACATCATGGAGCGCGAGAACCTCCTCGACGCCAGCAAGAACCTGGAATCGCTGCTGCACGAGCATTTCTCGCCGCTGGCCGCGCACCCCCGCGTCGCCGAGGTCCGCAGCGGGCTCGGCGCGGTCGCCGCGGTGCAGCTGGCCGATCCGGCCGAGGCGATGCCGTTCGTGAAAACCCTGCGCGCGCACGGTATCTCGGGCCGCGCGGCCGGTCAGGGCGCGCTGCAGATCTCGCCGTCGTTCGTCATCACCGAGGAACAGGTCGCCGAGCTGGCAGCGGGCTTCGCCGCCGCCCTGGGCTGAGACAGGCCGGGAGTATCGACAGGACAGGCCCCGTGCACCCGAGTGCACGGGGCCTGTTCGATTGCGCGCGAGCCGGTTTCGCGTCGAGACCGGGGAGCCGTCACTCCCCGTGCGCGGAGGACAGCTCCCCGGCGGGCACCTGCCGTAGTCGCACCAGCGCCATCGCGGCCAGCGCGAGCGAGAGCACCGCGGTGACCCCGGTGATCAGGTGCACCCCGTCCATGAAGGCGTCCCGCGCCGCGGCCAGGACCGCCTCGCCCAGCGGTCCGGGCAGCGTCGCCGCCACCTCCACCGCCGAACCCAGGGTGTCGCGCACCAGGTCGGCGTCGGGCACCCCCGGCGGCAGGGTGTCGGCCAGATCGCGGCGGTAGATCGCGATGCTGAGGCTGCCCAGGATCGAGATGCCCAGTGCCCCGCCGAGTTCCGCGCCGGTCTCCGACACCCCGGATGCCGCGCCCGCCTTCTCCGGCGGCGCGGATCCGACGATCAGCTCGGTGGTGATGCCGAAGACCGGGGCCAGGCCGAGCGCGATGAGCACCGAGGCCAGCACGGCCGGAACCGGGCTGCCGGACACGCTCAGCAGCGTCATCAGCGCGAGGCCGACCGCCGCCAGACTCATGCCGCCGCCGATCAGGTAGGCCGGGCGCACCACTCGCACCAGGCGCGGCGCGGCCTGGGAGCCGACGAGGAACCCGACGCTCGAGGGCGCCATCGCCAGGCCCGCGTGCAGCGGCGACAAACCCAGCACCAGCTGGAAATACTGCGCCACGAACAGGAAGTACCCGAAGGCGACGAAGACCCCGATCACGTTGATGGCCAGCGCCGTACGGAACAGCGCGCCGCCGAACAACCGGAGATCGAGCATGGGATCCGGCCGCGACAACTGCCGCCGCACGAACAGCACCCCCGCCGGTACGCCGATCGCCAGGGCCAGCAGCGGCAGCGCGCCCGGGCCGTCCTGCGCGAACTTCTTCATGGCGAAGACCAGCGCGATCATGGTCAGCACGCTCAGGGCCGCGCTCACCGGGTCGAGCCTGCCGGGCTCCGGGTCGCGGAACTCGGGCAGCACCCGGGGTCCGAGCACCAGTACCAGCACCATGACCGGTACCGCGAGCAGGAAGACCGAGCCCCACCAATAGTGTTCGAGCAGCAGTCCGCCGAGCATCGGACCCGCGATACCGCCCGCGGAGAAGGCGCTGACCCAGGTGCCGACCGCGAGGGAGCGCTGGCGCGGATCGGGAAACATGCTGAATATCAACGAGAGTGTGGACGGCGCGAGGGTGGCGCCGGCGATGCCGAGCAGCGCCCGGCACAGGATCAGGGTCTCCGCGGTCGGCGCGAAGGCCGCCAGGACCGAGACCGCGCCGAAGGTCGCGGCGCCGATGAGCAGTAGTCGCCGCCGGCCGATCCGATCGCCGAGCGTGCCCATGGTGATGAGCAGACCGGCCACCATGAACCCGTAGACGTCGATGATCCACAGCAGCTGCTGACCGGTGGGCCGGAGTTCGGCGCTGAGTTGCGGCACCGCCAGGTGCAGCACGGTCATGTCCATGGCGTACACGAGGCACGCCAGGGTGAGGACGCTCAGGCCGATCCATTCGCGGGTTCCCGCGCGGCGGGGGACCGGCGTGCCCGTGGGGGCGGCGAGGGTGGACACGGCGAAGTCCTTCCGATGCGGAGTGCGGGGGATCGCGAGAGTGTGCGATCCACCATCTCATCGGGCGCCGACGTATTCGGCAACCGATTTTCCGCGGGAAGGGTGTACCGGTGCGACCGGATCAGATGAGTACTGGGTGGTCCGCGACGACGCGCCCGCCGAGCCGCGCCCAGCCGTCGGAGTCCCACTCGGTGAACAGGTGTGAGCCCTGCCCCTGGGTGATGCGCAGTCCGCGTTGCAGTTTCGCGGTCAGCGCGATGGCCGCCGCGCCCGTGGCCTCGTCCTCGGGGACGCCGAGGGCGGGGGCGAACATGCGCGCCCGCACCCGGCTGTGCGTCTCGTCGTCCCACATCCACGCGTAGTGCGCGCCTTCGGTGAAGTCCGCGGGGTCCAAGGTTTCGAGCAGGGCGGCGTCGTCGAACTCGTGGAAGGTGAACTTGGGCGTCCACTCCGAGCGGGCCCGGATCCAGGTGAGCCCGTCGTTGGCCACCACGTCCACCGGCCCGGCGGGGACGTCGATCACATCCACCGGATGGCCGAGCATGGCCAGCCACCACGCGGTGCCGACGGTCGGATGCCCGGCGAAGGGCAGTTCGACGGCGGGGGTGTAGATGCGCAATCTGGCCCGGTGGTCGACCGGTTCCTCGACCACCACGGTCTCGCTGTAGCCCGCCCGCGCCGCCAGCGCCTGATGATCGGCCCCGGTCACGTCGCCAGCGCGCGCGATGCCGAGCGGATTGCCGAACCGGCCCGCCGCATCGGTGAACACGCGCACGACCTCGATCTGGGTGCCATCGCTCTCTGGAGTGCCCATGGCAGCTCAGCTTACCGATGGTTACCGATTAGTGGGAGGTGAGCATGTGCCCAGCATCTCGAACAGGGCGCTCTTCTCGGTGGGCTGCACGCTCAGATTCCAGCGCGATTTCACCGCCACCCAGCGGCGGGCGTATTCGCACCAGTAATCGTGCCGCGGTTTCCATTGATCCGGGGTCTTCGAGCCTTTGTCCTGATTGGCTTGTTTCTGGACGGCCAGCAGATTGCCGACGTCGTTGGCGAAATTCTGCCGCTGTCGCTGATCCCAGTGCGAGGCGCCCGAACGCCAGGCGTCACCGAGTGCGACGACGTGATCGATTTCGATGCTCGATGCCTTGAAACGGTCGTAGGGCAGGCGTTCGCCGGTGTACGGATCGAGCAGCGTGCCGGTCAGCACCATGCACGAATTGCTTTCCGCCAGGCGCACATCGGTGAGATCGCGTTTGAACACCACGTCCCGTGCGGTGCAGCCGCTCGCCAGTGGCTCCTCGCCGCCGTGGCCCGACCAGCCGGGGCCGAACGCATTGCGTTCGTAGGATTCCCAATTGCGATTCCAGGCGACGCTGAGCCCGTCCAGATCGGCGCGTGCCCGCTGTGCGTCGGGCAGCGGGGTGCCGGTGGGATCGGCCGCGGCGGGGGTTTCCCGCTCGGGTTCCTGTCTGTTGAGCCACAGCGCGGTTCCGGCGACGGCGACCGTGGCGACAATGACGGACGTGGCGAAGAATGTGCGCCAGCGGCGCCGGGCGCTGGTCCGGGAGCGCGTGGGCATGCGGGGGAGTCTAAGGGGATATTTCGGGTTAAACGGTCAACGTTGCCGATCGGTGATCGCAATTCGGCAAACTCATGGCAAACAACTTGTGACAAACAAATAGGGCCGCACACCGGACGGTGTGCGGCCCCATTCGGGAACGCTGGATCGAACGATTCGAGCCGGACTCGCGGGATCGCGAATCAGACCGCGGCCGAGGCCAGGGCCTCGGTGGTGGCGACGGCCTGGCCGACACCGGCCACGATCGCGGCGGCGCGCAGCGATTCGAAGATCACCTCGCGGGACACGCCCTCCTCGCGCAGGGTGTGCTCGTGCGCCTCGAGGCAGTGCGCGCAGCCGTTGATCGAGGACACCGCGAACGACCACAGTTCGAAATCGGCCTTGTCGACCCCCGGCGAGCCGATGATCTGCATGCGCAGGCCCGCGCGCAGATCGTCGTACTTGCCGTCCAGGAACGCCCTACCTCGGTAGAACACATTGTTCATGCCCATGATCGAGGCGGCGCCCAATGCGGCGTTGTACGCCTCGGCCGACAGCGTGTCGGCGGCTTCCTCGGCGATCTCCCGCAGCGTGGTGGCCGAACGGGTGGCAGCCGCCGACGCGAGCAGGGTGCCCCACAGCTGCTGCTCGTTCAGCACGGTCGTGCGGGCGATCGAGGAGAGGTTGAGCTTGAGGTCCTTGGCGTACTCGGGGAGGGAGTTCTTCAGGTTCTCGATGGTCATAGCGCGAAATCCTTTGGGTCGTAGACTACTTGGCGATCAGTGCCGCGGTGTCGATCGAACGTGCGGGGTGATCAGACCGAAGCGGTCATGAGCTCGCCGGCCTTGATGGTCGGGTCGCCCTTCTTCCAGTTGCAGGCGCAGAGCTCGTCGGACTGCAGGGCGTCGAGCACGCGCAGCACCTCGTCGACGTTGCGGCCGACCGAACCCGCGGTCACGGACACGAACTGGATCTCGTTGTTCGGATCGATGATGAAGGTGGCGCGATCGGCGACGCCGTCGGCGTTGAGAACGCCGGTGGCGGCGGCCAGTTCACGCTTGAGGTCGCTCAGCATGGGGAAGGGGAGGGTCTTGAGGTCCTCGTGCTGCGCACGCCACTGGAAGTGGACGAACTCGTTGTCGACCGAGGCGCCCAGCACCTGCGCGTCGCGATCGGCGAACTCCTCGTTCAGCTTGCCGAAGGCGGCGATCTCGGTCGGGCACACGAAGGTGAAGTCCTTCGGCCAGAAGAAGACGATGCGCCACTTGCCGGCGTAGTCGTCGCTCGAGATCTGGGTGAAGTAGTCGTCGGGCTGCTGAGCGTTCACCTTCGTCAGGTCACCGCCGATGACAGCCTTGAGGTTGTAGGCGGGGAACTGGTCGCCGATGGTCAGCAGGGCCATGCTTGCTCCTCTATGTAGTCGATGCGATCGTGTCGTGACTGTTGCGAACGATCTTGCCTCGACCTCGGTAAAAGGTAAAGGTGATCGGTCGCACTATACTGATAGGCGTGACTGATCAAACTTATCAGCCGACCCTGTCGCAGCTGCGTGCGTTCGTAGCGATCGCCGAGTATCGCCACTTCGGTACCGCCGCGGCCCGGCTGGGGGTGAGCCAGCCCACGTTATCCCAGGCCCTGGCATCGCTCGAAAACGGACTGGGATTGCAACTGATCGAACGCAGTACGCGTCGCGTACTGGTCACCCCGGCGGGCAAACGGCTGCTGTCACAGGCCATGGCGACGCTCGAGGCGGCGGATCGGTTCGTGGCCTCGGCCGCGGGGTCCGGGCTCGGCGGCACACTGCGTTTGGGCATCATTCCCACGGTTGCCCCGTATGTGCTGCCGACGCTGCTGCCCGAGCTGCGCAGGCAGCTGCCCACGCTCGTGCCGCATGTCATCGAGGACCAGACCGGGCGGCTGCTGGACGGGCTGCGCTCGGGTGTGCTGGATGTCGCGCTGCTCGCGCTGCCGACCGACGCGTCCGGCCTGGTCGAGATTCCGCTCTACGCGGAGGAATTCGTCCTCGTGGTGCCGCGCGGGCACGAATTCGCCGGGCGCGAGGATCTGCGGCCCGCCGACCTGGACGCGCAGCCGCTGCTGCTGCTCGACGAGGGGCACTGCCTGCGCGACCAGACCCTGGACCTGTGCCGGTCCGCCGACGCGCATCCGGGCGCGGTGGGCGACACCCGGGCGGCGTCGCTGGCGACCGTGGTGCAGTGCGTCGCGGGCGATCTCGGCGTCTCGCTCATTCCGGAGATGGCGGTCCGGGCCGAAACCTCGCGTGGCACTTTGGATATCGCGCATTTCGCCGCGCCCGCGCCCGGACGCACGCTGGGGCTGGCGTATCGCTCGTCCACCGCGCGCGGTGAGGATTACGAACGACTCGCGGAGATCATTCGCAGCCATCGGCCGCACTGAGCGCCGCGCGTGTGATCGCGCGCACCCCGCGCGGGGCGCTCCGGGGTGCGCGTATACGGGCCGTGCGGGGTTCCAATTGACCGGTTCGGTGCCTTCTGGTTCGCTCGAGCCCATGCGGATCCACCATCTGAACTGCGGCACCATGGGGTTCGGGCTCGTCGATCACTGTTTGCTGATCGAGACCCGGAACGAACTCGTCCTGGTCGACACCGGTTACGGTCTCGATTGCGTGCGGGATCCGGGGCGCATGGTGGGCCTGTCGCGATTCGCGTTGGGCGCCAAACTCGCCGAGGCCGAGACCGCGGTGCGCCAGATTCAGCGACTCGGTTACGACCCGCGCGACGTGCGGCACATTCTGCTCACACACCTGGATCTCGATCACTCCGGCGGGCTCGCCGACTTCCCCGAGGCCACGGTGCACGTGCACGGCCCCGAGTTTCGCGCCGCCATGGCGCTGCCCACCATTTCCGAGCGCCTGCGCTATCGCGCACCGCAGTGGGCGCACGGACCCAAGTGGATGGTGAACGAGGTCGAGGGCGGCGAGGACTGGTTCGGTTTCGGCACCGTGCGCGACCTGCCCGGACTGCCGCCGGAGATTCTGGCCGTTCCGCTGATCGGGCACACCCGCGGGCACGTCGGCTACGCCATCGACTCCGGCCGGGGCTGGCTGCTGCACGCCGGTGATTCGTTCATGGTGGAGAGCTCGATCGATCCGGAGCAGCCGCACACGCCGTGGCAGGTCAAGCTGTACGAGACCGGGTCGCTGGTGCGCGGGGCCTATCGGGAGAACCAGCAGCGCCTGCGCGAGCTGCGGCGTGCACAGGGCCACCAGTTGACCGTGATCAACTCGCACGATCCGGCGATCTTCGCGCGGCTGGCCGGGCGATGAGTTCGGCCGGGCGCTGGGCGCGCCGTCGGCAGCCCGCCGCAGGCGAACCGCTGTTCGTCTACGGGACGCTGCAGTTTCCGGCGGTGCTGCACGAATTGCTCGGCCGCACACCGGGGTTGGAGGCCGCGACCGCGTCCGGCCGCCGGGTGGCGGCGCTGCCGGAGCGGGTGTACCCGGGCCTGGTGCCCGCCCCCGGCGCCGTCGCCGCCGGCTTCCTGCTGCACGGCCTGACCCCACCCGAATGGCGGGTACTGGACGCTTTCGAGGACGACGAGTACGACCTGTGCCCGATCCCGGTGCACGCGGGCGACCGCGAGACCTACGCCTGGACCTACGTATGGACCGCCGCCGTCGCCGAAAAAGACTGGTCCGCAACCGAGTTCAGAATCGACCGGCTGCCTTCGTACGTCGAGATGTGCGCCTCCTGGCGCCGCGACCTGGTCCTGCTGACCGAAACCGCCTGACCGCTGACGGATCTCGGTAACGAAACCGATGGTTCGCCGTGATCGACGCTCCGGGTTCCTACGTGCGGCTGTGGGCCCGCTGCCGCAGGCGCCCGCGTTCGACCGGGGCCGATGGTCCTCGGGTGCCGTGTTCACCGGGGACCACGACTCCGCCGGTAACCCGCGACGAAGCGCCCATGCCCGCGGCGGAGCGGGTTCCGCCCCTCGACCCTGTCGCCGAAGGACGGCTAGCTCGCTGTACGTGGGCGTCAGAGTTGGTCGGCGGTGAGCAGGAGGCGGAGGTGGGTGGTCGACCAGGTGTCGAGGGGAGCGGGAGGGACTGGGGCGGACAGGGATTCGTGGAGGGTGGTCAGGGTCGCGGCAGCAGTGGAGAGGCCCAGGCGGCGCAGGGTCGCGGCGGACTCGGCGGCGCGGGTGAACCAGCTGGGGGGAAGGTGGCGTGTGCCGCGGTGGGGGACCTCCGCCGTCAGGGCGAGGGCGGCTGTCACGGCGGCGGTGAGAGGTGAGTGATCACCTTGGTGAGTAGTCGGGGGGAGAGTTGTGTCGGCCGTCGCGAAGCAGGGGACGTGCACGGTGTCGCCGGCGACCACCGCGGTCGGATCCAGGACCAGGCGGCCGTGGGCGCGGTGCAGGGCGCCCGCGACGTAGCGGACCGGGCCGGATTCGCCCGACAGCAGGTGGGCCAGGCTATCCACCTCGCCGGGGGCGAAGCCGGAGTGGGTGTGGGAGAGGGTCACCGTCCCGGTGGGGGCGTGGAGGGTGGCCTCGAGGCGCTGGTCGCCGGGGAGATAGTGCACGGCGGTGACGTCTGTGACGACCACGGCGCGAACGGATTCGCCGCGCACCCGGGGGCGGATGAGGGCGGGGGGCAGGGCTGCCAGGCGGGCCGACTCGGCGTCCAGGTCGGTGAGCAGGAGCTCGGGGGGCAGGGTGGACCAGTCGCCGGCGGAGGGCAGCACCGAGGTGCGGGCCACTCGGCTGTTCGCCAGGCGCACACTGCGATTGGCCGAGCGCACCGCGGATTCGGTGACCACGTTGCCCGCGGCGAGGTCGCGGAGGCGGGCCGCGCCGGTGCGGCGGTTGCCCAGGCTCGCGGCGCTCGGCGGCTCCGCGCCCTCGGCGATCGTGGTGTCGTGCCGCAGCGCCAGGACCAGCCGGGCGTCGTGATGCGCGAGATAGACCTCCACGCCGCGGGATTCGTCGTCGCCGGTGATGCGCGCGCCCAGGCCGGTGAGGCGCAGGTGCCGCAGCGGGGTCTGCGCGGCCTCCTCGGTGCCCAGGGCGGTGACCGCCGAGCGGGACGCGGCGCGGTGCCGCGCGACGAGTTCGGTCATCAGGGCGGCGGTGTGCAGCGGATCGTGGCGGGCGCTGCGTTCGCGGTAGGCGGTCAGCTGATCCAGCAGATCGGTGAGCGCGTCGTGCGGCCAGCGGGCGCCGGCCTGATCCAGGGTGCGCTGCGCCGCGCCGAACACCCCGGGCAGCGCCGGACCCGCATGGGTCACACCGTCATTGAGCAGATCGGTCAGCGGATCCAGCACGCTCGCCGCGGCAGTGCGGGCCGCGGAGCCGTCGGCGGCCGCACCGACCGACACCTCCAGCCGGGCCTGCCCCGGATCCGCCGCGTCCGCGGCCCGGAAGGCCCAGACCGCCAGTGCGATGGCGTCGGTGCGCGCCCCGCGGGCGGCGTCGGCCCGGGCGTACCCGAGATCGCCGGGAACCAGGAAACGCACTGTCACCGCGGACAATTCGACGGAGGCGACCGGGTCGGAGGCGGTGGCCCGGCACACGGTCGCCCGGTACCCGGCCCGATGCGCGCGGCGCGCGGCGGTGAAAGCGCGGGTGCCGAGCAGGTCCTTCAGCTGGTCGTCGGTGAACTCACCGGGTGACCAGGGCGGCTGTGCCGCAGCGGGTTCCGGATCGGTCGTCGTTGCCGGTTCCGAGTCGGTTCCGGGGTCGTCCCCCGTCGCCGCGGACGGAGCGCTGTCACGGTAGGCCAGCACCGCCATGACGCGATGACGGCACACCGAGGTCGCGCCGCAGCTGCACGGTGCGGCTTCCAGGGTCGCCCCCGGCGGCAGCGTGGTCTCGGTCCCGTCGGCGAACCGGACCCGGACCGTGCCGTCCGCGTCCTCGGTGAGTGCCGGTGGCGCGGAGCCGTTCTCCTTCAGCGCGCGTTTGAAGATGCCGCGGTTGGCGAGTGAGATCAGCGAGTCGTCGGTCAGGGCGAGCAGGTCGGCGCGCATCCGGGTCATCCGATCTTCTCGGCGATGAAGTTCGCCAGTTCGCCGGGCGTCATAGCGCCCATGTGCACCCCGACGTCGGCCAGCCGCTGCCCGGTGTGCCGGTCGTACTCCGGGTCCGCGTCCTCGTTCAGCGCGGCCAGCCCGAGCACGTGCACCCCTTCGGCGACCATGTCCGCGGCGGTGCGCACGAGGTAGGTCGCGTCCCCGCCCTCGTAGAAATCGCTGATGAGCGCGACGATCGTGCGCCGGGGCTGTTCGATCAACTGCGCGCCGTAGGCGAGGGCGCGTCCGATGTTCGTGCCACCGCCCAGTTGCACGCGCATGAGCAGTTCGACGGGGTCCTCCACGTCGCGGGTGAGATCGACGACGTCGGTGTCGAAGGCGATCAGGTGGGTCTTGATGCCGGGCAGGTTCCACAGGCACGCCGCCGTCACCGCGGAGTGGATCACCGAATTCACCATGGAGCCGGACTGATCCACCAGCAGGATCACCTGCCAGGTGTCCATGTTCCGCCGGGTCCGCGCCCGGAAGTGCGCGGTTTCGACATAGAGCCGGTTCTCCTCGGGCCGGTAGTGGGCGAGGTTGGCGCGCACCGTCTTCGGGAAATCGAAGTCGGCCGCGCGGGGGATGCGGCTGGGTCGCCGCGACCGGGTGCCGGTGAAGCACACCCGGATCTCGGTGGCCATCCGCTCCATGAGCTCGCGCACCACCTGCTCGACGATGCGCCGGGCCATGCGCAGCACCTCGGGGTTCATCAGGTGTTTGGTGCGCAGCACCGCCCCGAGCAGTTCGGCGTTGGGTTCGAGGCGCTCGAGGACGCCAGGGTCGGTCAGCACCTCGTGTAATCCGAAGCGCTGCACGGCGTCCCGCTCGAGCCGCTCGATGGTGCTCTTGGGGAAGAGCCGATGGATGTCGTCGAGCCAGTCCACCGCGTGCACGATGGAGGGCCCGTCGCCGCCGGTCCGGCGGATGTCGCGCCGGTCCAGGTCCTCGTCGCGTTCGTAGAGCCAGTCCAGGGCGGTGTCGCGCTCGGCGCCGCCGGAGCTCATGGCGACGCCGCAGGTGATCGCGGCGCCGGGCGCTCCGAGAACGAGCCGCCAGCGTTCCAGGGCCGGGTCGAGTTCGGTCATGCGTGGGGCTCGAGTTCTGTGCTGGGGGAACGGGATTCGCGCGGTGGAGGCAGCAGGTCGTGCTCGGCGAGCAGGTGATCGACCCGCAGTTCGACCGCGCGGGCGTGAGCCAGGGTTTCGGCGTCGGCCGCCAGGCGCAGCAGCGCGGACACATCGGTGGTCAGCCCGCGCATGGCGAGCAGGCGTTCGCCGATCCGGGCCCGTTCCCGGGGCGGGAACCAGGCGAACGCGAGGCGCAGCGCGGGCAGCGCGGCCAGGAATTCCTCATCGCCGAAGCCCGCGACCAGTTCGTCGAGGACGGCGAGCAGCGGTTCGCCCGCGCCGGCCGAATCATCCTGTGCCGCTTCTTCCAGCAGCTGCTCGCGGGCCAGCGCGAACAGACCCGCGAGGAAGTCGCCGAGCATCTCGGGCGTGCCCGCCAGCCGCACCGAGTGCGCGAGGTTCACCCCCGCCGCGGGGTCGAGGACCGCGACCGCGCCCACGGCCGCACCGCGCAGCGCGGGCGGCCGGTCCGCGGCGGTGCAGCGCTGGAACACCCCCGCCAGGTCGGCGCGCTCGATACCGAGCACCGGCGCGGCGTGCAGTGCCGCGTCCCGGACGGCGGCGACGGCGTTCAGCAGTTCGCGGTCGGCGGGGGCGGGACCGCCCCGGACGCCCTCGAGCAGCCACAGCAGGCGCAGTACCGCCGCGTCGATGAGCACGGCCAGGGTCGGCGACTGCGCGGCCCCGAATATCCGGTCGTAGCGCCACAATCCGAGGGCCACGGCCAGCAGCTTGCCCAGGCCGGTGGGCGCGGCGGCGGCGTCGACGAGCGCGCGCACCTGGGTGACGATGCGCCCGGACAGCTCCGAGAGCCCGCTCAGGGTGGCGTCGAACAGCACCTCGGCGAGTTCGCCGGTATCGGATCCGGCCGCGGCGAAGCGTTCGCCGAGCCGGGCCGCCGCGGCCTCGGCGCAGGTCGCACCGAGCGATCCGGCTTCGATGAGGGCGGGCAGCCGCAGATCCTGCTTGGTCAGCAACCACGTTTCGGTGAGCTCGGGCGCGCGCCCGAGCGCCGGCCCGCCGCGGCGCGTGAACCCGGGAATCCCGAGCACCCGCAGCCGATGCAGCAGGCGGCTGGCTTCCCCGCCGGGACCGGTGGCGAGGTCGAGGGTGTGACGGCCCTCCTCGGGGATGCCGTGGCGCCGCAGTTCCCGCGCCACGTCGTGCACCAGCGGGGGATGCGGGGTGCCCGAATGCAGGCGGCCGACGGTGTCACCCGAGAGCGCGGCGACCATCTCCAGCACGACCGGTTCGGTGCCGGCGGGCAGGTGCCCGCGCCCGGTCCAGGGCAGGGGTCGTTCCAGCGCCTCGGTGATGAGCGCGCCGGCGAGCCCGTCGAGAACATCGGTGCGCGAGGGTGATTCGTGCCCGCGCAGCCTGCTCAACCCCACGGTGAGCGTGCGCGCGCCGATCAGCGACGCGGTGGACACGGCCTGCCCGCGTTCACGCAGCCGCCGGACGACCGACCGGGTGATCCCCTCGGCGGCCGCGTCGGGCCCGACCTCCCACAGCTGCTGGTAGTAGGCGGGCGAGGGCATCCCGGACTGGTACCCGGTGAAGGCGTCCAGTCGCCGGAAGCTGAACGGCACCAGGTAGCTGCCGCCGGTTCCGGTGGCGGGAGGCGCGGGCACGATCGGCCACCCTGCCGGATCGAGCGCCGGAGCACCCGCGGCGGCGTCGGTGCGGATCATCCCGGCTGGATCATTCCCATCCGGCTCGAATGTCGTTGGTTCCGTAGCGGACTCGGGTTCACTGCCCGGATGCGATGCATCGTGATCCGCCTTCGATCGGACCGGAACGGGGGCCGGGCTCGGCTCGGAACCGGGGGCCGCGCCGGAGTACTCGCCGTCGTCGCCTCGCCCGATGTCGGCCGGGCCGCCGGTTGCCGATCGGCGGCCCAGATGGCGCACCAGAGCGGGCCGGTGGAAGCCGCCGGTGATCACGACGATATGCGCGGGGCCGGAAGCCTTTTCGCGATTCTCGAGATCCGCGATGGCGGCGTCCAGCCAGCCCGCCATGTACCGCTCGCGGGCGAGGTCGCCGTCCGAGGCGTCATCGTCGCCGCGGACCAGTTCGAAGTAGGCAGCGAGGCGATCGGGCAGGGTGTCCGGGTCGCCCAGCTCGAACAGGTGGTCCCAGAGCGCGTCGATGTTGTCGACCGCGAACTCCCGGCACAGCCGCTCGACGGCGCGTTCGTAGCGGCGTTCGGCGTCGGCGTACCGGTTCTCGGTGCCCGCGAAGGCGCGATGCCAGGCGGGCAGGTCGATGAAGCGGACCTGCGCGCCTGCGTCGCGGCCCGCGCGCAGTCCCACCCATTCGGGGGAGTAGTCGCACAGCGGCGCCCACGACATGTGCCGGTGCTCGTCGTCGCGGTAGCTGGTGAACACCGCGATCGGCAGGTCGTGCCCGAGCAGCAGCTCCTCGAGCCGGTCGTTCATGTCGGCCGGTCCCTCGATGAGCACGTGCGCGGGCCGCAGTTCCTCGATGGTGTCGCGCACCAGCCGCGCGCAGGCCGGACTGTGGTGGCGCACACCGATCAGGGTCACCCGCACCGCGCCCAGTGCTATCGCTTCAGCGTGCACGGTTGTCAGCCCGGCAGCTGGAAGCGGGCGTCGTGCAGGGCTTTCCAGGCGCGCCCCGATTTGCGCGGGGCCTGCTGCTCCAGGTAGCGGCGCAGCCGGGCCAGATCGTCAGGGTCGTCCTTGGCGGCGGTGCCCGCGAGGCAGTGCACGATGTCCGCGCCGTCGCCGGCCTCGCCCCGCAGATACCAGCCGCGCAGGCCGACCGCGTGCGCGACCGAGACCGCTTCGGCGGTGCTCATGACCGAGGACATGCGATCCAGCGGGGTGCCGGAATCGGTGGCCCCGGTGCGTAATTCGCGGAACGCCGTGACCAGTACCTCGAGCACGTCCCGGGGCGGGGCCTGCGGAACGCCCGAACGGCGCAGCAACGCGGCGGCCTCGGCCTCCACCAGTGCCAGTTCCGCGCCGAAATCGCCGATGGGGAACACGGTTTCGAAGTTGAACCGGCGCTTGAGCGCGGCGCTCATGTCGTTGACGCCGCGGTCGCGGGTGTTCGCGGTGGCGATGACATTGAAACCCTCGGTGGCGTAGACCATCTCGCCGAGTTCGGGCACCGCCAGCACCCGGTCGGACAGCAGCGAGAGAATTGAGTCCTGCACTTCGAGCGGGCAGCGGGTGATCTCCTCGAACCGCACGATCTTGCCGTCCCGCATGCCGCGCATCATGGGCGCGGGCACGATGGATCGCTCCGACGGGCCCTCCGACACCAGCAGCGCGTAGTTCCAGCCGTAGCGGATCTGGTCCTCGGTGGTGGCCGCGCCGCCCTGGATCGTGAGCGTGGAGTCGCCGGAGATGGCGCAGGAAAGCAGCTCGGACAGTAGCGATTTGGCGGTTCCGGGCTCGCCGGTCAGCAGCAGTCCGCGCGTGGTGGCCAGGCTCACCAGCGCGCGGTCGACCAGGGAGGCGTCCCCGACGAACTTGTTGGCGATACCCAGCGCCGGGTCGCCGACGATGAAGCGTTTGGCGGCGTCCACGCTCAGCGCCCAGCCGGGCGGGCGGGGCGCGGTATCGGTCTCGCGCAGCCGCGCCAGGTCTGCGGCCCAGCGCATTTCGGCGGGCGGGCGCTGGAGGTGTTCGGTCGTCGTCACTGGGCTCCTGCTTTCAGCCACGCGATGTCGCGCAGTACTTCCGAGGCGGTGACCTCGTCGAGGTCGGCGAAGGTGATGTCACCGCGGTGGCGGTGCGAACGGCACAGCCGGGCGGTGAGGTGCTGGGTGGGGTTCGCGCGCGGATCCCACGCCATGAGACCCGGACTGGCCGACACCGACAGGAAACGGCCACCGGGCAGCGACTTCTCGAACTCGAGCATGTGCGCGCCGTCGGTGTTCTTGGGCGGCAGCCACCCGCGCGCGGTGAGGCCCAGCAGCCGGGTGCTGTCCACCGCCGTGCCGTCGTCGGGGATGCGGTGGTCGCCGAGCAGTTCGGGCGGAACCGGGTACACGGCGCGGCCGAGTTGCTCGAACGGTTGCAGCAGTTCGTAATCGGCGAACAGTTCGCTCCACAGCGGGACCGCGTCGGCGAACTGCAGCGGGTGCGCGATGCCGAGTTCGGCGTCCTCGGCCAGCGGTAGCGTCCGATCGTCCTGGTCCGCACAGGTGCGGTCCTCGGCGACACGGAAGGTGGACACCAGTTTCTCGCCCTCGTACACGCCCCACACCAGCCGCCGGGTGATGTGCCGGCGCCACGGGTGCGCGATGAAGCCGGTGCGGAATTCCTCGACGGTGAAGCGCCGCTGCTCGACCATGGCGCGCTCGAGCCGTTTGATCTGATCGGCGGCCATCGTGCGCACGGTGAGCTTCATGGCGCGAAAGGTGCTGTGCGCCTGCGCGCCCAAGACGGGATCGTCCTTCGCCCCCGGCTTGGGCAGGGCCTTGACGGTGGTGCCGTCGAGGTTCGCCACGGTGGGCTGCAGCCGTTCGTCGAAGCCGACGAGGAACTGCCGGGGGCCGAAATCGAGTGTCAGCGTGCCGTTCTCGTCGAGTCCGAGGTCCGGCACGAGGCGATCGGCGAGCTGATCGGGGGTGAGTCCGCGCCGGTCGGCGATGTCGGTGATCCGCGCCTGCGCGCCCTCGCGCACCCGATGCGTCTTGACCTTGTCGCCGATGGTCTTCAACGCCAGCAGCGCGGCGTCACTGCCGAGGGTGACGAAGGCGTCCAGCGCGCTCACCGAGCGCGCGTCCGAGCGCCGCTCCCGGATGTCGGCGAGCAGCAGGGCGACGGTGTCGTCGTCCCCGAGCGCGCCGAGCGCCTCGTAGATCCAGGTGAACTTGGTGGGACCGCCCGCCCGCCACCACTGCTGGTACAGCTCCCAGCCGAAGTCGGCCAGTGACCGGGTGTCGCAGTGCTGCCGGATCGTGTCCAAGCCCACGTAGGGTTCGCCGGGCAGCGCGAGCTGCAGCATGGTGATGACGTGCTCGGCGGCCACCGGCGGCAGCGGCAGGCCGTTGGCGCGCAGCGTGATCGGCGGCAGCGCGGCGGGATTCACCCACGGCGGGATCACGGGCAGCCGGGCGGGCAGATCCGCGGCGGGATCCAGGGCCAGTACCGACTCGACCGCGGCGACCGCGGGTGGGCCGTATTCCGCCGCGGCCGTTCTGATTTCGGTCAGATGGCCGAGTTCGGCCAGTGTGCGCAGGGTGCGGCCGTGCACCCGGCGTTCCTTGACGCCCTTGCCGACCGCTCCCGGAATCAGTACGCGCGCGGCGTAGCCGGCGTGCCGTCGCAGGTATCGCACACCCGTCGCGCGCAGCGTGCGCCGCTGGAGCCACTGTGCCACCAGGGCCACCACCTCGGGGCTTTCGAAGGCCATGATGATGTCGGGGACCTCGCGACTGAACGCGCGGGCGGCGGACAGCGCCAGCGGGTACGCCTCGGTCTCGTAGGTGGCGATGATCGCGCGCAGCGGATCGGCGCGGTCCCACACGTACTGCATCGTCGCTCCCGGCAGCAGCGGACGGGTGAATTCCGGTCCGGCGTGCAGCATTTCGACGAGGTCGGTGGGGGTGAGCGCGCGGGTGCCCATGTGCGCCCGGAGATCGGGACGGGGCTTGTGGTTCGACAGGTCGACACCCGCCAGCCACCGCGCGCGTTCCTCCGGCAGCCAGGCACACCGGACCTCGGCCGGACCGGACAGGGCGAGTGTCGCCTGTTTGGGGCGCTTGCGCAGCCACGGCGGCGTCCGCAGGATCTCCGGGAGCGCGTCGTCGTCGACGGGCGCGGCCGGTTCCAGTGCGGCGCGCACCAGGTCGGCGGTGGCGGGGGACAGGTACGGGAGGTGTTCGCGGGCCAGTTCGGGCCGATCGTGCACCAGTTCCCGGAGAGTGTCGGCGTCGCGTTCGGGGTCGAGCAGCCGCAGCGCCCGGCGCGGGAAGCGTTCGGTGGCCTGCCGCAGCGCGGTGAGCACCACCGGTATTCCGGTGCGCGCGATCAGTTCCTGGAACGCGGCGTCCGTCGGGATGACCGCCAGCACGTCGGCGATCGGGGCCTGCATCTTGCGTTCCTTGACCGTGTAGTGGTCGATCCAGGTGGCCAGCAGCGGCGCGATGTCGAATCCGAACGAGTTGACCAGTGTGATCGCCTGTTTCGCGGTATCCAGCGCGACCCCGGGTTCGGGACTGATGCCGCTGTGCACCCGGCCGAGCGCGATCAGCTGGTCCGGCTCGGCGGCGGCGTCGACCAATACGCTCGAATGCCCGTGGTCGCGGGAATCCGCTGCGCGAGCGACGGCGGCGGACACCCAGTCCAGCCGCCACGGCAGCAGTACGGCGGCGATGACGGCGCGGCGCCCCAGGAGATCGTCTGCCCGGTACCGCTCCATCACCTCGATGACGGGGTTCAGCGCGGGGTCGCCGGGCTCGAACTCCGCGAGCCGATTGCGAACGGGTCCGAGAATTCGCCGCAGATCATCCGCCGCGTCATCGCGGTGCCAGCCGATTTCCTTCCACCACAGCGGATGCGAGCCGGCGAGCAGCACCGCCTCCACGATGAACTCGATGCCTCGCTCGTGATACCAGTGCTCGAGCAACCCCAAGGTCTCCGCGTCGGCCTGCGCCCGCTGCTTGCTCGTGGCGCGCCATCCGAGCTGCGTGATCCGGGAGAGCATGCCGGCCGCGACGTCGACGGGCACCGCGCCGAGCGGCCCCGGTTCCGTCGGGAGTCCGCGCCCCCCGCTCACGGGGATCTTCGCCTCGATCCACTCCACCGCGGGCGCGTAATACGCCGCACACGACTCCGCGCGCGCAGCGGCCTCGTCCGCCGATATCCCCGGACCCGGGAACTCGAGCACCGATCCCGCCCGGTACAGCAACCCCCGCCGCTGCACCGCCGTCGGGTCGAAAATGTCCTCGGACGCCGCACTGACCTCCCCGACGGTCCGGCGTCGCGATTGTGCACCCATGAAACCCCGTTTTCCACGTTCGTAATTCGGCCCCGACTGTAAACAACCGCACCGACACCGGTGCGGTGGCCTCACCCGGCCAGGTGGGCGAGGTCGCGCAGCGCCTCCGACGCCGCGATCGGGCCGAGGACGCCGAATGCGATGGGCTCCGGCCGGAACAGGTCCTCGCCACCGTTCGCGGTCAGCAGCACGCGGGTCAGGACCTGATCACCGCACTCGGGATCACCGAACTCGGCGGAAATCTCGCGCGAGGGCGGTTCGCCGCGACCGCGGTGGCCGGTCATACGACATCGCCGCCGCGGCGCTCGCCGCCCTGGACGGCGCGTCCGATTCGGCGCTCGCGCGCAACGCGACCGACGGAAGCATTCCCGACAGCAGTCAAGGGCCGCAACGCCTTCGGCGGGAGTCGCGTCCGTCGCGGTCGTGGAGACCTTCGGGGCGGAGGAGCTCAGCTACCGACTGCTCGAGGACGCCATGTCGGTGCGCCCGCTGCTCGCGGCGCTGCCGCCGCGCGAACGCCAGTGCTCATCTGGCGCTCAATACCCCGCGTCCGCGGACAGCTCGGGTGGACGGTGCAGCTGGGGAAACGGTTGTTCGAGCGCGTGGTGGGAGAAGAGCTTTCGCCAGGCGGGCAGGGACTCCGCGAGGTGGGTCGGGTGGGCGACGCCGACGAGCGCGCCCGGGGTCGGAACCAGGGGCGCGTCGTCGAGATCGGTCAGGGTGCCGTCCTCGGTGATCCGGAACGACTCGAGGACAGTGTTTCTCGTGTCGTAGGTCGCCCAGACCAGGTGGCGGGCGACGTGGGCGAGCACGGGGTGGTCGACGAACAGCTCGTGGTGCAGGTCCTGTGTCCAGCGCCTGCCGTCGGTCATCGCGCGCTCCAGGCGGGAAAGAGTCTCGGGGCCGGTGGTTTTCAGCGCCTTTCGCAGGGCGGTGAAGCGCTTGAGCGACGCGGGGGCCAGTACGGGGTCGTCGTGGGCGTCGGGGGTGGGCAGGGTGCGGCGCGGGGAGCCACCGGCGGTGCGGACGACGGGGCGCAGCTGTTCGTCCAGGGTGACGTGGAAGGCGCGGGGGCCGTAGTCCAGGTGCAGCGTGCCGTCCGCGGCGAAGCCGAAGTGGGGGACGAGGCGGTCGGCCAGTTCGTCGGCGTCCACGCCCTCCTCGTCGACCAGACGCGTGAGAGTGTCTCGTGCCTTGGCGCGCAGGGCCTTGAACTTCACGTCGGTGGCGATCGCGTCGAGTTCGCGCAGCGCCACCCCGGAGCCGATCGCCGGCAGCACGCTCAGGGCGGTCGCGGCACGGGCGTGCGCGCTCTCGCCGGGCCAGGCGCGGATGCGCGGGGCGAGACGGCGCGCGACCTCGTCGTCGCCCCACCGTCCCAGGGCGTGGAAGACCCAGTTCTGCTGAACCGGGCAGCCGGCCCGTTCCCACTGCTCGAACAGCGCCCAGGCGAAGGCGGTCAGGCTCTCGGGTTCCGCGATGCCGGTGAGGCGGGTGATGCCCGCGTACTCGGTGTCCGGCGTGCACAGCGCGAGCATGGCGCACACGGTCGCGAGCGCCTCGGGCGGCAGGGCGGATCGGCGCTCGGACAACACGATCGGCGGCAGCGTGGCAACGGTGAGCCAGGACGGCGGCGCGGGAATCTCGCCGGGCAGGTGGAACAGGGGATCCGCGGCGAGTTCGTTCGCGAAAGCCGCCGCCGCCTTCGCTCCCAAACCCTCTGCTGCGGTGTGGAGTTCGTCGGACCGCCCCTGCGCGGCGTACGCGCGCAGGATGGTCCAGGCCCGGACCCGGTCGCGCCCGGGCTTGCCCACCGCCGTCGCGATGAGGTCGGGGGCCGCGGCCGCGAGATGTCGATCGAACCACGAAACGGCCACCGCCCGGCCGCGTGCGGTGTGGTACTCCTTCGTCATGAAGGTCGTGACCGTCGTCCCGGTCACCGGTAGCAGCGCCCCCGCGTTGGAGCGCGGGAATTCGACGGCCGCGGCCACCGCGGCGTCAAGGACCTCGTCGCCGAACCGGCCGAACAACCGGCACAGCACGTCTTGCCGACTGGTGCGGAAGTTCGCGCGCAGTACCTCCAGGTGCGGTGCGACCAGCTCCACCGGTGCCAGCGCGAAGACCTTCGCGGTGCCGTGGCGCAGGTACTCCAGCGTGAGGTGCCGCTCGACCTCCACCGCCCAGTCCTTCACCGGGGGCCAGGTACTCGCGGGCACGTTCGCCCACCGTGCCTGCTCACCGGGTAGCCATCGCAGCGCGAGCGGCTGTGGCTCGGCCACGTTCCGGACCAGGGCGGGCCGGGGCACCGCCGCGCCCCGCTCCCACGGCGGTGTACTCAGAAACTCGGGCAGTTCGGCGAGCGCCGCGGTGGTGACCTTGCTCGGCGGGTGCACGATCTCGTGCTGTGGTGCGATTGTCATGTCGGGGCCCATCACCGGTCGACGAGCTGGGTCAGCTCGCGCAGGAGTTCGGAGGCGGTGAGCGCGTCCAGCTCACCGAAGGGATGGTCGGTGCGGAACGAGCTCCACTCGCGCTCCTGTCCGGAATCGGTGATGAAGACCGTGATCTTCTGCTCGCTCCAGCGCAGAGCCTCTGCGACCGATATGCCCGGGTCCAGGCCGATGACCGCCGAGCGCCGACCGGGCAGCGGCCGGTGGACGACCACGGCCATGTCGCCGTACTCCGCGCCGCCGCTGATCCAGCCGGATCGCTCCAGTCCGAGCAGTTTCACGGTGGGGACGGGACGGCCCTCGAATCGCGTCAGCGTCAGCGCCGTGCGCTCTTCCGGAGCGAGGGTGTAGCTCTCCCGCTGCAACTGCGGAAACGGCTGCAGCAGTTCGTAATCGGCGAACACCTCAGACCAGCCGGTGACGGTGCCACCGAGATCCAGCGGATGCGCGATACCGACGCGGGCGCTCGGTGTCAGGGTCACCGGGTCGTCGTGCACATCGGCGAAACTCAGATCCTCCGCGACCCGGAACGACCCGGTGACCGCGTCGTTCTCATCGACCGTGACCCACACCAGCCTGCGGGCGAGCGACGCCATCAGGGGATGCTCGACGAACAGGGCGTGATGCGTGTCCGGCGTCCAGCGGCGGCCTGCCGTCATCGCGCGCTCGAGGCGCCGAAGCTGTTCTTCGGCAACCGCTTTGGCGTCCTTCTTGAACGCGGTGAACGCCTTGTACGCGGCCGGAGCCAGCTCGGGATCGTCCTTCGTTCCCGGCTTGGGCAGGCTCTTGCGACGCGTGCCGTCGGCGTCGAACACGACCGGGCGGAGCTGTTCGTCCAAGCGCACGTGGAACTTCCGGGTCCCGTAGTCGATCACGTGGACGCCCAGGGCATCGAGCCCGAGGGTCGGGACCAGCCGATCGGCGAGTTCCTCGGCGGTCAGCCCGGCCTCGTCGGCCAGCTCCCGGATCTTCTCCTGCGCCTTGGTTCTGATGCCCTTGAACTTGACCTTCTCGGCAATGCTGCTCAGCTGCGTGAGCGCCGCGTCCGTGCCGATCGCGACGAGCACGTCGAGCCCGGACACCGCACGGGCGTGGGCGTTCTCGCCGGGCCACGCGCGGATCAGCGGCGCGAGGTCGCGGGCGATCTCGTCGTCGCCGAGCAGACCGAGCACGTGCAGGGTCCAGGCGTGGTCGGGCGGATACCCCGCCAGTCTCCAGGTATCGAACAGCGCCCAGCCGAAGGCGGCCAGCGACCGAGGTTCGGCGACCTCACGGACCACCTCGATCCCGGGATAATCCTCGTCCGGACCGCACAGGGCCAGCACGGTGCACACGGCCGTCACCGCGGTGGACGGCAGCGCACGGCCGTTGGCGCGCAGCAGAATCGGCGGCAGCGCGCGCGGATCCGCCCACGCCGGGGGCTCGGGCACGACCTCCGGCAGTCGCTCGAGCGGATCGCCCGACAGCTCCGCCTCGATCGCGGCGGCGGCCTCGGGCCCGAGCGTGGCCGCGCCCGCGCACAACGCCGCCCGATGTCCCCGTCCGCACAGCGTCCACAGCGCCTGCCGGGCGAGTGTGCGCGCCTTGCCCGGTCGGCCGAGCGCGGCCGCGACGAGATCGGGTGCGGCACTGTCGAGGTGGCGTTCGAACCAGGCGAGCGCCAGGGCCCTGGCCCGGCTGCGCGAGCGCAACAGCCGGGTCATGAGGGTGGTGACGGCGGTCCCCGTCACAGGTGCGAGGACTTCGGCGCGGGTCGCCGGCGCGGCCTCCACCACCCGCACCATCAATCCGGCGGCATCATCCCCGAAACGGCCCAGGATCCGCTGCATGATCTCGGTCCAGTCCCAGAAATGCAGTGGGTGCAGTAGCGCCAGGTGCGGCTCGACCAGCTCTCGCGGTCCAGCGGCGAAGATCTCGGCCAGGCTGTATCCGGACGGGTGGTCGTCGCGCAGCAGGCTCTCGAGCCGAGCCTGCCAGCCCTCGCGCGGTTCGCGGGCGCGGAAACCGTTGTCGGCCCAGGCATCCTGTTCTCCGGGGAGCCACGCCGTCGCGGGCGCGCGCGTTGTTCCGAGGTTCGCGATGACGACCTCGGCGCGCGGCTGCCGCTCACGCTGCCAGGGCGGCTCGACGAGCAACCGTGGCAATTCGTGCGCCGCCGCCTCCGGGACACGGCTCGCGCCGGGTTCCGCCGCGAACTCGGGTGCGAAAACCACGCGTGCCTGCCAGCGGATCAACTCGTCGTGCAGCGGGGTGCGCTCTACCTCCGTCGCGAGTATCCGCCGGGCCCGCAGGGGGAAACGGAGCATCGACTCCATGAGCGCACCTCGAATCGCCGGCCGCTCCGCCCGTTCCGCCAGAAGTCGAAACGCCGTATCGGTGGGCAGCCGCGCCAGCAAGCGCGCGATGACCCGCTGTTGCTCGGCGGCGAGCCCCGGGGTGTCCAGGGCGACGATCAGATACTCGGCCGCCTCGGGACCGACGTGCACCAGGGCGCTGAACAATTCGGTCTGCGTCGGCGTCGCCATGCCGTACCTGTGCTCGGGCACCATCGCCAGCTGGGCGGCGGTCGTCGCAGAACAGACGAGCGGGGCCCAGGCTTCACCGAAGTAGCTCGCGTTCTTGCCGCGCCGCCCGGCTCGGAGATCCTCATCGAGCCAGTTCTGTTCGGTGGGAAGCAGATACGACGTCGCCATGCGCACCGGCAACCCGGGATGTTCGGTGCGGTAGTCGCCGAGCCGCTGTACGACAGCGCGGTACTCCGGTTCGCTCAGCAGCGCCAGCTGCGCCCGCAGTTTCGTCATCGCGCGCAGGGGCAGCCCGTCCGCACAGGGAGCCGAGACTCGATGCGCCGCATAGTGCAGCGATGACCCGCTCTCCCGGATACGGTGTGAAACACTCAACTCCGCCCACAGCACCGCGGCCTCGGCCGCCACGGCCGCACCGAATCCCGCGATCCACGCATCGATCAACCGGCCGGCGGTCAGCGACGTCCCCGGCGTGTTCTGCCCATCCAAGGCTGTGGCCAGCACCCCGGTCACCGCGAGCCCGAGCGGATTCGCCTGCCCCGGATCGGCCATGACAGCCCGGGCGGCCTCCGCCAGCTCGGGATGCAGCTCCGCCGTGGCCTCCACCGACAACGCCATGAGGTCGTCCGCCAGCCACTTCCGATACCGCCCGACCGCCTTGGTATCGACCACCGGCATCTGCACCGGCCCGCGCCCGCGGAACGGGGCGGCCTTGTCCGCCCACTCCGCGGGCACGACCCAGGAATCCTCGTCGGTGGGCCCGAGCTCGATCACCGTGTCCCCGCCCATGTTTCCTCCATCGTCGGCGCGGCTCCCCGTTCCGGGCACGCCGCTGCCGCGCCGGCCCCGGCACGCGGGCTCGATCGCGGTCTCCTCGTTCGATCGCGGTGGCTCGGGAGTGCCCGAGCCACCGCATGTCATGTCCGCCGCCGGTCAGCGCTACCGGTCACCCGTTGTCGCGGATCTGCAGAATCTCCAACTCGCGCAGCAGTTCCGAACCCGTCACCGCGTCCAGCGCGGCGAAGGTGGGTCGGTTGCCGCTGCGGCTCCAGTACCCCTCGTCGCCGGTGCGGGTCAGGTGAACGGTGATCTTCTGGGTGTCGAACTCCAGGGCGTCCCCGGCGATGATGCCCGGATCCATGTCGATGACCGCGGAGTTACCGTCACCCAGAGCGCGGAACATCTCGCAGGAGACACCGCCGTCCATGGGTTCGCCACGTTCCCAGCCGAATCGGCCCAGGCCCAGCAGGGTGCCGGTGGGCAGCGAGAGTCCGGTGAGGCGGTCGAGGACGTCGGTGCCCAACTCCGACTCCTCGAAGGCGTAGGTCTCGCGCTGGAGCTGCGGGAACGGTTGCAGGATCTCGTAATCGGCGAACACCTCGGCCCATTCGCTCAGGGCCGATCCCAGGTGCAGGGGATGCGCCAGGGCGACGAGGGTGTCGGGCGCGACATCGATGGGCTCGTCCGCGGCGTCCGCGTAGCTGCGATCCTCGGCGACCCGGAACGATCCTGTGACCGCGCCCTCGGCGTCGAGGGTCACCCACACCAGGCGCCGCGAAAGATGCCACAGCAGTGGATGTTCCACGAACAGTCGCCGATGCTCGGCGGCGGTCCAGCGGCGTCCGAGCACCATCGCGCGCTCGAAACGCCGAATCTGATCGGCCGCCGCGGTGCGCACGTCCTTCTTCAGCGCGGCGAAGAGTTTCGCGGCGGCGGGGGCCAGCTCGGGATCGTCCTTCGGGCCCGGCTTCGGCAGGGCCTTGCGCAGTCCGGCGGCCTGCCACGCGCCGTCGTCGCCGCGCACCGCGTCCGACACCGTGGGCTTCAACTGCTCGTCGAAGCCCACGACGAACCCGCGCGGACCGAAATCGAGCACGAGCCTGCCGTCGGCGTTGAGCCCGAACTCCGGAACCAGGCGATCGGCGAGCTGTTCCGCCGTCAGACCCAGGCTTTCGGCGACCTCGGCGACCTTCTCCTGCGCCTTGGTCTTGAGCCCCTTGAACTTCACCTTCTCGGCGATGCCGTTGAGCTGCATGAGCGCCACGTCGGTGCCGAGCGCGGTGAGGACATCGAGCCCGGAGACGGCGCGGGCGTGCCCGGCCTCACCGGGCCACACGCGAATCAGCGCGCCCAGCCGGCGCGCGGTCTCGTCGTCGCCGACGAGGCCGAGCGCGTGCAGCACCCAGCCGTCCTTGGACGGGTAGTCCGCGAGCTTCCAGAGCTCGAAGACACTCCAGGCGAATTCGGCGAGCGACTCGGGGTCGGCGGCCGCGCGAATCTGGTCGACGCCGGCGTAATCGCCGTTCGGGCCGCACAGCGCCAGCACCTGGCACACGTCGCGCGCCGCATCCTGCGGCAGCACCGCGCCGTTGCCGCGCAGCGCCAGACCGGGCAGCAACTCCGGCGCGAGCCAGGCCGGGACGGCCGGGATCTTGGCCGGCAGCCGGTGCAGGGGATCGGTGTCGAGCAGGGCTGTCACGGCGGCCCCGGCGCGGGGATCGAGCAGCGCCGCCGCGGCCTCGATCTCCGCGCGGTGACCGCGTTCGGCCAGCCAGCACAGCGTGCTCTCCGCGCCCCGGCGATCCTTGCCCGCCTTGCCCACACTCGCCGCGATGAGAGCGGGCAGGGCCGCGGCGCGGTTACGGTCGAACCACTCGATCGCGAACGGCCGGGTGCGCTTGCCATCGAGCCAGCGGGTCATGAGCGTGGTCACGTGCGCGCCGGTCACCGGGGCGAGCAGGTGCGCCAGGTTCGTCGGATTCGATTGCACCGCACGGGTGACGAAGGAGATCGCGTCGTCCTCGAATCGAGCCAGAATGCGGCGCAGACCGGGCTCGGAGTTCCACATCCGCCCGATCGAGGCGGTCGCCAGATGGGGGCGCACCAGCTCGTCCGGCGCACTCGCGAACAAGCGCACCACACTCCAGAACGATCCGGAATCGCTCGCGACCGCCCGCTCGATCTCGGCCGCGTAGTTCATGCGCTCGGCGTCGGTGACCCACACCGCCGCCTGCTCCCACTCCGCGCGTTCGCCGGGCAGCCAGGCCAATCCATCGGGCGTCGGCTCGGCGAGGTTCGCGAGGGTGACCTGCTTGGTCTTGGCCCGCGCCCGCGTCCACGGTGTCACCCGCAGGACCTCGGGCAGTTCCGCGGGCGTGGCCCGGGGCCGATCGTCATCGAGATAGGCGGCGGTGTCCGGCAATTCGGCGACCAGGTCGGGGTGGGCCCGCGCGATCGAGCGCAGCACGTGCCGGGCCATACCGGATCGCGCGGCGGCCGGTCCGAGCATGCGCAGGGCCCGGCGCGGATACCGGTGCGCGGCCTCGACCAGGACCGGCGGAACGAAGCGCTGTTCGGCCCGCGCGGCCAGCCCGGCGAAGGCCGTGTCGGTGGGGAAGCCGGCCAGGATACGGGCCAGCTCGCGCACGGTGTCCCCGTCGAGTTCCCGTGCGCGCAGCAGACGTTCGATGGCGGGCGCCGCGTCGGGCCCCAGCCGCACGAGCGCGGCGAAGAGCGAGCTCCGGCCGTGGATGTAGGTGAACTGCGTGGCCTCGAACTTGCCGACCAGCTTGTCCAGCTGCGCGGTCTCGCTCACGCTCGCCGTCAGCAGGATGAATCGGCTGTCGTAGTCGACCAGCGCGGGCACGAAAGCGTCGAGATCCGCCGCGACCCACTGGGTTTCGGTCGGCGCGAGATAGGAGGCGGCGAGGCGCGCGGCGAGTCCGCAGCCCCCGGCGCGCAGCTCCGCCAGCCGATCGACGGCCGCGCGATAGTCCGGCTCGGTGGCGGCGGCCAGATACCGTCGCACGGCGGCCAATTCGTCCGGCGCGGAACCGCGACCCGGCTCGGCCGGATCCAGCCGGCGCACCAGGTAGTTCCAGCTGCGGGTGCCGGTGTCGTAGTCCCAGTCCAGGGTCAGTTCGGCCTGGCACACCGCGGCTTCGGCGGCGAAGGCGGGCCCGCGCCCGAGAATCCAGGCGTCGGCGGCGTAGTGCACGCCGCGGACCAGTCGATGCAGCAGCAGGGTGAGCGCCGCCGCGCCGAGCGGTGTGCAGGTCGCCGCGTCCCGCAGCGCCTCGCGGCCGGCCACGGCCAGTTCGTCGCCGTAGCGCGCCGCCGAACGGTCGAGACAGGCGAGCAGCTCTTTGCGCTGGGAGGCAACGGCATTCGCGAAATCGAATACCGCCGGGGGATAGGGCTCGACCGTGGGGGCCGGACCCAGCCCGCGGATGGGCGCGGCCGCGGCCCACCACTCCTGCGGAACCTGCCAGATGTCCTCGCGGGCAGCGGTATCGAGAGCGGAGATTTCGGCACCGTCGGCGACGGTGCTGGCGGAGTCGAGCATGTTCCCCCGAATCAGTGGAGCGTTGACGCAGCGACTGTAGCGAGTCGCTCCGACAGCCGCCGGGTCACCGGTACGGGGCCCGAACACGGCGATGCCCGTGCGGATCGAAATCCGCACGGGCATCGGGTGCTTCGGGAAGCGGGCCGAACTAGCCGACCGTGGCGCCCACGCGCAGGGCGTGGGGCTCGATGGCGCCGCGGACCAGGGCCCGCTCGTCGATCGTCTCCGCCTTGTACGGCAGGGTCGACAGGGTGGCGGTCATCTTCGCGACCGGATCCTCGATGGCCTTGGGGGTACCGAAGATGAAGGTCCACTCGTGCTCGTCCGAGACGTAGGGAACCACGGTCTCGAACAAGTTGTGGAAGCGAGTCCACGAGCGCTTGAGAGTTTCGTTGCGCCACATGGTCTGACAGCCGGCCTGGGCAGCGAGCACGCCGCCCTCCGACAGGATCGCCTTACAGCGGTTCAGGAAGTCGTCCTCGTACAGGCGGTTGTGCTGGGCATCCTCGACGCGCTCGTCCGGCAGGTCGATGCAGATGAGGTCGTAGCGGGTGCCCGCGGCCTCGGCCTTGGCCAGGAAGTCCCAGCCGTCGGCGTAGTGCATCTTGATCGGGCCGGTCTGCGCGACCGCCTCGGCCAGATCCGCCTGCGAGTAGCCGTAGGGCAGGTGCTCGGCGCACAGCTCGACCTCGAGCTGGTCGATGTCCACGTGATCGACGAGCGTGGCGCCCGCCGCGGCCGACATCTGCGAGGCGACGCCCTCACCGGAACCGATGATCAGCACCTTGTCCAGCTTCTCGGCCAGCGCGTACCCCGGAACCAGCATGGCCTCGTGGTAGGTGAGCTGGGAGAACTCGGTGGACTGGCGATCGTCGTCGGAGAACAGGGACCGGCCCTGCTCGGTCTCGGCGATGACCATGTGCTGGAACGGGGTGTTGGTGTCCACGATGACCTCGGACATGTTCCACACTCGGGTCAGGCCCTCGCCGACCGGCTCATGGATCCGGCGCGCGGCGTGCCCGCGCTGGATGACCTCCATGTTGACCGACTTCGGGGCGAGCTCGGCCTGGAGCAGCTCCACGGCCTTGGTCGCGCCCGCGCCGATGCTGCCGCAGGTGAAGACGTCGACGAAGATATCGCCGGATTCGGGGTAGGTGTGGATCGAGGCGTGGGACTCGGCCAGTAGCGCCAGGATGGTGACACCCTGCGGCTCGAACTGCTTGCGCACGACATCACAGATGGTCACCCCCGCGGCGACCAACGATTTTCGAAGTGCGGCTTCGAGTCGTTCGAGGTCGTCGCAGAGGGCCGCGTCGACACCACCGAACTCGGCCAGCACGTGCCAGCCGGTGAATTCTGCCGTCATGGCTAAACTCACTCTCGCTCAGCGCCGATGACATGAACAGTCAAAGGCGGAAAACCGTTGAAGGACACCGACGAATAGCTCGCCGTATATGCGCCGGTCTCAAGGATCCGAATGGGATCACCGGCTCGCAACGTGGTCGGTAGGAGGACACGCGTGCGCTGATACAGTACATCGTCGCCGTCGCAGGTCGGACCGGCGACCACCACCTCGTCCACCGGGTCGCCGTCGCGATCGGTCTGGAAGCGGTAGGCGATGTACTCGTTCTCGGTCTCGGCCATGCCGTTGTAGCGGCCGATATCGAGGTATACCCAGCGCCGCCCGTCCGGCGCCTGTCGAACATTGACCACCTCGCCGTGAATCACACCGGTGTTACCCACCAGGGCGCGACCGGGTTCCACGATGAGAGCGGTGTGTTCCGGGAGATGGCGGGCGGCGGCAGCGGCGATGACCGCGCCCAGCTCGTCCACGCCGGGAGCCGCGTCGGCGTACGAAATCGGAAGTCCCCCACCGATATTCACCGCCGTCATGGGAATGTCCTTGGCCGCCAGCGCTTCCGCGATGGAACCCGCCTGCTCGATGCCGATCTGCCACGCGATGGGATCGAGTTGCTGCGACCCCACGTGGAAGTACGGACCGGCGATCTTCAATCCCAGATCGTGCGCGCGCACCAGCAGCTGCACGGCTTCGCCCGGGGCGCAGCCGAACTTGACGCCGAAGGGCGTCTGCGACTGCGGAGCCGAGGCCAGGAACCGGAGTTCGATCTCCGCGCCCGGCGCGTGCTCGGCGATACGGACCAGATCGTCCTCGGTATCGGAGGCGAAGCGGCGCACCCCGGCCGCGTGGGCGGCGGCGATGTGGGCGGCCTTCTTGATCGGATTGCCGTAGCACAGGACTGCCGGATCAACCCCCTGCGCGAGGCAGAGCTCGATCTCCCCGACGCTGGCGACATCGAACTCCGCGCCCTCGTCGTTCAGTAGCCGGATGATCTCCGGCACGGGACTCGCCTTGACGGCGAATCGGATTCGGGCCGAAGGTAGTGCGGCGTGCAGCGCGCGGTAGTTCGCGCGGACCCGGTTCAGGTCGATGACCAGACAGGGCGACTCGGGCGGGTTTGAGACGGACAATCTAAGGGAACTCCCCACTGTTCGGGCCGCCGAAACGGCCTCGGGCAACAGTCCGCGACAATAGCAGCGGTTGGCGTCGGAAAACGAACCGAAGAACCATCGACTTCGTCACCCCGCGGCCGGAAACCGCCACAAAACCGGCGATAACCCCTAGGCTGGATCGCCGGTCCGGAGGAAGTTCACGCGAAGTTCAGCCCGCGGTGACCGTCAGCTCGTCGAAGACCACTTCCCCCGCCGCATCGGATTCGGCCAGGTCAACAATGGCGTCGACGGACCATCCATGATCGCCCGCCGGATCGTCCAGCACCTGGCGCACATGCCAGAAACCCTCGCGCTGCTCGACCTGGAAAAGTTTCGGCCCGCGCGCGTTGGGACCCGTCCGAATTTCCTCGTACTCGGCGAAGTAGGGCTCGAGTTCGCCCTCCCAGTCGACCTCGTCGCCGAAGTCCTCCAGGGCCGTCCAGCGCTGGAGCGCGAGCAGTTCCACGCGCCGGAAGAGCGCGTTGCGCACCAGCACCCGGAAGGACCGCTCGTTCGCGGAGATGGGCCGCACGCCCTCGGCGCCGAAGGCGACCTGCTCGGTGTCGGTCTCCGCGCCCGGATTGGTGAGCTGCTCCCATTCGTCGAGCAGGCTCGAGTCGACCTGGCGAATGAGCTCGCCCAGCCACTCGGTGATGTCGTCGAGCTCCTCGGTGCGCGCCTGCTCGGGCACCGTCCGCCGCAGCGCCCGATAGGCGTCGGCCAGATAGCGCAGCACCACGCCCTCCGAGCGCGCCAGCTCGTACTGTGACACCAGCTCGGCGAAGGTCATCGACCGTTCGACCATCTCCCGGACCACGGACTTGGGCTGGGGCTCGAACTCCGACACCCAGGGATGGCCGGCCTTGTACGTCTCGTACGCCGGATAGATCAGCTCCTCGGCCAGCGGCTTGGGCCAGGTCACGTCCTCGAGGAGCTCCATGCGCTCCTCGTATTCGATGCCGTCGGCCTTCATCTCCGCGACCGCCGCGCCGCGCGCCTTGTGCTGCTGCCCCATGAGCAGCTGCCGCGGGTTCTCCAGCGTCGCCTCGATCAGGGTGATGACGTCGAGTGTGTAGGTGGGCGACTCCTTGTCCAGGAGCTCGAACGCGGCCAGCGCGAACGGGGACAGCGGCTGATCGAGAGCGAAATCACGCTGCAGATCCACCATGAGCCGCGCGTGCCTGCCGAACTCGTCGGGCTCGTCGAGCTGCTGCACCACCCCCGCGTCCCGCAGCGCGCGATAGAGCTTGATCGCCTTGAGAATGTGTTTACGCTGCGCCGCGCGCGGTTCGTGGTTGTCCTCCAGCAGATGCCGCATGGCGTAGAAGCAATTGCCCTTGCGCGCAATCACATTGAGCAGCATGGCGTTGGTGACGTTGAACCGCGAGACCATCGGCTCGGGCGAGGCCGCGACCAGGCGGTCGAACGTCTCCTCGGACCAGGACACGAAACCCTCCGGGGGCTTGCGCTTCTGGACCTTCTTGAGCTTCTTGGGATCGTCCCCGGCGCGGGCGATGAGCCGGGCGTTCTCCACCTCGTGGTCCGGCGCCTGCACCCAGACGCTGCCCATGGTGTCGAAGCCGGCGCGCCCCGCGCGGCCCGAGATCTGATGGAACTCACGGGCATTGAGCCGGCGCGTGCGTACGCCGTCGTACTTGGTCAGGCCGGTCAGCAGCACGGTGCGGATCGGCACGTTGATACCGACGCCCAGGGTGTCGGTGCCGCACACCACCTTCAGCAGACCGTCCTGCGCCAGTTTCTCCACCAGGCGCCGGTACTTGGGCAGCATGCCCGCGTGGTGCACGCCGATACCGTGCCGGATGAACCGCGAGAGCGTCTTGCCGAAGCCGGTGGCGAAGCGGAACTCGCCCAGCGCCTCGGCGATCGCGTCCTTCTCGGCCTTGGAGGCGAAGTTCACGCTCGTCAGCGCCTGGGCGCGCTCGATGGCCGCGGCCTGGGTGAAGTGCACGACGTAGACCGGAGCGAGGCTGGTGGTGACCAGATCCTCGAGGGTCTCGGTGATCGGGGTCTTCACGTACGAAAAGCTCAGCGGCACCGGGCGTTCCGCGCCCGAGACGATGGCGGTGTCGCGTCCGGTGCGGCGTTCGAGATCGGCGGCGAAGAAGTCGACCTCGCCGAGAGTGGCCGACATGAGCAGGAATTGGGCCCCCGGCAGTTCGATGAGCGGCACCTGCCACGCCCAGCCGCGATCCGGATCGGCGTAGTAGTGGAACTCGTCCATGATGACCTGGCCCACGTTCGCGCTCGGGCCCTCGCGCAGTGCGAGATTGGCGACGATCTCCGCCGTGGCGCAGATGATCGGCGCCTCCGGGTTCACCGCGGCGTCACCGGTCACCATCCCGACGCGATCCGCGCCGAACACCTCGCACAGCGCGAAGAACTTCTCGCTGACCAGAGCTTTGATCGGCGCGGTGTAGTAGCTGCGCTGCCCGCGATTGAGCGCGGCGTAGTGCGCGCCCAGGGCCACGAGGGACTTACCCGATCCGGTCGGCGTCGCCAGGATGACGTTGGCGCCGGTGAACAATTCGAGCAGCGCCTCCTCCTGCGCCGGATACAGGGTCAGGCCCTGGCTCTCGGTCCATTCGGAGAAGGTCTCGTACAGCCAATCCGCTTCCACATCGGGGACGGCTTGATCGGGGACGAGTTCGGATAGCTGCACGCCCCTACGTTAGTGGGTGCGCACCCGCCCCGAGTCCAGCGACCGGCTACCGCAGTTCGCCGCCCTCGGGTCCGCCGCTCTCGCCGAACCCGCCCTGCTCGGCCAGGAAGCGCTCGAACTCCGCGCCCAGCTCGTCGGGGGTGGGCAGCTCGGCGTCCGGGGCCAGCAGGCTCGACTGCCGCTCCTGGGCGGTGACGAAACTGTCGTACTGGCGCTCGAGCGCGTGCACGACCGTCTCCACCTCGGAGTTGCCCGCGATGTGCTCGTTGACCTGCTCGCGCACCCGCGCGGCCGATTCGCTCAGCGCCGCGAGCGGCAGTTCGAGCCCGGCGTTCTCGGCCACGTTCTCCAGCAGGGTCTGCGCGGCCTCGGGATAGGCGGTCTGGGTCAGATAGTGCGGCACGTGCACCGAGAAGCCCACCGACTCCTGACCGTGCTGGGCCATGCGGTACTCGAGCAGCGAGGACGCGCTGCCGGGCACCTGCAGCTCACCCGGCCAGCGCTGATGATCGCCGATGAGCTCGCTGTTGCTGGCGTGCGCGGTCACACCCAGCGGGCGGGTGTGCGGAATCGCCATGGGAATCGCGCTCAGGCCGATGGTGCGGCGCACGCCGAGCTGCTCGGACAGCATCCGCACGGCGGTGACGAACTTCTCCCAGCGCAGATCCGGTTCCAGCCCGGACAGCAGCAGGAACGGGGTCCCGGCGGTGTCCTTGAGCGCCCAGAGGTTGAGCTCGGGCTCGGTGTAGTCCGAGAAGTGGTCGGTCTTGAACATCATCAGGGGCCGGCGCGAGCGGTAGTCCAGCAACTCGTCCATGTCGAACGAGGCGACCAGTTCGCTCTCGAGGCTCTCCCGCAGATGGGTGGTGGCCAAGCGCACCGCGTGACCGGCGTCGGTGAAGCCCTCCAGTCCGTGCACCAGCACGGGACCGGAGCCGTCGGCGGATGACAGCTGCGGAGCGGGGAACTCCAGCTCGTACATTCGCGACTCGTAGTCCATCGCGTACTCCTTCCTGCGTGGCCCACCTTCGCGACCAAGTCCCATTGTCTCTCATACGCGGTCCCACATGCGCCATGGGCCCGTGCACTGCCCGCACTCCGGCTGCAACACGCCAGACCGCGACACGCATTCCCGAAGGTTGCTCACGCGGCGTGGCATTCGGTGTGAACAGCCGAATTTCGGCATAGTGGACGGAGTGACCGTGACTGCATCAGTACGCGCCGGGGGAGTCGCGGTACTGGGATTGCTCGTCGTGGCCTGCGGAACCACCGTCTCGGGTCAGCCTATCGCCGCCGAGGGCCCCGCGACCGCGGTACGGGCCGATAGCGGCCTCGCGCGACTGCTTCCCGACCCCACGTCGTTCCCGCGCCGCTACGAAGTCGTGGAGCTACCGCCCGGTGCGGCCGATCAGGCGGCCCATGATCTGGATGGAATTCTGCCCGGAGCGAACGTCGATCCGGGCTCGTGCGTACCGCCCGTGCCCGTGGCCGGTCCGGCGGTGAGCGTCGGTACAGATGACGCCACCCGCGCGACGCTGACCGTGGAACTGGTGCGCGTCGATCAGCCGCTGGAGACCCTGCGAGATCAGTTGCGGCGCTGCGGCACCGTGACCGTGGAGCACGCCGGAACCACCGCCGCCGTCACCACCGAACTCGATCCGCCGCCGCCGCTGGACGCGGATGACACACTCGCCCTGCGCCGTACCGTTCGCTCCGAGAACGGGAGTTCGGGACTGACGCGCAATATGCAGACGTTGCTGGGGCAGGTGGGGGATGTGCGGATCAACGTCACCCATATGTCCTACGGCGACGCCGAAGCCGATGCCGAGGCGCTGGATTCACTGTTCACCGCCGCGGTGAGCAAGGTCCGCAAGGGCTGATGCCCGGCGGCTCGGGGCTGATCCCCCGGAAGAGCCGGCCCCTGCCAGACCCGGCTCCCGGTGGGGAAATCAGCAGCCGGAGCCGGAAACGCCCGAGCCCGAGCCCACCGAGCCGGTGGTCGAACCGCTGTCGCCGGAACCGCTGAGCGCCGAGCCGCTGCCGTTGGAACCGGTTCCGCCCGAACCGGAATCGCCCGAACCGCTGGGCAGCAGGCCGCACAGCGAGACGCCGCCGTTGCCCACCGAGTAGGTGATGCTCGACAGCGAACCGCTGTGGCGCGCGCTGATGGTGTGCATGCCGGTGGTGGTCGGATGCCACTCGATGGAGGCGACGCCGTTCCAGTTGGGCAGCGCCTTGCCGACGAAGACGCCGTTGACCGACACCTCCACCTCCGAGAGCTTGCCGAAGCCGTCGGTCTCGACCTGGATGGTGCAGCCGGCGCTCACGCCACACTGCTGGCCGGGGGTGAGCCCGACCACGGTGACGCCGTTGATGCCCGCCGCGGCCGGACCGGCCAGCGCGGTGAGGGTTGCCGCCGCGGTGACACCGAGCAATCCGAGTGCCTTGGAGCGTGTTCTGCTCATTGCGTACTTCCTTCCGGCACCGTCGGTGGTGCCGGGCGGACTGTAACAGCGGGGGAACTGGTCGTTAGGTGAAATCAAAAGTGCTGCATGGTGATTCGGAATCCGCATGACTGTGCAGCGCGTTTTGGGGGCTTTTGCCGGGGAGGGTTCGCGGCTAGCGCGGGGTCATCGGGCGGTGTACGCGGCGACCAGTTCGGCGCCCAATCGTCCCAGCTCAGCGCGTACGGACTCGGGTTCGAGTACCTCCAAGGTGGTGCCCCAGCCCGCCAGTTGCTGGGCGATCATCAGGGGTGTCGGGGCCGAGATTCGCACCCGGATCCGGCCGTCGGGAACCGGGCCCTCGACGACGCAGTGCCTACCCTGCCGGTCCTGTAGAACCGGGAGCAGTCGCGCGGGCACGAGCACGGCCGCGGCCAATGTGGAACGATTGCTTTCCATTTGCTCGACCACTTCCGACCAGGCCGCGGAGAGGTCGAAATCGGCCGGCCGGTCCGACTTTTCGGCGGTGATCCGTACCTGTGTCATGCGGTCGACGCGGAAGGTGCGCTGCCCGCGTTCGGTGCCGGCGATCAGGTACCAGATGCCGTCCTTGTCGACCAGGCCCCACGGATCGACGGTGCGTTCGGTCGTGGCGCCCGCGCGCGGGTAGGTGAACTCGGCCCGGCGGCGGCGCACCACCGCCTCCTGCAGGAGTTCGACCTCCGGCGGGGTCCGGTCGTCGAGTTCGCCCCAGCCCGCCGCGTCGACGATCACCGCGCTCGCCGCCGCCTCGGCCTCGGTGCGGAAGGTCTGCGGCAGGGCGCGCAGCAGTTTGCGCAGGGCGGTCTTGCTCGCCGGTGTCGCGGTGGTCATCGGGCCGAGCAGCAGGAACAGGGACTGCGCCTCGGTCGCGGTGAGACCGCTCAGGTCGGTGCGCGCCCCGCCGACCAGGGCCCAGCCGCCGCCGCGTCCCGGCTGCGGATAGACGGGGATGCCCGCGGTGGACAGGGCCTCCAGGTCGCGGCGCGCGGTCGCCACCGACACCTCGAGTTCGGCGGCGACCTCGGCGGCGGTCACCCGGCCGCGGGTCTGCATGAACAACAGGGTGGCCACCAAACGGTCCGCTCGCATGAATTTCATACTGCCCGAGAAAGTGCTCATTCGGTGAGCACTTTGGGGGCGATGCTGGATTCATCACCAACGAAACCCTGTGAAGGAGTACGGACATGCTGCGTGGAATGGCCACCGTGAACTACTACGCCGACGACCTCGAGGCCGCGAAGGACTGGTACACCGAGCTGCTTGGCGTGGCGCCGTACTTCGCCGTGCCCGGCGGTTACTACGAGTTCCGTATCGGCGACTACCAGGCCGAACTCGGCATCATCGACGGCCGGTACGCCCCGGCTCGCCCCGATCGCCCCGGCGGCCAGATCCTGAACTGGCACGTGGACGACGTCCACGCCGCCTTCGACCGTCTCCTGGCGCTGGGCGCGACCGAGTACGACCCGATCACCGAACGCGGCGCGGGCACCGGCTTCGTGACCGCCGCGGTGGTGGACCCCTTCGGCAACGTCCTCGGGATCATGACCAACCCCCACTACCTGGAGATCCTCGCCCGAGATCGTTCCGCGGCGCCCGCCGGGGCGTAGGCCCGTACGCCGATTCCGGTGCGCCGCACCGGGATCGGCACGCTCGGCGGTAGCCGGTCGTTGTCCTCGGAAAACTGCCGCGCACAAGCGGTTCCATCCGGAACGGCTCGAAAAACGTTGCATGGTAATGCTTATGAAGCATCAATGAAGGGGTTCTTTTCTGGCTGAAGCCAGCCCGGCGAGGTGCCGGTAGACCGGTCGTCGAGGCCCATACAGGCTCCGTCGCGGGGCCGGCCGTGAGCTTCGTGAATCCGAAGGCGGTGCCGCAGATGGCCGACGACGAGGCGGTTATGGCCGGCGTGCCGCGGCCGTGGGACAACCGCTGATCCCGGGCCCGCGCGGTCCCGGGCCCGTCCGGAGCCCTCGTCGGCGAGCCCGGAATCCCCTCGAGCCCGCGCACGGTAACAGCGCCCACCGACAGGTCCGAAGACCTCGATCTTGTCCCACGCCGAGTACCCCACACCCGCCACAGTTCTCCACAGCCCCCTGAAAAACCCCAGGTCGCCGCGGAAGGCCCGACACCCCACCCGCGCACCCTCGATGCCATGACAACGCCCATCGAACCCACCCCGTCCCGTCCCGCCACCACCCGCCTCGGCCCACCTCCGTCGGTGGCAGCCCTCGGCTCGGCGAACCTGTCCGCCGGGCGCGCGCCCGAACCTCCGCTGCCGCCGCACACCCCGGCGGTGTCCGCCAATTACTCGGATCCGGTCCTCGGCGACTTGCCCGGCGGCATTCGGGGATCCGGGGCGGACCCCGCAGGCATCGTCGGCCGATCGAACGGTGCACTCGCAGATATCGGCCGCCCCGGGCCGACGGCTGTTCCGCCTGTGCGCTCCGATTCGCCGGACAGGGACGACCGTGTGGGCAGGACCGTGCAAGCAGAGGTAGCGCCGATCGCCGTTGGGTCCGGTGACGAATCGGACTGTGCCGGCAGTTGTCTCGATCACGCGGCGGGGTCCTGCCCGAGGCCCGGGATACAGGGCCTCGGCGGAAATGATGTCGCCGCGTGGGTCGGCCGGTCGCCGCGCGAACTCGCGCGACGGGCCGGTGCCGGCGCGGGTGGCGAGGACGCGGAGGAGAGCGACGGCGGCGCCGGCGCAGACCACCCGGCACGGGATCTCGCGGGATGCGGGGGAGAGGCCGGGGGAACCGGGGCCCGTGACGACGCCGACAACCGAGGCGGTGAGCGGTCCGACCTCCCCGAAGGTGAATCCGCGGGGTGTGCCGGTCGGCCCGGCGGTATCGAGCCGCCGGGCGCGGTTGACAGACCCGCTCAAATGGATCGGGTAGCGAGCGGGATCTCGGGCGAGGGGGCCGGAGGGACGGCTGCCATCGACGCGGTCAGCGTGGGGGCGGTCTCGCTCGGGGCGGAGCCGCATCTGCGGGACCCCGGGGACTTCATCGCGGCGGTGCCGGCGATCCTGGGGTTCATGCCGGAGCGGTCGCTCGTTGTCGCGGTGTTGCGGGCCACGGCGGAGCAGCCGGGAACGGCCACGGTCGACGTGGTAGCGCGGATCGACCTGGACGAACCGGGGCGTTCGGAGACCGGGGAGATTGTCGAGCGGGTGGCGGGAATCTGCTTGCGCGACAGCGCGAGTGCGGTGCTGGCGCTCATCGTCGACGACCGGGCGACGCCGCCGGGGGACCGGCACCGGGGGCTGCGGGCCCGGCGGCACCGTGATCTCGCGGGGGCGCTCGAGCATCGGCTCGACGCGGGGGCGCTGCCGCTCGCGGGAGCCTGGGCCGTCAGCGCCATCGGCGCGCGGCTGCCGTGGTGGAGCGTGTGCGGGCCGGTGCGGCGGGGCAGGCAACCCGACCCGGCGACCTCACTGGTCACGCTGCGGCACGTGCTGCACGGGCGGCCCCTGCGCGCCTCACGCGCCGAACTGAGCGAATCGGTCGCGGTGGACCGGGTCGCGCGGGCCCGGGTGCGCGAGCGGCTCCCCGCCGCGGCGGCGGCCGCCGCGCAGCGCCTCGCGGCCGCGGTGCGCCGGTGCGAGCCGGACTCCCACACCCGCGACGAACTCCGGAAGATCCTGCGACAGCTGGAGAACATCGAGGCCGGCGTCCCGCCCGACGACGGCGCACTCGCCGAACTGGCCGTCGCCCTGCGGGTGACCGCGGTGCGCGACATCCTGTTCGGGCTCATCCCCGGCAGGCACGCCGACGCCGCCGAGGCGCTGTGGCTGCGCCTGACCCGCACGCTCCCGGACCCGGACCGGGCCGAGGCGGCCATGTTGCTGGGCTACGCCGCCTACGTGCGCGGCGACGGCCCGCTCGCCGGGGTCGCGTTCGATACCGCCCTGGCCGTGGACCCCGGCCACCGCCTGGCCGCGCTCCTGGATATCGGCCTGCAGACCGGCATGCACCCGCACCGGCTGAACAAACTGGCCGCCGCCGGCCGGGAGGCCGCCGCGGATCTCGGCATCGCCCTGGATGCGGAGCAGCCGTGACGGCCCGGGGGCCTCAACGGGCGCTGTGCGCCCGGTCGCCCAGACCACGCAGGAAATCCCACGCGTCGGAGACGATCTCGTCGAGATCGGTGTGCTCGGGCCGCCAGCCGAGTTCGGCGACCGCCTTCTCGCTCGACGCGATGAGCACCGCCGGATCGCCGGCCCGCCGCGGGGCGTCGACCGCCGCGATCGGCAGCCCGGTGACCCGCTCGCACGCCGAAATGACCTCGCGCACCGAAAAACCGGTACCGCTGCCGAGATTGAAGATGCGGTGCTTGCCCGGCTGCGACTGCGCCAGCGCCAGCAGATGCGCCTGCGCGAGATCGCGAATGTGGATGTAATCGCGCACCGCGGTGCCGTCACCGGTCGGATAGTCGTCACCGAACACCGAGATCGATGCCCGATGGCCCAGTGCCGTCTGCAACACCAGGGGGATGAGATGGGTTTCCACCGAACGGTTCTCGCCGAGCCCGGCGTAGGCGCCGGCCACGTTGAAATACCGCAGGCTGGTCGCGGCCAGCCCGTGCGCGGCCGCGTACGAGGTGATCGCGTAGTCGATCGAAAGCTTCGAGGCCCCATACGGATTGGTCGGCGCCTTGGGCGCCTCCTCGACGATCGGCACCTGGTCGGGCTCGCCGTAGACCGCCGCCGTGGACGAGAACACCAGTCGCGGAGTCCCCGCGGCCCGCATGGCCTCGAGCAGCGCGAGGGTCTTGACCACGTTCCCGTGCCAGTACTTCTCCGGCTGCACCACGGACTCGCCCACCAGCGACTGCGCCGCGAAATGCAGCACGCCGTCGAAGGATTCGGACCCGATCAGCTCCACGCCGGCGGTGGCGATATCGCCCTCGACGAACTTGGCGCCGTCGGGAACGCCGTCGGCATTGCCGGTCGAGAGATCATCGACGACCACGACCTCGTGACCGTCTTCGAGCAGAACCTGCGCGCACACGCCACCGACGTAGCCCGCGCCTCCGGTAACCAGCAGTTTCACGGGTCAGACCAACTTCACCTGGACGGCGTGCGCCATCTCTTCGGAGAGTTCGTACCCGTCGTGCCCGGGCACCAGGATGACCACCGAACCCGGCTTGGTCTCCACGGTCACGCGCGCGTCCGGCACCACACCGGCCTCACGCAGCTGGCCGATGATCTCGGGGTCGGTCTGAATGTGCTCCGACAGACGGCGAACCACCACCGCGGCCGTCTGACCGGTCGGCAGGTCCGAGAGCCGGACCAGCTTCTCCGGCGTATCCGAGGCCGGCGCCACACCCAGCTCGTCCAGCCCCGGGATCGGGTTGCCGTACGGCGAGGTGGTGGGGTGGTTGAGCACCTCGATCAGCCGGCGCTCGACCTCATCGCTCATGACATGTTCCCAGCGGCACGCCTCGGCGTGCACGTTCTCCCAGTCCAGGCCGATGATGTCGACGAGCAGGCGCTCCGCGAGGCGGTGCTTGCGCATGACGGACACGGCCATGGCCCGGCCCTTGTCGGTCAGCTCGAGATGACGATCACCGGCGACGGTCAGCAGACCGTCACGCTCCATGCGCGCTACCGTCTGGCTCACCGTGGGACCGCTCTGCTCGAGGCGCTCGGCGATGCGCGCGCGCAAGGGCGTGACGCCCTCCTCCTCGAGGTCGTAGATGGTACGGAGGTACATCTCCGTGGTGTCGACCAGATCCTTCACCTGTTAACCCCTTCGTCGGCACGAATTCTACCCATGCACGGCGGCTCAACCGGGCGCCAGCTTATTTCGCGAATGCCGGGAGAACATCGAGGACGGCCTGCGTGTTCCCTACGGGTTTCCCGCGTCACAGCCGCGCGGCTCCGGTATGAGGGTCGCTTTGCCCGAGCAGCGGTGTCCCACAGCCTACGAATCCCTCCGACGCACTAGCGTGGCAGGTATGCCTGGCCGCGCGCGTGGAGACGGAACCGTTGTCTGGACGGATCGGTTCCTGGATTACACCTGGACGCCCGAGCATCCGATGCGACCGGTCCGGCTGCGGTTCACGATGGCGCTGGCGGAGAATCTCGGACTGCTCGACGGGGTGGAGACGCTGAACCCCGCGGCCGTCGGGGACGCCGAACTGCTGCGGGTGCACACCCACGATTACGTGGAAGCGGTCAAACACGCGCAGCAGCCGCCCGGTCCGGCGCCTGCCGCGCCGCCGTACGGCCTGGGCTCGGCGGACAATCCGGTCTTCCCGCGCATGCACGAGGCGGCCTCGGTGATCGTCGGCGGCACCCTCGCCGCCGCGCAGGAGATCGCGGCCGGGCGCACGAAACGCGCGGTGAGCATCGGCGGCGGCATGCACCACGCCATGCCGGACGCCGCTGCCGGCTTCTGCGTGTACAACGATGTGGCGGTGGCGATTTCGTGGCTGCTGGACAACGGCTTCGACCGCATCGCCTACCTCGACGTCGACGTGCACCACGGGGACGGCGTGCAGCGGATGTTCTACGGCGATCCACGCGTGCTGACGCTGTCCGTCCATCAGCATCCCGCCACGCTCTGGCCCAACACCGGCTGGCCGGAGGAGACCGGCGCGGGCAAGGCCGAGGGCACCGCGATCAATCTGCCCATCATGCCCGGCACCCGGGATCAGCTGTGGCTGCGCGGGTTCCACGCCGTCGCGCCGGGCGCGCTGGCCGCGTTCCGGCCGCAGATCGTCATCAGTCAGTGCGGTGTCGACACCCACCGTGAGGACCCTCTCGCGGATCTGGAATTGAGCGTGGACGGGCAGCGCGCGGCGTTCATCGCCATGCGCGAGCTGGCCGACCGCTACGCCGAGGGCCGCTGGCTCGCGGTCGGCGGCGGCGGATACGGCTTGATCCGGGTGGTGCCGCGCGCCTGGACGCACCTGCTCGCCACCGCGCTGGATCGCACGATCGACCCCGGCACCGCTATTCCCGAGCAATGGCGGGAATTGGTAGGGGCCTATGCACCCACGATCGCCGCACCCGAGTCCATGGGCGACGGCGCCGACACCGATTTCGAACGCTGGGAGGGCCCCGGCGGCGGCCGGGAAACCGGCGACGAACGCGCCGATCGGGCCCGCCGCGCCCTCGACGTATCCGTATTGGCCACTCGCCGAGCGACTTTCGGTCTCCTCGGCCTGGATCCGGAGGATCCCCGTGACTGACCCCGCCGATCCCGCACTACCGGACGGCTCCGCGTCCGCACCGCCGCCGGTGCCGGATTCGCCGGGGACACCGGTGAATCCGCCGCCGCCCCCGCAGCACTGGTTCGCCGACGTCCTGGCCTCCGACGGCGGAGTGGTACGGCTCGGGCCCATCACCCCCGAGGACGCCCCGGCGCTCGAGCGCTTCCACTCCCGGCTGTCCGATCGCACGCGCTATCTGCGCTACTTCGGCCCCTACCCGCGCATGACGCCGAAAGACCTGTGGCGCACCACCCACGTCGATTACCACGATCGCGTCGGCCTGGTCATCGAGCTCGGCGAGGACATCATCGCGGTCGGCCGCTACGAGTATCTCGCCGAGCGGACGGGCCCGCGCGCCGCCGAGGTGGCGTTCGTGGTCGCCGACGAACATCAGGGCCGGGGACTGGGTTCGATCCTGCTCGAGCATCTCGCCGGTGCGGCGGCCGAGCACGACATCGAATCCTTCGTCGCCGAGGTGCTGGCCGAGAACAACGCCATGGTGCAGGTGTTCCGCGATGCCGGATATCAGGTCGAGCGCAGCCGCGACGGGTCGGTGCTGCACCTGGAATTCGCCATCGATCCCTCCGAAGCGCTGCAGTCGGTGCGGGATTCGCGCGAGCGGGCCTCGGAGGCGCGCAGCGTCGGAAACCTGCTCGCGCCCAAGTCGGTCGCGGTCATCGGCGCGACGCCCTCGACCTCGCGGGTGGGCGGCGCGGTGCTGGCCAACCTGCTCTCCGGGGCGTACCAGGGCCCGATCTTCCCGGTGAGCCGCACCCGGCAGGCGGTGCGCGGTGTGCGCGCCTACGCGACGGTGCGCGATGTCCCGGACGAGGTCGACCTGGCGGTCATCGCGGTGCCCGCCGCCGAAATCGGTTCGGTGCTCGACGATTGCATGGCCAAGGGCGTCAAGGGCCTGGTGGTGCTGACCGCCGGATTCTCCGAAACCGGCCCGCACGGTCATGCCGCCGAACGCGAACTGGTCGAAGCGGTCCGCGCGCACGGCATGCGCGTGGTCGGGCCGAGCGCGCTCGGCATCGCCAACACCGATCCCGAGGTCGCGCTCAACGCCACCCTCGCGCCGGTCCTGCCCGGGCGCGGCCGCATCGGATTCTTCTGTCAGTCCGGACCTTTGGGCGCGGCCATCCTCGGCGAGGCCGCGGCCAGGCAGCTGGGGCTGTCCACCTTCGTCTCGGCGGGCAATCGCGCCGACGTCTCGGGCAACGACCTGCTGCAGTACTGGGACAGCGATCCCGGCACCGACGTGGTGCTGCTGTACCTGGAGACCTTCGGCAATCCGCGCAAGTTCTCCCGCATCGCGAGGCGGGTGGCGCGCACCAAACCCATCGTGGCGGTGAACAGCGGCCGCAACGTCGTGCGCGTGGACGCCGAGCACGATCTGGATCGGTCGCTGGTGCGCAATCTGTTCGCGCAGGCGGGCATCATCCAGGTCGATTCCATCACCGAACTCTTCGACTGCGCCATGCTGCTGGCCTACCAGCCGCTGCCGGCCGGACCGCGGCTCGCGGTGATCGGCAACAGCGCCGCGCTGAACTGGCTGGCGGTCGACGCCGGGCGCAACGAGGGCCTCGCGGTGGGCGAACCCACACACCTGGGCCCGCAGGCCGGGCCGGGCGACTATTTGACCGCCGTGGCCGCGGCGGTCACCGACAGCGCGGTCGACGCGGTCATCGTCATCTACTCCCCGCCGGTGCCGACCGCGGTCGCGGCCTTCGCCGAGGCCATCCGCGCGGGCGCACTCACCGGACCGGACACCCCGGTGCTGACCACCTTCGTCGCCGATCAGGGGATGCCGAACCTGCTGGCCACCCGCGGCGAGGGCGGCATGCTCGAACGCGGATCCATTCCCTCCTACGGCGATCCCGAACGCGCGGCCCGGGCGCTGGCGCGGGTGCGGCGCTACGCCGACTGGCGCACGCGCCCGGTCTCGCCCATCGCCCGGCCCGGCGGGGTCGACACCGCGCGGGCCCGCGACCTCGTCACCCGCTGGCATGCCGAAGACGCGCACTGGCTTTCGGACCTGGAGGCCGCGGAACTGCTGGGCTGCTACGGCATTCGGGTCGTCGAGTTCCGGGAGGCGCGCGACGCCGACGACGCCGTGGCCGCCGCCGAGGAACTCGGATTCCCGGTGGCCGCCAAGGCGACCGGGGAGATCTGGCGCAACCGGCCCGATCTGACCGGGGTGCGGCTGGATCTGTGGCGGCCCGACGAGGTGCGGCGCGCACACACCGAACTGGCCGAGATCTCCGGCAATCCCGTGCACATCCAGCGCATGGCCACCAAGGGCCTGGGCTGCGGGTTCCGGGTGCAGGACGACCCGTCCTTCGGCTCGGTCATCAGCTTCGGGCTCTCGGGCACGATCATCGACCTGCTCGGGGACCGGGTGTACCGGGCGCTGCCGCTGACCGAGGCCGAATCGGCCGAACTCATCGACGCGCCCCGCGCCGCCCCGCTGCTATCGGGCACCGTGCGCGGGCGCGATATCGGCAAACCCGTCGACAAGGCGGCGCTCGCCGAACTGGCACAGCGCATTTCGGCGCTCTGCGACGACCTGCCCGAGGTGCGCGAGCTGCAGTGCGAACCCATCATGGCCTCGCCGGACGGTGCGGCCGTGCTCTACGCGCGGGTGCGGATCGGGCCCGAACCCAATCGGTTCGATATCGGCCCGCGGCGTATGGGCTGAGTCACGAAGAACACCGCCGGAGGGCGCGAACGGCCATATTCGAATAATCGTCGGCTCGGAGAGGTGATCAGTAGTGCGAGACAACCAGATCGAGACAGCCACAGCCACCGCGCCACTGCGCGACGACATTCGGTACCTGGGCGGCATACTCGGGGACACCATTCGCGACCACGAGGGCGCGGAGGTGTTCGATCTCATCGAACGGGTGCGCGTCGAGGCGTTCAAGGTGCGGCGTTCGGAGGTCGATCGCAGCGCGGTCGCGGACATGCTGCGCGACGCCGACATCGGGACGGCCATTCCGGTGATCCGCGCCTTCAGCCACTTCCTGCTGCTGGCGAACCTGGCCGAGGATCTGCAGCGCGATCGGCGGCGCGCGGTGCACGTGGCGGCGGGGGAGGCCCCGCAGGATTCCAGCCTCGCCGCGACCTACCGCAAACTCGACGCCGCCGGGCCCGACGGTGATCTGGTGGCGGAGCTGCTCACCGACGCGCTGGTCTCGCCGGTCATCACCGCCCATCCCACCGAGACCCGGCGCCGCACCATCTTCGACGTGCAGTCGAAGATCACCGAGCTGATGCGGCGGCGCCAGCGCTACGACGAGCACGAGCCGGAGTTCGCCGAGATCGAGATCGATCTGCGCCGGCAGGTGCTGCAGCTGTGGCGCGCGGCGTTGATTCGACTGGCGCGCTTGCGGATTCAGGACGAGATCGAGGTGGGTCTGCGGTACTACGACCTCACGCTCTTCGACGTGATCCCGCGGATCAACGATCAGGTGCGCGCGGCCCTGCGCGCCCGCTGGCCCGAGCATGAGCTGCTCGCGCGCCCGATCCTGCGACCCGGCTCCTGGATCGGCGGTGACCGCGACGGCAACCCGTTCGTCACCGCCGACGTGGTGCACCGGGCCACCCACCGGGCCGGCTCGGTCGCCTTCGAGCGGTACTCGACGTCGCTGGTGGAGCTGGAGAAGACGCTCTCGCAGTCCGCGCGGCTGGTGCCGGTGACGCCGGAGCTGGCGGCGCTCGCCGACGCCGGATTCGACGATTCGCCGCAGCGGGCCGACGAGCCCTACCGGCGCGCCATTCGCGGGATCCGGGCACGGCTCACCGCCACCGCGCGCGCCGCGCTCGACGAGATTCCCACGGAGGGAATCGATGTCGGCGCCGAACCCTACGGCGGGCCGGAGGAGTTGCTCGCCGAGCTGAACATCGTCGACGCGTCCATGCGGGCCTCGGGAGACGGCCTGCTCGCCGACGATCAGCTCGCGGCCCTGCGCGGCGCGGTGGAGACCTTCGGATTCCATCTGCAGGGGCTGGATCTGCGGCAGAACTCGGAAATGCACGAGCAGGTGGTGGCCGAGCTCTTCGCCTGGGCCGGAGTGCATTCCGACTACGCGAGCCTGGGCGAGGCGCAGCGGGTGGAGCTGCTGGCGGCGGAGTTGACCACGCGCCGCCCGCTCATCGGGCCCACCGCCGAACTCAGCGAGCTCGCCGCCAAGGAGCTCGCCGTGGTGCGCGCGGCGCGCTCCGCCATCGCGGATCTGGGCCCGGATACGGTGCCCAACTACATCATCAGCATGTGCACCTCGGTCAGCGACATGCTCGAGGCGGCGCTGCTGCTCAAGGAAGCCGGCATTCTCGATCCGGGCGACGCGCAGACCCCGCCGTCCAGCCCGGTCGGGGTGGTGCCGCTGTTCGAGACCATCGACGATCTGCGCCATGGCGCGGAAATCCTTTCCGCCGCAATGGAAGTGCCCGCGTATCAGCGACTGGTGGCGGCGCGCGGCCGCCAGCAGGAGGTCATGCTCGGCTACTCCGACTCGAACAAGGACGGCGGCTACCTGGCCGCGAACTGGGCGCTCTACCGCGCCGAACTCGATCTCGTCGAGGCCGCGCGCAAGACCGGAATCCGGTTGCGGCTGTTCCACGGTCGCGGCGGCACCGTGGGCCGCGGCGGCGGTCGCAGCTACGACGCCATCCTCGCCCAGCCCGCCGGCGCCGTGCGCGGTTCGCTGCGGCTCACCGAGCAGGGTGAGGTCATCTCCACCAAGTACGCCGATTCCGGTGCGGCGTACCGCAATCTGGAGGCCCTGGTCGCGGGCACCCTCGAATCCACCCTGCTCGATGTGGAAGGGCTCGGCGAGGATGCCGAACCCGCCTACGAAGTCCTGGACGAGCTGGCCGAACTGGCGCGCAGGGCCTACGCCGGCCTGGTCCACGACACCCCCGGTTTCGTCGAGTACTTCCGGGCCTCGACCCCGATCGCCGAGGTCGCCGACCTCAACCTCGGCAGTCGCCCGGCCTCGCGCAAGCCCACCAACTCGGTCTCGGACCTGCGCGCCATCCCGTGGGTGATGGCCTGGAGCCAGTCGCGGGTCATGCTGCCCGGCTGGTACGGCACCGGCACGGCCCTGGAGCAGTGGATCGGCGACGACCCGGCCCGCCTGGCGACCCTGACCGACCTGCACCGCCGCTGGCCCTTCTTCCGGACCGTGATGTCGAACCTGGCCCAGGTCATGGCCAAGGCCGATATGGACATCGCCGCCGCGTACGCCGACCTGGTCCCCGATGAGACCCTGCGCGCGACGGTGTTCGGCATGATCCGCGACGAGTTCGCCCGCACGACCGCGATGCACGCCGCGATAACCGGCGCCGACGACCTCCTGACCGACAACCCCGCCCTGGCCGAGTCGATCCACAACCGCTTCCCCTACCTGGAACCCCTCAATCAGCTCCAGATAGATCTCCTACGCCGCCGCCGCGCCGGCGACACCTCCGAGTTGGTGGAACGCGGGATCCTACTGACCATGAACGGCCTGGCCACCGCCCTGCGCAATTCCGGCTAACGCCGTGGCCCCGGGAATTCGGGGGTGCGGATTTGGTGAAAGCACTATGTTTCATAGTTTGTGAAACGCTAGCGTTCATCGACCCCTCGAGTCTGGGGGGAGATGAACAGGAGTGTGCGATGAACACCAGTGCCAGGCTCGGCCGCGGGATCGGCTGGGGTGTCCAGGTGGCGGCGGCGGTCGCGGCCGTCAGCTTCGTGATGGCGCCGAACGCGTCGGCCGACATCACCTCGGTCGACGTGGAGGGGCTCGGGGACGGGGACGCCGTCGTCGGGCAGCTGTACTACCTCACCGCGACCATCGACGCCGAGGACGGGCTGGGGAACAAGCCGGAGGTCACGTTCCTGAACGGGTCCAAGTGCCTGGGCACCGTGACGCTCTCGTCGCCGGATCAGCAGGCGCGGCTGGCGTGGGTGCCGACCAAGGCCGGGCGGGCCTCCATCTTCGCCAAGCAGGGCGTGGACAAGGACTGGGTCACCATCACCGTGGTCGACGCGCCCGCCGGGAGCAAGCCCGTCCCGCAGCCCGCCACCCCCGGCTGCGCGGCCGGTGAGGGCAGCGTCGACACCGGGAGCGCGGGCTCGTCCTAGCTGCCGGCCGCGTCAGTTCACCGGAGCGGGCGCGGCGAAACCCGGGGCGTGATCTCGGGCCCACTCCGCGTACGAGCGGGGTGGGCGGCCCAGGACCTGCTCCACGTCCGCGGTGACCACGGCGTTGCGGCCCGCGCGCACGTACTCCTGTCCGGCCAGCGCGCCCGCCGCGAACTCGGCCGACATCCCCGCGGCGAGCATGTGCTCGCGGGCGATCTCGTGCGGCACGTCCACCACCTCGATCGGCGTGCCCAGCACGGCGGACAGCGTCGCCGCCTGATCGTGCGCGGTCAGCGCCTCGGGTCCGGTGAGGGTGTAGACGCGCCCCGAATGCGCGTCGGACAGCAGCGCTGCCACGGCCACCGCCGCGACATCGCGCGGATCGACCACACCCTGCGCGCCCGTGCCCGTCAGATTCGGGACCGGCTGCCCGGCGCGAATCGGGTCCGCCCAGCTGTAGGAATTGGTGGCGAAAGAGCTGGGCCGCAGGATCGTCCACGCCACCCCGCTCTCGCGCACCGCGCGCTCGCCCGGCAGATGCCACGTGCCGACCCGGCCCAACTCCGTGTCGCCGGTCCCGATGGCCGAGAGTTTCACCAGCCGCCGCACGCCCGCCGCCACCGCGGCCGCGGCCAGCGCCCGATCGAGTTCCACGTACTCGGGCCCGAGCACGCCCACCAGGAATGCCGCCTCCGCACCCGCGAAAGCCGCTGCCATGGACGCGGAATCGGTGTAGTCGCCGCGCACCACCTCCACGCCGGCGGGCAGCGCGGCCCGTTCCGGTTCCCGGGTCACGGCCCGCACCCGTTCACCCCGCGCCGCCAGCTGCCGGACTCTTTCGCCGCCGATGGTGCCCGTGGCACCGGTAATCACGATCATGGAAACCACGATGCCGCCGCACCCGGGCCCGGTTATAGGAAAGTCCGGCACGAACGGCCGCGCCACGAAGGTCCTACAGTGGCGGGGTGACCACCATCGAGGCCCCGGCCGCGTTCATCACCGACGAACGCTACGAGCGACCCCTCGCGCCGCCGGACGCCCTGCGCCCCTGGATCACCGGCATCGGGCACATTCCCACCCTCTACGACCTGCCACCGGCCTTCACCCGGGTGCCGGACACCGCCACCACCATCGTGCTGCGCACCGAACCCTCCGGCCGCCGTGACGCTTTCGTCGTCGGCCCGCAGACCCGCGCCGCCTATACCGCCCCCGAGCGCCCGGCGGGCTGTACACGCCTGCGCCTGACCCCGGGCGCGACCCGGCCGCTGCTCGGCCTGTCCGCCAACGACCTCACCGACCGGATGTACCCCCTCCGCGCGGTGCCCGGCGTCGCGGCCGACTTCGCGGACCGGCTCACCGATCTCGACGCCGACGAAGCCCTCACCCTGCTGGAAACGCAACTGCCGCAACGACTCACCGAGAATCGGACGCAACGTCACCATCGCCGCCTGCTCGCCGGCGCGCTGGACGCCATGGCCGCCGGGACCGAATCGGTCCCGGCTCTCGCCGTGGGCCTCGCGGTCAGCGAACGCCAGCTCCGCACCCTATTCACCGCCGGAATCGGCCTCTCACCCAAGCATTTCGCGCGCATCACCCGACTGCGCCGGCTACTCGCGGAGACGCGTGAGACTACCTGGTCGGAACGGGCCGCGGCGGCGGGCTTCTACGACCAGTCCCACATGACCGCGGAGTTCCGCACGCTCATGGGCGTCACCCCCGGCCGATTCCTCCGGGGCGAGCTACCGGGCCCGACGGACTGCCGAGCACTTGGATCCACTACGCGCTGAACGAGATCGAGACACTTCAGGATCCGACGTGTGCGCGCGGGAACGCGGTCAGGGGATAGGCGTTGCCCCCGGCCGATTCCTCCAGGGTGAGCTACCCGGCCCGACAGACTGCCGTGCCCTCGGAACCGCCACGTGCTGAACGAGATTCGAGGCACTTCACGATCTCACGTGCGCGCGGGATGGGCGTTGCCCCCGGCCGGTTCCTCCAAGGTGGGCTTCCCGGCTCGACGGGCTGCCGTGCCCTCGGATCCACTACGCGCTGAACGAGATTCGAGGCCGCCTCACGATCTCATGTGCGCGCAGGAACGCGGTCAGGGGATGGGCGTTGCCCCCGGCCGGTTCCTCCGGGGTGAGCTTCCCGGCCCGACGGGCTGCCGGGCCCTCGGATCCGCCACGCGCTGAACGGGATTCGAGACGCCTCACGATCCCACGTGGGCGCGCAGGAACGCGGTCAGGGGAGTCGCCACCGCCTCCGCGTCGTCGATGAACGGCCAATGCCCCAGCCCGTCAAGCACGTGCACCTGCGCCTCGGGGAAATACCGCCGCTGCTGCTCGGCGAATCGCACCGGAATGTAGGGATCCTCGGACCCCCAGAGCACGCAGGTCGGCAGCCCGTTCACCTCGATGCCGAGATTGCGCTCCGGAAACGCCCCGGCCGGATCCCGGGACGAGCGATACAACCGCAGCACCGCGCGCTTGTGCCCCCAATCGGCGTGTCTGCCGACCCGTTCGATGTAGCTGCGCGGTAGTGGCCGGGGATTGTCCCGATTCAGCGCCATGTGCATCAGACGCGGCGAACTCAGCAGCTGGAAGAGCTCACCCAGCCCGGGCACCTGCCAGATCCGCGCGTACCGGTGCCACCGATATCCCTCCAGCACACCGCAATCGATCAGCGTGAGACTGCGCAGCCGCGCCCGGTGATCCAGCGCCCAGCGCAGGCCCCACGCCCCGCCGAAATCGTGCAGCACCAGGTGAACCCGCTCGACCCCGAGCTGATCGAGCAGCCGCCCCAGGAACCGCGCGTGCCCGATCACGCTGTGATCGAACGACTTCGGCCGCTGCGCCCGCCCGAATCCCGGCATGTCCATCGCGATCACCCGCGCGAAACCGGTTATCTCCGGGACGATCTCGCTCCAGTCCGCCATCGGCCCCGGATTGCCGTGCACGAACACCACGGCCTCCGCGCGATCCCGCGGCCCGCTGTCGAACACCGAACATCGCACACCGTCGACCCACTGCTCGCCGCCGAGCAATTCCGGTGGTTCCCGCCTGTTCCCGGCCATCGGCCGCCCTCCCCGCGTCGTTCGTCGCCGCCGCGTGCGCCACCGTCCCCGCCCGGTCGCACGGCCGGCCCTGCGTCCGACCGTACCGGCCCGCACCGAGTCGCCGCACCCGCGACGAACAACCTTGGCGCACAATGGCCTCCGGGCCGTACCGGACGTGTCCCAGACCCGCCGCCGGTTCGGCCGGACCGTCGAATTCGCCCGCGGACTCGGTCGAACGCGCGAACGCCGTCCAGCTCCAGGCTTCCGCGGCAAGGCACACCGGGCACGGCGGATCGAACCCGCCCGGACACGGCGAACGCCGGACGGCTCGGCGCTATCCGGAGGGGGACGTACGGATAGCGGGAACCGCCCGGCGCGTATCGGACCGGCGCCTCGTAGACGGTCCGAAGTGCGTCGCGGGCCCGGCCGCGGTGTCCGGCCGAGCCCGTCGCTGCGTCAGCTCGCGTAGGCGCGCAGGCGATCGGCGCGCTCGCCCTTGCGGAGCTTGGTCATGACCTCGCGCTCGATCTGGCGTACGCGCTCGCGGGAGAGCCCGAAGAGCTTGCCGATCTGATCGAGGGTGCGCGGCTGGCCGTCGTCCAGGCCGTAGCGCAGGCGGATGACCTGCTGCTCGCGCTCGTCGAGGGTGGCCAGCACCACGCGCACGTCGCGGTGCAGCAGGCCGGCGATGACGGCGCTCTCGGCCGAGGTGGCCTCGGAATCCTCGATGAAGTCACCGAGCGGGGCCTCTTCGTCGTTGCCGACCGGCATGTCCAGGCTCACCGGATCGCGGCTGTGATCCAGCAGGTCGGCGATCTTCTCGACCGGAATGCCGGACTCGTTCGCCAGTTCCGCGTCGGTGGCCTCACGCCCGAGCTGCTGATGCAGCTCGCGCTTGATGCGCGCCAGCTTGTTGACCTGTTCCACGAGGTGGACGGGGAGCCGGATGGTGCGGCTCTGATCGGCCATACCGCGGGTGATCGCCTGACGAATCCACCAGGTGGCGTACGTCGAGAACTTGAAGCCCTTGGTGTAGTCGAACTTCTCCATGGCCCTGATCAGACCCAGATTGCCCTCTTGAATGAGGTCCAGCAGCGGCATGCCGCGGCCGGTGTACCGCTTGGCCAGAGAGACCACGAGGCGCAAGTTGGCTTCGAGCAGATGCTGACGCGCCGCACGGCCCTCACGTACGAGAATCGCGAGGTCCTTCTTCTTGACCGCGGACAGCCGCTTGCTCGTCTCCAGCAGGTGCTGAGCGTAGAGGCCCGCCTCGATGCGCTTGGCCAGCTCGACCTCGTCGGCGGCCGTGAGCAGCGCCGTCTTGCCGATTCCGTTCAGGTACACGCGTACCAGGTCGGCAGCGGGGCTCTGGGCGTCGAGGTCCTGTTCGCTGGGGCGCACATAGGTAGTGGCGGGGCTTGTCATGACTTGCCTCCTGTCGGTGGTGTCTCGCTCCGTTCAACGGGCCCGACACCCAGAAAGTTCCCCGCCGGGCCGTTCATAAACCGCATCTGAGCTGCGGTTTTCACGGCGCACGGCTGAGAAGTTCCTGAGAAGCGCGCACTGCGGGGAACATGGGCGCTCCGGCGGTCGCGGCCGGTGTCCGTGCGGTTGCCGCCGTCGATGCCGAACTGTGGAGCGCGACAATCGAATACGTGATCACGGGCACTGTCCTACCGCCGTCGTACGGGGAGTTGGTGCAACGGAGTGGTCGAGACAGGCATTCCCGAGGTTCCCGGACTTGAACCCCAAATTGTGATACGTCTCACCGATCGACGATAAACGCCTGGTCACGGGACGGAAACGACTCGGCCACCGGGCGCGGGCGCCGGTGGCCGAGACGGGAGAGGAGTACAAGCGGAGCGGACACGCCGGAAGGGTCAGCGCGGATGTATGAGCCCGTGCCGGACCAGACTCACCACGATGCCCAGCGCCGCGGCGACGAAGTCCGGCGTCGCCATCGTCCCGGTCTCACCGAACGCGAGCAGATCGATGAGATCGCTCAGCGGCAGCCCGTCCGGGCGCATACCGGCCAGCAGCGCGGCCGTCGCGTCATCGGCCTCGTGCTGCCAGCGCGGCCCGTCACCGCGATGCAGGCGCGCGACCTGCTGCTCCCAGCCCTCGGCGCCGGGCAGGTAGACCCGTTCCAGGGCGGTCGCCGGATCGACCTCGAACCGGGAGGCCAGGATGCGCTCGGGGTCGTTGTCCACCGCGCGCAGCCAGGCCGAGCGCTCGAAGTAGCGCAGCGCCTCGGGACCGAGCGGGTCGTCGAACAGGTGGGTGAGGTCCTCGGCCAGCAGTTCGGTGGGCCCGTCGATCGCGCGGAGATAGACGAATCCGAATCCGATGCCGTCCACGTCATTGGCGGCGAGGGCCTCGAGCCAGGTCTCGGCGCGCTCCTGCGCCCGCGGGTCGCGCGGGTCGAGGCCGGCGTCGCGCAGCCAGGTGCCCACATACAGGGCCGGATCGGCGATGTCGCGCTGCACCACCCACGCCTCGACGCCGTGATCGGGCAGCCAGCTCGACACCCGGGTGCGCCAATCCTGACCCGTCACATGCACCCACGCGGACAGCATCGCCGCGGTGCCGCCGGGCGCGAGCAGGTCGGGCGCCGAGGAGATCACCAGCTCGCTCGCCCCGTCCAGGGCCAGGCCGGAATCGCGGTAGGTGTGCTCGACGCGGGCCGGGCCGACCACGAACGGGGGATTGGCCACCACCTGGTCGAAACGACGCCCGGCCACCGGCTCGAACCAGGAGCCCTCCAGCAGTTCGACATCCACGTCGTTGAGCCGCGCGGTGGCCTCGGCCAGCCACAGCGCCCGCCGGTTCACATCGGTGCCGGTGACGGTGCCCGCGTAGGTCGTGGCGTGCATGGCCTGGACGCCGCAGCCGGTGCCCAGGTCCAGCACGCTGCCGACCGGGCGGGTCGGGGTGGCCTGCAGCAGCGACAGCGAGGCCTGCCCGACGCCGAGGACGTGATCGGTGTCCAGGGTGCGCCTGCGCATCGAGTCGTCCAGGTCCGAGAACATCCACTGGGTGCCCGCGCCCAGATCCATCGGGCGCAGATCCAGGGCCGCGCGCACCTGCGAGCCGTCGCGTTCGAGCAGTCCGGCCGCGACCGCGTGCGCGATATCGGCCGGGGCCAGCGCGGCCGCGACCTCGCGCTCGGGCATGGGATCGCCGAGCAGCAGCAGGCGGATGAGAGTGCCGAGTTCGCCCAGCGCGCGGGCGGCCCGCCGCACCGGCACCGGTTCCTGGCGGCTCAGCGCGGCGTGGGTGGCCGGGCCGAGAGCCTCGAGGAGCGTCACGGCGTCGTAGCCGACGCGGACGAAAGCCGTGCGCAGGTCCGGGGCCAGGTCGGCGAGCGGGGACGAGGTGGTCGTCTGATTCGTCGGCATGGCATCGAACTCTGCCATCGCGCTCGTCGGGGGTCGGCCGGTGGGTGGGGTTCGCGGGGTCCGGCCAAGCCGGGTAAAAGCAGCGCCCAATCGCTGGAAAAGTGCTTACCAAACATCGCAAAAGAATTCTGCGGGGACACGCGCGGACGCGCAGGTGAGCCCAGAATTGTTGTAACCCAACCTGGTTCGCGGGTGTATCGTTCGATCATGGTGGATCCCATGGTTGCTGGGATCGTCGGCAAGGCGGTGTTCTCGTGGTCGTCAAAGTGTCGCGGATCTGCCGGGTGGCCGTTGTCACGGCCGCGTTCGGCGTACTTGTAATGTCGGCCACGGGTGTGATGGGCCGACTGTCCCTGGGCGGCTACATCATTGTCGCGGTGGTGCTGGGCGCGTCGATCAAAAGCGTTGTGCCGCCGGTGCGCAAGGTCGTGGAATCGGCCCGGGGCGCCATTCGGCGTCGGCTCGCGGACGCCGAAGCGCCGACCGATCAGCTGGTCGACGTCAAAGCCGCCTACGACAGCGCACTCGCCGAAGCCCGGGCCGAACTCGACGGTATGCGCGCGGACGCTCGGGCCGACGCCGAGAGCATCCTCGAGCAGATGCGCCAGGCCGCGGCGGAGGAGGTCGACCGGATACGGCGGCGGGGCGAGTTGATCCTGTACTCGAGCGAACAGCGCGTGCGCGATCTGGAGACCGACCTGTCGGCGGCCCTGGTCGACCTCGCCGGGGAAGGCGCGCGCGAGCCCGCCGACGACCGGCGTCCCAGGTCCGAGAGCGTCGAACGATTCCTCGACGGCCTGGAGGCACTGGCGAATTCGGCGCACCGGCGGCCGCTACCCGGCTTCGGCTGAGCCGCGCGATGTCAGGCCGGCGGCCTGCTCGTCAGGCAGTACGGCTGACCGGCCGGATCCGCCATGACGATCCAGCTGCGTCCGGTCTCGATCCGTTTCGCGCCGAGGCCGGCGTGCCAGGCCGCACTGGCTTCGATGTCGGTGCAGGCCAGGTCGATATGGGCCGAGGTGGGGCGATCCGTGCCGAGCTTCTGCAGCAGCAGGCCCAGCGGCAGCGCGGGGTCGGGTTTCAAGCGCGAGTATTCCGGCAGGGTGCTCGAATGCTGTGTCCAGCCGGTCAATTCGGTCCAGAACCGCGCCTCCTCGGCATGATCGGACGGGCCGATGTCGAGGCAGATCTGGTCCAGGCGGGTCTGCTCGCCGCCGGGCGCGGTGAACGCGGGGGACCGCTCGCCGACGCCGTCCTCGGCGGTGGTGAAGCAGAAGGTCATACCGTGCGGGGAGCGCAGCACGGTGTAGCTGGGCTGCTCCAGGACCGGCGTCGCGCCCAGGCGGACGGCGCGCTCGGCCGCGGCCCGGACATCGTCGACGTCGAGATCCAGGTGCACGCGCGGTGCGCCCTCCAGCACCTGCATCTTCACCGCGGGTGTGCCGGAATCCGGTAGCAGCGTGACGAATTGGCCCTCCGCGCCGCGCCGGGGTGACAGGCGGGTTCCGGTGACCGTGGTCCAGAACTCGGCGCATCCGTCGAAATGCGCTGCGGGACGGTCGAGGAAGGCCCAGGTCCAGCGAATTGTCATGCCGTCTCCCAGTGTTCGCGAAAGGTCTTGCGGTAGGCCAGCGGTGGCACGCCGAGTTCGGCGCGCATGTGATGGCGCAGCGCGGCGGCGGCGCCCATGCCCGCGCGGCGCGCCACGTCGTCGATGGTCAGGTCGGTGGTCTCCAGCAGATGGCGGGCGTGCCGCAGGCGCTGCTGCAACACCCATGCCCCGGGCGCCATTCCGGTCTCGGCCTTGAAGCGGCGGGTGAAGGTGCGCACGCTCATGTGCGCGTGCGCGGCCAGCGCGGCCAGATCCAGCTCGTGGTCGAGGTGATGCAGCGCCCACAGGCGGGTCGGGGCGGTGCCGTCGACGCCGGGCTCGGGCACGTGCCGTTCGATGAACTGGGACTGACCGCCCTCGCGCCACGGCGGCACCACGCAGTAGCGGGCCGCGTGGTTGGCCGCGGCGCTGCCGTGATCGGTGCGGATCAGATGCAGGCACAGGTCGATGCCCGCCGCCAAACCCGCTGCGGTCCAGACATTCTCGTCCTGCACGAACAACAGGTTCTCATCCAGGTGGACGCGCGGGTAGAGCGAGCGGAACATCTCCGCGAACTTCCAGTGCGTGGTCGCGCGCCTGCCGTCCAGCAGGCCCGCCGCGCCGAGCACGAACGCGCCGGTGCAGATGGACACGATGCGGGTTCCGGGCGCGATCGTAGCCAGGGCGGCGGCGAGGTCGGGGTCGAGCAGGCCCCGGGTCCGGGGTCCGGCGACGCGGGTGCCGGGCACGATGACGGTGCCCGCGCGGGCCAGCAGCTCCGGGCCGCACTCGGGGACGATGGCGTAGCCGTTCGTGGAGGCCACCGGCCCGGTGCCGAGTCCGCACACGCGCACGTCGTAGAGCGGATTGCCCGCCTCGTCCCGCGCGGCGCCGAGCACCAGCGGCGGGATGGTCATGTCGAAGCCGACGATCGGTTCCAGCGCCAGCACGGCCACCAGGTGTGGTTCGGGCATCGCGGCATCCCTTCGAATCCTCGGCCGGCGACGCATCTTTGGCCGGATATCGATGCATTGTGTCATTCAGGCCACTCGTGCGCGAGGCGCGCGTCGGTCAGGCTCGACCGGTGAGCGAACTCCGAGACGACCCGGCCCTCGAATCAGCACCCGGGGCACCGACACTCGACGGCGCGCCAGGCGTCGCGGCGCGGGAGTCCGCGGCGTCGGATGGCGCCGGCGACGCGTCGCGGGACCGGGCCGACGCCGCTCCGGGGACGGATCGGGTCGCGGTCGCCGGGGACGGCCGGCCCGCCCGGCTGCATCCGGCGTGGATCGTGGCGGCCGTCGGCTTCGTCGCGCTGGTGGGCGCGGCAGCCTTCCGGTCGGTGCCCGGGGTGCTCATGGCGCCGCTGCACGACGAGTTCGGCTGGTCGCACGGCACCATCGGGGCGGCCGTCTCGGTGAACGTGCTGCTGTACGGGCTGATTTCGCCGTTCGCGGCGGCGCTCATGGACCGGTTCGGCATCCGCCGGGTGGTGGCCTGCGCGCTGGTGCTGGTGGCGGCGGGCGCGGGGCTGACCGTGTTCATGACCCAGCCGTGGCAGCTCATGGTGACCTGGGGACTGCTGGTCGGGGTCGGCGTCGGGTCGATGTCCATGCCGTTCGTGGCGACGATCACCGGGCGGTGGTTCGTCGCACAGCGGGGGCTCGTCACCGGCGTGCTCACCGCGGCGGGGGCGGCCGGGCAGCTGGTGTTCCTGCCACTTGTCGCGGCGCTGGCCAACGACCACGGTTGGCGCGCACCGTCACTGGTGGTGGCGGGCCTGGCGCTGGGGGTCGTGCCGCTGGTGTGGCTCTTCATTCGCGACTATCCCAGCGATATCGGCGTCACCGCGTACGGGGCCGAGCCCGGCAGCACGGTCGGGGTGCGCAATCCCGCGCCCGGCGGGGCGCTGCGCGCGCTCACCGTCCTCGGGACCATCGTGCGCAAGCCCGTGTTCTGGTTGCTCGCAGGCGGATTCGCCATCTGCGGCATGTCCACCAACGGGCTCATCGGCACCCATTTCGTGAGCGCGGCCCACGATCACGGCATGCCCGCCACCACGGCGGCCGGGCTGCTGGCGCTCATCGGGGTGTTCGACGTGGCGGGCACCATCGCCTCGGGCTGGTTCACCGATCGCGTCGACTCGCGCTACCTGCTGGTCGTGTACTACTCGCTGCGCGGGCTGTCGCTGCTGATTCTGCCCGCGCTCTTCGCACCGGACGTCGAGCCGAGCATGTGGGCGTTCGTCATCTTCTACGGGCTGGACTGGATCGCGACCGTGCCGCCGACGGTGGCGCTGTGCCGGGCGCACTTCGGGGACGACGGGCCGGTGGCCTTCGGCTGGATCTTCGCCTCGCACCAGGTGGGGGCGGCGATCGCGGCCTTCGGTGCGGGCCTGATCCGCGATCTGCAGGGCAGCTACACCCTGGCCTGGTACATCGCCGGCGGATTGTGCGCGCTGGCGGCGCTCATGTCGCTGAGCATCCGGCGGTTGCCCGCGGCGGTGAATTGACGGGCGTCACAACGAACGGGCGTCAGGATTCGATGGTGCGATGTGAGCGGGCTTCGAGCGCCGCCTGCTCCTCGCGCCGCCCGTCCCAGCGGCTGGGCTCCTCCTTGGTGCGCGGCGGCCGGTCGTTGGCGATCAGCACCGCGATCCACGGCAGCGGAATCGACACGCCGATGATGAGCAGCGAGATCACCCAGTTCTCCCACAGGGTGTAGGCGATCGCGGCGCCGACCAGGCAGGGGATCCGGAAAGCCATGATCATGACGTAGCGCCGGACGCGGTTGCGATGCTGCTGATCCAGCGAGGTCGCGGCCTCGGTGATCAGGGCCGGGTGCTCCTTCTCACCGACGAAGAAGCCCTGTGACTTGCGCTCGGGCATCGGCATCGAGCCGGGTGGAAGGATTTCCGCCTCGGGGCGATCGCCGCCGCCGCTGACCTCGGCCTGAGAATCGCCGTCACGCTGCATTACCCGAGTCTTGCACTCCGGCTCGCCGAATGCACATGGCGGTGGTAACGGTGATGCGCCGGCCGCGGGCTGGCATCATGGACGGGGTGAGCACAGACACCCTGGTCCGCCCGGATACGACCACCGACGAGACGACCGACAACGACGCGCCCAAGGTCTTCCACTACGTGAAGAAGAACAAGATCGCTGAGAGTGCGGTCATGGGCACCCACGTCGTCGCCCTCTGCGGCGAGGTCTTCCCGGTCACGCGTTCGGCCAAGCCCGGTTCCCCGGTCTGCCCGGACTGCAAGAAGGTCTACGAAATGATGAAGAAGGACTAGCTGATCGAGCGGTGAACTGCTGAACCGGGCTGTGTGCGCCCAGAGGTTCAGCAGTTCCTTGGCGTCGGTTTCAGCGGGGGTCGGGTGGTGGCGGGGGCCACGGCGCGGGACGCGCCGTCGATCGTGATGAAATCCATGGCCACGCCGAGCGGCCGGGGCCCGCAAACGCACGAGGCGCCCGAATCGCTTCGGGCGCCTCGTGGCGAACTCGGTCTGCCGAACTCAGTAGGTGTAGAAACCCCGGCCGGTCTTGCGGCCGAGGTAACCCGCGTCCACCATGCGGCGCAGCAGCACCGGCGGCGCGTACTGGGGCTCGCCGAACTCGGCGTAGAGGGACTCGGCTACGGCCAGGGTCACGTCCAGGCCGACGGTGTCGCACAGGCGCAGCGGGCCCATCGGGTGGGCGCAGCCGCTGACCATGCCCTCGTCGATGTCCTCGGCCGAGGCGAAGCCGGTCTCGAACATGCGAATCGCGCTGCACAGGTACGGAATCAGCAGGGCGTTGACGATGAAGCCCGCCTGATCCTTGGACTCGATGGTGCGCTTGCCCAGCACGTCGCGCGCGTAGGCGGTCACCTTGTCCACGACCGCGCGATCGGTCTTGAGGGTCACCACGATCTCCACCAGCGGCAGCACCGGCACCGGGTTGAAGAAGTGCACGCCCACCACGCGGGCCGGGTTCGCGGTGGCGTTGGCCAGCCGGATCACCGGGATCGAGGAGGTGTTGGTGGCCAGGATGGTCTCGGGGGAGACGATGCCGTCGAGCTTGGTGAAGAAGTCGGCCTTGAGCGACTCGATCTCCGGCGCGGCCTCGATGACCAGCTCGCGGTCCGCGAAGTCGTCGATGGCGGTGGTGAGGGTGATGCGCGCCCGGGCGGCATCGGCGTCGGCCTGCTCGAGGCGGCCGGACTTCACCGCCCGCGCCAGGGACTTCTCGATGCGGCCCACGGCCGCGTCGGCCGCCTCGGTGTCGCGTTCGAGAACCAGGACCGAGCTGCCGTTGCGGGCAGCCACCTCGGCGATACCGGCACCCATGGTGCCGCCGCCGATCACGCCGATGCGTTCCACTATTTCTCCTTGCGCTCGAAAATTTCGCACGACCATCTTCGTCGACGCGTCCGCCCCCACTTCCCATCGGGCACCGATTGTGAGGTCCGCCACGGCACGCACGCGCGGTACGGGTGGCCGCCGCGGGACGGGATACCCACCGCGCCAGTGATATTCGCGGCTGGCGAGATGGCGGCGCGGTCCGACATCATGGTCCGGACCTGGCGAACGATGGGGAGCGATGGCAGCGGTATCGGATACGAACGACGGGCTCGGCGACGCCCGGGTCGAGGCGCAGGGCGAGGTCGCGGTGGCGGTGCTCGCGCTCGACGGCGGGGACCTCGCGCACGCGGCGGACCATGTCGCCGCGGCACTGCACCTGGACCCCGGGCTGCCGGAGGCGCACGAGGTACTGGCGAGGCTGGGGGCGGCGGCCGGGGGACCCGAGGCCGCGCTGGCGCTGTACCCGCCGGACCGGCCCTACATCGGCGCGATGGCCGCGCGGACCCACCTGCTGGCGGCGGCCGGGCAGTTGGACGCCGCGGTGTCCCTGCTCGCCCAGGTCGTCGCCTACGACCCGAGCCTGCCGTGGTCGCGGGTGCCGTGGCTCGAACGGCCCGGACTGGCGGGCGAATTGGGCGCGGACACTATTCTGAACGCGCTGCTCGCGCTCAATCGGGAGCTGCCCGAACCGGTGCCCGAGCCCGATCGCACGGCGATGGCGCCGCTGTACCGGGTGCTGTGCGCCGCGGTCGAACTGCACGCGCACGACGCCGGCCTGCTGGCGATCGGTTCCGGGCTGGCGCGGCGCATGACCGCGTTCGGGCGCGCGGAGTCCTTCGCGGAGCGGGCGTATCGCCTGGACCCGGGGCGGATGTCGAGCATCATGCTCGGGAACGTGTACCGCGCGATGGACCGCGCGCCCGAGGCGATCGCGGTGTGGACCGAACAGCTGCGCCGCGATCCCTCCGACGACTACCTGCACGTCGACCTCGCCGAACTGCACGCCGACACCGGTCACCCCGAGCTCGGGCTGCCGTGGCTGCTGCGGGTGGTCGAGACCACGCCCGATCACGAGAAGGCCGCGCCGGCGCTGCTCGGGCTGCGCTATCGAATCGACCGGGACACAACGCATCTGGTCGCGCTGGCCGACCATCTGCGCGAGTACCCCGAGCACCGCTACGCCGCCGACCTCCTCGTGCGATTCTGCGCAGACCTGCCCTGGCTCGGCGGCGTCCACGCGTCGACCGAATCGATCATGAACGCGCTGCGCCAGGTGCTCGATCAGGTGGCGGACCCGGAATCGATCGAGATCGAGTGCGCGGTGTCGGCGATCGAACCGCCGAGCGCGCTGATGACCGTGCGCCGGGTGATCCCGCGCGCCGAGATCACCGTCACGGACGTCGGATTCCCGGACCCCCGGACCGGCACCGCCGACTGGGACCGGTCCGGTATCGAGGTCTGGCGCTACCGGGACGATGCCCGGATCGCCGAGCCGGTGTTCCCGCGCCCGATGCCCGAGTCGGCCGAGAAGATCAGGCGCACAGCGCAGTTGAGCTGGCCGCATCCGATCGCCGCCTACGACCACGCCGTCGCGCTGTCCGGCATCTCCCTGCCCGGTCTCCTCGGCGCCCTGGCGCGTCCGCCCGCGCCACGCGACGACGAGGCCGGGCATCCCTACCTGGTCCGCAATCCCGATCTGTGGATCCGCGCCGTGCAGGTGTTCGCGTGCCTGGGTGTGGCCCATCATGGCGTGGAGCAGCCGTGGCTCGAATCGATTCGGCGCACAGCGCTTTTCGATCTGCTCCACGGTCCGGAGGACTGGGTCTGCGAGGCCGCCGCGATGGCCCTGGTCACGGTCGCCTGGACCGACCCGGACACCCGGGAGGACATCGGCTTCGCGATCTGCTTCCGCTTCGTCGATCTGTGTCACGCCGCGAGCTCCCGCGCGGTGTCGATCCTGGACTCGTTCTGCCATCTCGTCCTGGCCTGCCCCTGGGTCGACGAGACCTACCGGTCCCTGGCCTGGGACATGCTCGCCCGCAACGCGGAGCGGTGATCGGCGGGCGCGTGCGGTGACCGGACGCCGCCGGCCGGATCAGGACTGGTCGCGCAGGCGCTGGTTGTCGTCGGCCAGGCGCCGGTTGTCGGCGGTGAGGTCGGCGTTCGAATCCTCGAGATCGAGAATCCGGGCGATGGCGGCCAGGTTCACGCCCTGGTCGGTCAGATCGGTGATGCGGCGCAGGCGGGCCAGGTCGTCGCCGCTGAATCGGCGGGTGCCGCCCGCGCTGCGCGCGGGGGTGAGCAGGCCGTGCTGCTCGTACAGGCGCAGGGTCTGCACACTGATGCCGGCCAGCTCGGCGGCCACCGAGATGCCGTAGACGCCGCGCGCGGCATCGGGCAGATGGGGGTCGGGTAGGGGCGCCCCGGGATCGGGCACGGGCAGTCCTCCTCGGCGTGCGCGAGAAACTCTCTGGGTAGGTATTGCGACTTTATCGCATGAATGCTAAAAGAAATCTGTACCTGTTGCCATAGATATTCTATGCAAGGCGAACCATAAACGACGTCATCCGAACAGGAGGGTCATCCGATGACGCGCGAGCATCGCCCGCACCTGCCCACCTCGCATCGTGGGCGCGCACCCGAGCCACGGACGGACCTCGCCGGGGCGCAGGCATCGCCCCCGCGCACCGGGCCGATGACGGGCAGCTTCCGGTTCTGGTTCGCCTCCCAGCGCTGGGAATGGTCACCCGAGCTGTACCGCATGCACGGGTACGCGCCCGGTCAGATCGAGCCGACCACCGAACTGCTACTGGCACACAAACATCCGGACGATCGCGACCTGGTGGCGGCGTCGATCGGGCGTTCCGTCGAACAGGGCCTGCCGTTCTCCAGCAGGCATCGGTTCCTGGACACCGCCGGGCAGGAACACACGGTCATGGTGGTCGCGGACCGCATCCTCGGCGACGACGGAATCTCGGTGGGCACCAGCGGTTTCTACATCGACCTCAGCGAGACCCTCGCTTTCGCCGAACAGGTCGCGGTCGACGAGCGCCTGCCCGAACTGGTGCAGGCGCGCGCGGTGATCGAACAGGCCAAGGGCGTGCTGATGCGCATGTACCGCATCAGCGCGGAGCAGGCGTTCAGCGTGCTCGCGTGGCGGTCTCAGGAAGCCAACGTGAAACTGCGGTTGCTGGCCGAGCAGTTGATCCTCGAACTCCCGGCGGTGCCGGCCGAGTCCCCGGTGACCGTGGCCGCCTTCGACCACCTGCTGCTCACCCTGCACGAACGGATCCCGCCGAGCACCTGAGCCGGATCAGGACAGGGCGTAGTCCCCGGTGACGCTGTCCACGCTGTCCACCAGCGCCAGGTCCGCCAGTTCCAGGGCCGCGGGCGCGGTCAGCCAGACCACCACCGGCCCCGGGTAGGCGCCGTACACGAGCATGCCGCCGAGTTCGCGCAGGCGCTCACCGAAGGCCTCGCCCTCGGCCGGGCACTGCGGGGCGAACCGGACGCGGTACACACCTTCGTCGACCATGACGACTCCTTCGGTAATCGATCGCGGAGCGGAACCTGCCCCCTCTGGTGTGCCCGATTCGCCGCTTTGTACACACGCCCGGTCAGGCGCCGGAAAGCCGGTGAACACCGGGTTCGAGCCCGGTCGATTCAGTGTGACCTGCCCGGGTATTACTCGCCGAAGTAGCAGGAACCCGCCAGGAGGACAACGTGGGCGTGATCGACAACACCGTTTCCGGGGTATTCGCCGCGGTGGCGAAGGTGCGACGGGGGCGAGTGTTCCATCCGAGCGGCGTGCCTTTCGCGGGCATGCTGCACGTGGTGGATCCGCAGTTCGAGAAGCTGCTGGGAACCGCGGAACGCCCGGCGGCGGTACGGATTTCGAAGGGCACCGGGCTGCCGGGCGGTATCCCCGACGTGCTCGGGCTGGCGTTGCGCGTGCTGGACCGGGACGAGCGCCCGTGGGATCTGGCCCTGGCCACCACCGGCACCGGAACGGCCACCCGCCTGCTTCCGCTGCCCGTGCGCGGCTGGGAATCCGCCCGCTACGGCAGCCTCATGCCCTACCGGTTCGAGGACGGGCCCGCGCTGTGGCTCGGAGCGCGTCCGGCGGCCCCGCAGCCCGGCACCGCCGACCTCACCGACCTGTCCGCCGGTGTGAGCGACGGCGGCACCGGATTCGAACTGACCGCCACCCCGCGCACCGGTCCGGCTCGAACCCTGGCCCACCTGATGGTGAGCGAGCTGGAGGTCGGCGCCGCGCCCACCTACTTCGACCCGATCCGGAACCGCCCCGCCGACGTCGACATGCTGCCCAAGGCGCTCGCGGTCGTCCGCGAATGGGCCTACAACGGAAGCCGTTCGGGCCGCGGCCGACCCGCCGACGCGGACTACGCCGACGCGCTGTTCGCTCGCGACTGATCGCGCACGGACCGCCGGATTCGCCGGTTCATCGGGACACGTGTGGATTGATCCCGGGCTCGCGGGGTACGCGAACAATGTCCGAAAAACGAGCCCACCGCTCCGCGACGACGGCGCGGCTTCCGGACCGCGCACCGTCACCGGCGACGGTCGCCTCGATGGCGAGGCGAGCGGGTGGTACGGAGGCGGATCGGGTGTCAGGCGCGGTGACCCGGGCGCAGGTCCGCCACCGCGGCGAATCGCAACGGCAGCTCGGACTCCGTCGTCGGCACCTCGGCCGCCGTGGGCGCGAGCAGGAAGCCGACATGGTCGCCCAGGTCCGTCGTTCCCACGATCTCGGCGGTGAACCAGCCCGACACCGCCGTGAGGATCGGCAGCGTATGCGGGCCCGCCCGCCAATCGCTGTGCTCGAACTTGTCCATCTCGGTGCCGGTTTCGGCGCCGAAGAGCTGCGCGAGCGCCAGACCCTCGGCGGGGAGCAGATGCACCGCGATGTGGTCGGCGCGGGCCGCGACACGGTAGGTGTGATTGCGTTTGGAGAGACAGGCCAGGAAACGGCGCGGTTCGATGCTGACCTGGGTGCCGAAACCCATCAGGCAGCCCGCGCGCTCGCCGTCCGCGACCGTGGTGACGATCCACATCGAATCGTCGGCCCGCGCGATGAGCGAGTCGAAGGTGTTGTTCGTCGTCTGTGCGGTAGGTGGCACGCGGATTCTCCCCAGCTCGCGTGAACGTGGCGGCCGAACCGGCGCGTTCAGCCTACTTAGCGCGTATCGCGCGCGGACGCCCGGCGCGCTGCCGCGAGCCGAAGTGACTCGAATCTCTGTGTCCCAGAATCTGTTTCGGCTCCGAACTCGCGGGTAGGCCCGGAATGTCACTGTTAATCGATCGGGAGGAACATCCCATGTCCGAACATGACAAGAGTGGCCCGCGCGAAGGCTTCGAAGGCGTCGTCGAGGGTGCGAAGGGCAAGGCCAAGGAGGCCGCCGGCACCGTTTTCGGCAACGAGGGACTGCGGGAAGAAGGCCGTAGCCAGCAGGACAAGGCGCAGTCGCAGCGCGACGCGGCGAAGAAGGAAGCCGAGGCCGAGAAGGAACGGGCCCGGGCCGAACTCGACGAGCAGCGCCAGCGCGCTCATCAGCAGCGCTAGGTTCGCGCGAGACTTCCAGATCTGCGCAGGGTGGTGGGGCACATGCTCCGCCGCCCTTTTTCGTGCGGTTATCGACTGCCGGACGGGAACAATCTGCCGTCGCCGTCGCGTCCGGTCCCGGCGTGATCGTGCGGACTGGGCGGTCCGGGCCGCGCGTCCTTGCTGATCCGCACCGGCGGGCGAGCGGGGCCGATCTCCGGATCGGCGGTGGTCGCTTCGGCCTCGCGTCTTCGGTTGCGCGCCTCCCACCACCGCCGGATCTGGGCCATGCGGGTGTCGCGAGCCGGCCAGAACTCCTGCACGCTGGCGTTGAACTCCGCGCCCAGGATGACCGCGAAACCGAGGAAGAACGTGAACAGCAGGAACGCGATGGGCGTGGCGAGCGCGCCGTAGCTGATCCCGGTTCTGGTGATCCAGGACAGGTATCTGCGCAGCCCCTCGCTGGCCGTCATGAAGAACACACCCGCCACCAGCGCACCGCCGAACAGGCGATGGAACGGCAGCGTGCGGTGCAGGGCGAGTTTGTACAGCGTGGCCAGACCCGCGATGAGCAGCAGGCCCACACCCGGGTAGTAGAACGAGTCGATGAGCCGCAGGCCGGGTTCGCGCCAGCCCGAGGGCAGCACGCGCCCGATGAGCGAGGGTCCCAGCGCCACCAGCGGCAGAATCAGCACCGACGCCACCAGGAACAGCACGTACAGCCACAGCGCGAAGATGCGCTGCCAGACCGGGTGCCGGGCGTTGGCCTGCCCGTGCGCGGCGGTGATGGCGTCCACGAAGGTCGCCATGGCCGAGGAGCCGGCCCACAGCGACAGCACGAAACCGACCGAGACCACTCCGCTGTGCCCGCGTTTGAGCACGTCGGTGACGGTGGGTGCGATGAGATCGTCGACCACGCTCGGGCTGAACAGCTCGCGGCTGAAGGTGATGATCTTCGATTCCACGATGCCGACCGTGTTGGGCCCGAACCAGTGCCCGACGTAGCCGAGACTGCCCAGCAGGCCCAGCAGCAGCGGGGCCAGCGACAACGTCTGCCAGAACGCCGCCGCCGCCGACTTCGCGAAGATCGAGTCGTTCCACGCCTTCACCGCGACATGGGCGATGAGCTGACGAATGCGTCCCCAGCGCGTGGCGGCGCGCACGCTCGTCCCGTCCGGCGCGGGGGCGTCGGCGTGTTGCTGGGGATTCTCGTGCTCGTTCATCGTTGCTACAGCATCTCCCACCAGGGTTTCGAATGTGCGCGGACCCATGATGTGTCGTGCGGCACTACTCGGTGCTGTGTCGGATTGGTGGAGTGTCGGTTCCGATCGCTACTCTCTACCGAGTGACTTCGGGTGGTGGCGGTTCGTTACGTGCATGGCAGCGCAGGGCTCTCACCAAATATTTGACGAGCAAGCCCCGCGATTTCCTCGCCGTCGCCACGCCCGGCGCCGGCAAGACGACCTTCGCGCTGCGCGTGGCCTCGGAGCTGCTCACCGACCGCACGGTCGATCAGGTGACGGTGATCGCGCCGACCGAGCACCTCAAACACCAGTGGGCGGCCTCGGCGGCACGCATCGGCCTGCAGCTGGACTCGAACTTCTCCAACACCACCGGGTCCACCTCGGCGGACTACCACGGTGTCGTGGTCACCTACGCCCAGGTCGCCTCGCACCCCTTCAAGCACCGGGTGCGCACCGAGAACCGGCGCACGCTGGTGATCATGGACGAGGTGCACCACGCCGGTGACGCCAAGAGCTGGGGTGACGCGGTCGAGGAGGCGTTCGGCGACGCCACCCGGCGGCTCTCGCTCACCGGCACCCCGTTCCGCAGCGACGACTCCAAGATCCCGTTCATCACCTACGAGGCCGACGAGTCTGGTTTCGAGAAGTCGCGCGCGGACCACACCTACGGCTATTCCGAGGCGCTGGCCGACGGCGTCGTGCGGCCCGTGGTCTTCCTCGCCTACTCCGGTGAGGCGCACTGGCGCGACAGCGCCGGCGACGAGTACTCCGCGCGTCTGGGCGAGCCGTTGAGCCCCGAGCACACCGCGCGCGCGTGGCGCACCGCCCTGGACCCGGCCGGGGACTGGATGTCCAAGGTGCTGCAGGCCGCCGACACCCGGCTGCGCCAGCTGCGCGCCACCGGCATGCCGGACGCGGGTGGCCTGGTCATCGCCACCGACCAGGACAAGGCGCGCGATTACGCCGAACTGCTCGAACATATTTCGGGCACCAAGCCGACCGTGGTGCTCTCGGACGATCCCGGCTCCTCGGATCGGATCGGCGAATTCAGTAACAGCACCGACCCGTGGATGGTTGCGGTGCGCATGGTGTCCGAGGGCGTGGACGTGCCGCGCCTGGCGGTCGGCGTGTACGCCACCAGCGCGTCGACGCCGCTGTATTTCGCGCAGGCCATCGGCCGGTTCGTGCGTGCGCGCAGAACGGGGGAGACCGCGAGCGTCTTCCTGCCCTCGGTGCCGGTGCTGCTCGACCTCGCCGCGCAGCTCGAGGTGCAGCGCGACCACGTGATCGGCAAGCCGCATCGCGAGGCCAACTCGCTCGAGGACGAGCTCCTCATCGACGCCAACAAGCAGAAGGACGAACCCGGCGAGGAGGAGAAGAAGTTCGTCGCGCTGGCCGCGGACGCCGAGCTCGATCAGGTCATCTACGACGGCGATTCGTTCGGCACCGCGACCTTCTCCGGCAGTGACGAGGAAGCCGACTACCTCGGGATTCCGGGGCTGCTCGACGCCGACCAGATGCGCACCCTTCTGCAGGACCGGCAGAGCCGTCAGCTCCAGGAGCGCAGTGCGGCAGCCGATTCCGGGCGGCCGGGCGGTGCGGGCGGGGTGGCTGCGGCCGAGCGGGCCGCCACGGCCGACAAACTGGGCGAGCTGCGGCGCGAGCTGAACAGCCTGGTGGCGATGCATCATCACCGGACCGGCAAGCCGCACGGGGTGATTCACGGCGACCTGCGCCGCGAGTGCGGCGGGCCGCCGACCGCGCTGGCGACCGCCGACCAGTTGGTCGAGCGCATCGCGGCGCTGAGACGTTCGTAGCCGCGACCCGGTTCGCGGCAGGCGCATACCGGTCCGCTCGCCGCGGACCCGCTGCGCACTCGGCCGCCGGGATCCTCGTGTCCTGACCCGGCCGGACGCCTGGTACAGAGCCCGGTTTCGCGCTGCCGCCCGCCCTCGCCGGCTCGGTGCGGGCTCAGCTCGCGGCGATCTCGATGTCCACGTGTAGCGCCTCGCCGGCGGCCAGATCCTCGGCGACGCGGACCGGCTTCTTCACCGGCAGGATGTACGTGGCCCGCTTCTTGTCCGGGAACATGGACGTGGTCCAGGTGGTCTTCCCGACGGTCGCGTGCACCTTCACCGACCCGAACCCGTTGGCGTTGTGCCCGTGCAGCGCCTCGATCTCATCGGCGAGCTCCTCCGGCACGCTCACGAAATGCCACGAGGCCTTGCCCTCCCACTCCCACAGCTCCCCGTCGAAGCCGTACCGCGCGTTCGCCATGGCTCGACCGTAGCGCCGGCCACCGACACCTTCGGTGGTAGTCACCGCGACATCGAACGACTCGGGTTCCGAGCGGGGGCGTTCAGCGCGCGAAGTACTCGCGCGGGGTCAGTCCGACCTCGCGGCGGAAGGCGGCGGCGTAGGCGCTCGGGGTGGCGTAGCCGACCCGGGTCGCTATGCGGGCCAGGGGGAGATCGGCGGCCAGCAGGGGGAGGGAGGCGGACAGGCGGATCCGGGTTCGCCAGTGGCCGAACGTCGTTCCGGTATCGGCGAGGAACGCGCGGGCCAGCGTGCGGGGCGCCACCGGCACCGTGGCGGCGAGTTCGGCCAGGGTGCGGGGGTCGGCGGGATCGGCGAGCAGGATCTCGGCGACTGCCCGGGCGCGCGGATCCTCGGGCAGGTGTGCGCCCAGGGGGCTGACCCGCACGGGCTCGAGCTGGTCGAAGATGACGGTCTCGGCGCGTTCGCGTTCGGCCGCGGTGGTGGTGCCGGAGGTCAGATGGTCGAACAGTTCACGCAGTAATCGCGAGACCCGCAACAGCGTTGGTTCGGGGAAGCGCACGGGGGTGCGGTCCGGTTCGAGGTAGATCCCGCGAATCAGGGCGCCCGCGTACGTGCCGGTGCGGTGACCGACACCGCCGGGAATCCACAGCGCCCGCGTCGGCGGCAGCACCCAGCGGCCCGCGCCCACCTCGACGGTGATGACTCCCCGTGCGGCCCAGGCGATCTGATGCTGCGGATGCTCGTGCTCGTCGAACCAGTGCCCGGGCGGCAGCCGTCCCGCCCCGAAAACCATGGCGGTGGGTCCCCCCGGTGCGGCGACGACCGGCGCTTGACCGTTTGGCGACACAGTCTGTCACCGTAGCCGCTCGTGCCCCCGGCGTCGCGTGCCTACCGTCGAGCCATGGGCATGAACTACTTCCATCAACTGGGCTGCCGCTCCACCCTCTGGGAGCGCGCCAGCACCACCACCCTGGTTCCGTGGGCCCTGTCCGGCCTGGACCTGGGCGACCGGACCCTCGAGATCGGCCCCGGCTACGGCGCGAACGTCGCGGCCCTGCGCACCCGCACCGCGGCCCTGTCCGGCCTGGAGATCGACGCCGCCCTGGCCGCCCGCCTCCGCGCCCGCCACCCCCGCCTCGACGTCGTACACGGCGACGGCACCGCGATGCCCCTGCCGGACAACGACTTCAGCGCCGTGGTCGCCTTCACGATGTTCCACCACGTCCCCACTCCCGCCCGCCAGGACGCCCTCTTCGCCGAGGCGTTCCGCGTCCTGCGCCCCGGCGGCGTGTTCGCCGGCATAGACGGCCGCGACACCCTCCCCTTCCGCCTGATGCACGTGAACGATGTCTGCGTCCCAGTCCCGCCCACGACCCTCCCCGCCCGCCTGAAGTCCGCGGGCTTCACCGACATAGAGGTCCGCTCCAACCCGACGATGTTCCGCTTCCGAGCCCGCCGCCCCTGACTGTCCGGCCGGTTTCGCGGCGAGCGGGTCGGTGTCGGAGTCGTCGAGGTCCGGTCCGGCGCAGGGGGTTCCGCTTCCGGGCGTGCCGGCCATCAGCGTGCGATGTCGCAGTGTCCTGTGATTCCCCGGGTGAAAGTGATGGACGTGTCGCGGCGGTGCGGATTCCACCTCCGTCCGCCGCGATCGCGGGGGCTCAGTTTGCCGCGAAAAGCACTCCGCTGGTGCGGAGTTCAGCAAAGCGGGATAGGGCCATGACTACCTCGATACCGACTCGAAGAATGTTTTCGGGTCGAGGGTGTTGATCGGGGTCCAGCGGGCGGGGGGTTGGGTCTCGTCGGTCTCGGGTCCGGGGGTGGCGTTGCGGTAGCCCAGGAGGTCCAGGGCCAGCCAGGGGGTTTCGTCCACCTGGCGGGCCAGGGCGTAGCAGGTGGCGAAGAAGTGGAGGCAGCGATCGTTGCGGGCACGGCAGGAGCAATCGATCCGGGCCAGGTGGGGGGTCAGGGGGATGCCGAGGGCCGCAACGGCGGCGCGGTGCTCGTCGGTCAGAGTCAGGGCCGTCGGCGGGATCACCTGCTCCAGTGCCCGGATCGTCGGGCCGTCCAGCGGGGTCACCTCCAGGTAGGTCACCGAGGCTTCGGAACCGCGGTGGATGTTCGCCTGGAGGTGATTGCCCTCGATCAGGGTCCGCACGCCGTTGTTGCGGGCGATGCTGCGGGCGCGGGGGAGCAGGGGCTCGGGTTTGGTCTGGTTCAGGGGCTCGGCCACCCGCACCCAGTCCATGCCCCAGCCGGTGTAGCCGAATTCGTTGTCGGGCATGTCAGTTGGCTCGCTTTCGGCGCAGGATCTCGAACAGCCGGTCGTCGTCGAGGCGGGCGAGAGCCGCGATGCCCGCGGTGTCGGACAGATCGGTGAGGGCGGACTTGCGGTCGTGCATGCCCGCGATGTGCTCCTCGATGGTGGTGCCCGAGGTCAGCGTCGTGACGGTGACCGTGCGGGTCTGGCCGATGCGATGCGCGCGATCGGAGGCCTGCGCCTCGACCGCGGGGTTCCACCAGCGGTCGAAATGGATGACGTCGGCCGCGCGGGTCAGGGTGAGCCCGGTGCCCGCCGCGCGCAGGCTCAGGATGAGAATCGGTGGCCCGTCGGGGGATTGGAAGCCGGTGACGATCTCGGTGCGCTCGGCCTGATCGAGCCCGCCGTGGAAGAACGGCGCGGTGATCCAGAACTCCTGCGCGCAGTGCCGCACCAGCAGCTCACCGGTCCTGCGGTACTGGGTGAACACCAGGGTCGGCGCCCCGGCCTCCACGTTGTTGGCCAGGATGTCGGCGCACACGTCGAATTTCCCGGAGCGCCCGGCCAATTCGCCCAGGTCGCCGGTGATCAGCCCGGGATGGTTGCAGACCTGCTTGAGCTCGGTGAGCACCGCGAGCAGCCGGGTGTGGCGCTGCCCGCCGGAACCGAAGCCCTCGGATTCGGCGCGCTCGAGCAGACTGTCGTACAGCCGCTCCTGCTCCGCGGTCAGATCGCACACCACGTCGCAGTGGATCTTTGGCGGGAGCGAGGCCGCCACCTCGGTCTTGCGGCGCGCCAGCGCGAGCGGCTCGATCGCGTCACGCAACCGCAGCACCGCCGGGGCCGATCCCTCGTTGATGGGCCGCACGAACCGCCGCCGGAACTGCGCCTTGTGCGTGAACTCCTGCGGCGCCACCAGATTCAGCAGCGCCCACAGCTCCTCGAGGTGGTTCTCCACCGGCGTACCGGTCAGCGCGACCCGGGCGTCGGCGCGCACGGTCCGCGCCGCCTTGGACACCTGCGTGCGCGGATTCTTGAGCACCTGCGCCTCGTCGAATACCGCGGCGGCCCACTGTGTCCCGGCCAGCGCCGACCCGTGCCCGCGCAGCGTCGGATACCCGGTGACGACCACCGTGCCCGGCCCGGCCGCGGGCAGTTCGCCCCCGCGCCACCCGATCGCGCGCAGCCCCGGCGCGAACCGTTCGATCTCGGCCACCCAGTTGCCCACCAGCGAGGTCGGGCACACCACCAGGCTCGCGCCCACGCCGGCGCGCCCCAGCAGATACCCGATGGCCTGCACGGTCTTGCCCAGGCCCATCTCGTCGGCCAGGACCGCCCCGCCGTGCACCGCGGTGGTCTCGTGCAGCCACGCGATGCCGCGCGCCTGATACGGCCGCAGCTCGGCCTTCAGGCTCGTCCGCAGCTCACCCGCGAGCGCGACCGTGTCCCGCAGCGTCCGCACGGCCCGCTCGGCGGACACGATGGCCGTCCCGGTGGCATTGGGCACCGCGTGCGCGGCCACGGGCAGCGCGTCGGACTCCCCGTCCAGCACCGCCCGCCACACCCGCGCCGCGGCGGGCGCGCCGGCCAGGAACTCCTCGGGCTCGACGAGCGCGCAGGGCACCTCGGTCACCGCGATGGCGTCCCCGTCGGGAACGGCCAGCGCGATGGTCTCGGTCTCGCCCGCGGTGGCGGGCGCGGGACCCGGCCCGGACCCGGTCCAGGTCCACAGGGCGAACATGTGCCGGTCGGTCAGATAGGTGGCGTGCGCGGTGGACAGAGCGCTCTCCTTCGGAATCGGATTCCGGCCGGAGATACGACGAATCCGTTTCGCGCAAGTCCGGCCGGGAAAACTGGACAACGGGCGACCCTTGGGGTCGCCCGTTGCCGGTAATTCTGTTGGGAAGATTCAATTTTCGAGCGGACCCCCCGAGGGCCGGAACACTGCCCCGAGGTGGAGGAGCTGATTAGAGCGCCGGTGCCGACTCCGTGTCGATCACGGCTTCGAGCTCACGGAGACGATCCATGTGCTCATTGGCGTGATGCTGGCAGAAGAGCAACTCGCCACCGGCGGGAAGGGTTGCGCGCACGCGCGCAGCCGCCCCGCAGCGGTCACAACGGTCGACCGCGGTCAGTGGGGTGCTTGTCAGGGTTCCTGGCATGACTCCTCCGTCCTGGCTCCCGGGGCTCGCGCACCGTTCGCCTGGTGTGGGGCCCACAGTCCACTCTGTGGGCTCGCTACCGCTACTTCCCAGCAGTGGTTGATGACTACTCTGTCAGACGTTCGAGCGGAGGTCTTTGTTCCCGTGGAGTTTCCCGTGTGTTTTGCCTAACACGACCTGGGGTTTCGCTAAGAGCGAACAGGCCCAGGCTGGAGGCGGACCGGCCGCTGCCGGTACTCCCCGGGGCCCTTGGGGACCCCCTTGCGAGCCGCTTATCGAGTTGTCTACCGGGAGACTACCCGCGAGCACCGACACCCACACTCCTATTCGATAACCCTCGGGACACAGGTAGCAAGCTCACAGCCAAGAAGGGTCGAGTGCGAGGGTCGTGCGGTCCCCGGAGTCCAGGAGATCGAACTGCGGACCGGTGCGCGGCAATTCCCAGTGGAAGAAGTAGCGGGCGGCCGCGCGCTTGCCGAGCCCGAACGCCTCGCCGCGTTCGGCGCGCGGGGTCGCGGCCAGCGCCTGCTCGAGCCAGATCCAGGCCAGCACGATATGCCCGAACGCCTCGAGGTAGGCCGCGGAATTGGCCAGCGCCGACACCGGATCGCCGTCGCGCCACAGACCCGCCGTCGTGGCGGCGAGCCGACCGGCGGCGGCCTCGAGCGCGGTCGCGAAACCCGCGAGTTCCTCGTCACCGCTCGCGCGGGCCGCGGTGACCGTGGCCGCGAACACCTCGAGCAGGGTGACGAGGGCGACACCGTTGTCCAGGGTCACCTGCCTGCCCAGCAGGTCCATGCTCTGGATGCCGTGCGTGCCCTCGTGAATGGGATTGAGCCGGTTGTCGCGGTAGTGCTGCTCCACGTCGTAGTCGCGGGTGTAGCCCGCGCCGCCGTGCACCTGGATGGCGAGGTCGTTGGCGGCCAGGCACCACTGGCTCGGCCAGCTCTTGGCGATGGGCGTGAGCACGCGCAGCAGCGTGCTCGCCCGCGTCCGCTCGGCCTCGTCGCGCGCGGTGCGCTCGAGATCGACCAGCCTGCCGCAGTAGAGCTGCAGCGCGAGTGCGCCTTCGGCATAGGACTTCTGGGCCAGCAGCATGCGGCGCACGTCGGGGTGTTCGACGATCGGGGTCTGCGGGCCGCCGCGCACGCCCATCGCCCGGCCCTGCGGCCGGCCGCGCGCGTAGTCGAGGGACTTGAGGTAGCCGGTGTAGCCGAGCGCGGTGGCGGCCAGCCCGACGCCGATGCGGGCCTCGTTCATCATGGTGAACATCTGCGCGAGACCGTGATTGAGCGTGCCGACCAGGTAGCCCACCGCGCCCGGCTGCCCGCCGGGGGTGAAGTTGCCGTCGCCGAAGACGGGGGCGGTGTTGACCGTGCCGCGCCAGCCCATCTTGTGGTTGATGCCCGCGAGCACCACGTCGTTGCGTTCACCCGGGGCCCCGTCCGCGCCGGGCAGGAACTTGGGGACGATGAACAGCGAGATGCCGCGGGTGCCCTCGGGCGCGCCGGGCACGCGGGCCAGCACCAGGTGGACGATGTTCTCCGAAAGGTCGTGGTCGCCACCGGAAATCCACATCTTGCGGCCGAAGACCCGGTAGGTGCCGTCGTCCTGGGGGACCGCCCGGGTGGTGATGTCGGCCAGGCTCGATCCGGCCTGCGGCTCGGACAGCGCCATCGTGCCCATCGCGCGCCCGTCCACCATGGGGCGCACGAATCTCTCGAGCTGCTCCGGGCTGCCGTGCACGGCAAGCAGATTGGCGTTGCCCGTGGTGAGCAGGGCGTAGGCGGTGGTGCCCACGTTGGCGGCGTGGAACCAGGACATGCACGCGGTGTAGACCACGTGCGGGAGCTGCATGCCGCCGATCTCGTAATCCATTGCCGCGCCGACCATTCCGGCGTCCGCGAAGGCGCGTACCGCCTTGGCCACCGCCGGGATGATGCGCACCCGCTCGCCGTCGAACTCCGGCTCGTGCAGATCGTTCTCGCGATTGTGCGGCGCGAAGTAGGCGGTGGCGAGGTCCTGGCACAGGCGCAGCACCTGATCGAAGGTGTCGCGGGAATGGTCGGTGAAGCGCTCGCGATCGGTCAGGGACTCCACGTCGAGCCAGTCGTAGAGCAGGAACTCGATATCGCGGGCGGACATGATCAGGGACGGGCTCATGGTTCCTCGCAGATCGGGCAGGTCGGGTACGTCGTACCCGACGGTCTACCACGTGTGCGGGAACACGGACGGGACCGCACCCCGGCCGCCGCCGAGAACGCCCGGTGACGCGGCTGTGCGCCGTGTCGCGGACGGGCAGGAGCGCCGCCGCGCGGACGCGCTCAGGAACGCACGGTGGCGCGCCCGCGATGCAGCCGGCCGAAGTGCCCGGGTGACTGTCCCTTCCAGGTGCGGAACGCCGAGGCGAAGGCCGACACGCTGGAGTAGCCGAGGCGCTCGGCGGCCTGTTCCACGGTGAGCCCGGCGATGAGCAGTTCCTCGGCCAGCAGGCCGACGGTCTCGGTGCTGAGTTCGCGGAAGGTGGTGCCCTCCTCGGCGAGGCGCCGGCGCAGGGTGCGGACGCTGACGTCGAGGTCGGCGGCGATCCGGGATTGGTCGGCCGAACCGGCGTGCCGGATGAGCAGCTGTCTGACGCGGCCGCTGAGGCCGCTGCGGCTGTGCCTGCTCTCCATGAGGTCGTTGCACTGCTGCTCGTAGAACCGGGCGGTCGATATGTTCGCTTGCGGCAAGGGAGTCTCCAGCGTGCTCGCTTGAAAACAGATGCGGGACTGGGGCATATCGAACGTGACCTCTTCGACGCCGAAGACCGCGCCGAACATCTCGTAGATCGGGTGCGCCTCCACCCGCAGCTCGACCCGGACGGCCGGAATCCGCATGGGCAGCAGGTCCTGCTGAATGGTGGCGATGGCGGCCAGATCGCGCTCGAGGGTGAACCGTCTTATCTCCGAAGGCAATTCGCTGTCGTCGCGCACCACCCACACCTGGGCGCCGCGGTTCTCGAGCCGGTGCTGCGCCGCGGTGAAGGACAGGTCGGCGTAGCGCAGCGCGATGTCCATGGCCTGGCGCAGCGTGGCGCTGCTCATCAGGGCGAAACCGAGCACGCCCATGGACGGCGGATGGCACAGCAACCCGGCCAGCAAACCCAGCCCGGGCTCGTCGTTGATGCCGGCGACCACGTTGCGGGTGACCGAGAACTCTTGTTCCAGAGTGATTTCGGTGGACGGATCGCGCAGATCCGGTTCCTTGATCCCGCTACCCGCCAGCACCGCCGGCAGCGTCAACCCGCGACCCAGCGCGAAATCGGCCAGCAGCGCGGTGCTGGTGATGGAACGTAGCTGCGCCAACTCTTCCGTCACTCAGGCATACTCGCAAACTTTCGGCGTCCCCGGGCCGTTACCGGCCGGTAGGTTGCCCGGTTGCGGCCCATATTCGCCGATTCGTGGCCGATTGCAAGCTGGTTGGCCGAAACCCTCAGTCATACGGTGAGATTCATGCGCACAGCGCAACGCACACACAGCAAGGTTCAGGACGCCGGAAAGGTCCTCCCGCCCATGCTCACCGTCATCGCCCCCGCCGACGGCCGGGTCGTGGACATCATCGCCACCGAATCCCCGGATCAGGTGCGTGACACCGTCGAACGGCTCCGCGACCGCAGCGTGCTATGGCGATCACTCGGTGTGGTCGGTCGTGTCAATTGGCTCGGAGCGTTCCGAAATTGGATGCGGGACAACAGGGATGGGCTCACCACTCTGCTCGCACTGGAAACCGGGAAGACCGCCGCCGAAGCCGGGGCCGAGGTGAGTCTGGCCCTGCAGGCCCTCGACCACCATCGCTCGCACGCTGCGGAATTCCTGCGCGGCGGGCATCCGCAGCACGCCGCGCGGCCCGGGGCGGGCACACAATCCGCGCTCGCGCACCAGTCCTGCGCGGTGACCGGGGTCATCGGGTCCTGGACCTATCCGCTGGCGCTGGCGGTGTTCGACGCCGTGCCCGCGCTGGTGGCCGGGTCGGCGGTGCTCGTCAAGCCCTCTTCGCGGACGCCGCTGTCGGTGCGCGCCCTGGTCAACGGCTGGGCGAGCCTCGGCGCGCCCGCGGTGTTCGAGACCGTCGCCGGGCACGAGGCCGGCCCGGCGCTGCTCGACAGCGTCGACTACGTGCGCTTCACCGGCAGCGTCGAGACGGGCAAGGTCGTGGCGCTGCGCGCCGCCGCCCGGCTCATCCCCTGCTGCCTCGATCTGGGCGGTAAATCCGCCGCCCTCGTCCTGGCCGACGCCGACCTGGACAGGGCGGCCGCCTGCATCGCCCTCGGCGGGCTGGCGAACAGCGGGCAAAGCACCGGCAGCGTCGAGCGCGTCTACGTGGAAGCCGCTGTGTACGACGAGTTCCTGGGCAAACTCGCGCAGGAGGCCGCCGCCTTCGGTCCGATGATCGGCGACGAGCCGGGCCTGGGCGTCATGACTTCGCCGAGCCATCTGGGCACCGTGCGCGAGCAGGTGCGCGACGCGCTGCTCAAGGGCGCCACGCTGGTCTGCGGCGGCAGCGGAATCGGCCACGTCTTCGAACCCACCGTGCTCGGCGACGTCGACCCGACCATGGCCGTGCTCACCCACCAGACCCTCGGGCCGGTGCTGCCGGTGGTGCGGGTGGCCGACGCCGCCGAGGCGTTCGAGCTGACCCTGCGGACATCCACCGCACCCGCGGTGAGTGTGTGGACCGCCGACGTCGCCGTCGGCGCCCGGGCGATCGGCCGCTTCGCCCCCTCGCGCGTCGGGGTGAACGACATCGCCGTCCACCTCGCGCGTCCCGCGTTCCACTGAGCCGCCCGCGCGGGGGGCCGGCTCGACATGCCGTACCGCCGCGCGGGCCCGAGTAGGTTGGGGCCGTGGGAATTCACGCGGACACGACGTCGACGACGCTGCTGCACATCTGCACCGGGGCGGACTGGGAGGCGGCCCGGGTGGTGGGGGAGTACCGCTCGCCGTCCCTGACCACCGAGGGCTTCATCCACCTCTCCGCGCCGTACCAGGTGCACCTGCCCGCGAACCGGCTGTTCGCCGGGCGGCTGGACATGGTGCTGCTGCGACTGGACGCGGACCGGCTGCCCGCGCCGGTGCGCTGGGAACCGGGTGTGGCGACCGATCCCGAGTCCATGCGCTTCCCGCACCTTTACGGTCCGCTGCCGGTCGCCGCGGTGCTCGACGTGTCGCCCTACCTGCCCGAATCCGACGGATACTTCGCTCCGCTCACGGACGAGCAATCGCTCTGACGGACGGTCCACCGAGAACCGCACACCCTGTCCTAGTCTGAACGGGTGAACGTCGATGTGACAGCGCTGCCCGGGATCGGTGTGCGTAAGGATTTCGAGGTGCGCTCCGGCCGCCGGATCGGGGTGGTCGCGCACCGGGACGGGGCGATCGACCTGATCGTCTCCCAGCGCGAGGACCCTGACGCCTGTCTGGCCCAGGTGCCCCTGACCACCGATGAGGCCGCGGTGCTGGCCAATCTGCTGGGCGCGCCGCAGCTGGTGGAGAAGCTCAAGGAGGATCACCGGGATCTGCCCGGGATCACCACCCGGCAGCTGCCGATCGCCACCACCTCCCCCTACCGCGGCCGCATGCTCGGTGAGACCGGAATGCGTACCCGCACCAAGGCATCCATCGTGGCGGTCATGCGGGCGGGACAGCTGCACCCCTCGCCCGGCCCCGATTTCGTTCTCGACTCCGGCGACCTGCTCGTCGTCGTCGGCACCCCGCACGGACTGGACGCCGCCGCGCGCATTCTGGCCGACGGCTGAGCCGGTGGACACGACCGCCTTAGCCATGGTCGAACTCGGCGCGATCCTCTTCGCGCTCGGCATGATGGGGCGGTTCGCCGCTCGCTTCGGCATGTCCCCGATTCCGCTCTACCTGCTGGGCGGCCTCGCCTTCGGGGAGGGCGGGATCGTCCACCTCCGGGCCGCCTCGGAGTTCGGGCACCTCGCCGGGGAGATCGGCGTGGTGCTGCTGCTGCTCCTGCTCGGATTGGAGTACACCGCAGCGGAATTGGTGACCGGGCTACGGCAGTCGTGGCTGGCGGGCATCGTCGACATCCTCGCCAACGCCACACCCGGCGTGCTGGTGGCGCTGCTGCTGGGCTTCGGCCCGATCGGCGCGGTGACGATGGGCGGCGTCACCTACATCTCCTCGTCCGGGATCGTGGCCAAGGTGCTCAACGACCTGGGCAGGCTGGGTAACCGCGAGACCCCGGTGATCCTGTCGATCCTGGTCTTCGAGGACCTGGCCATGGCGGTCTATCTGCCGATCCTGACGATGATGCTGGCGGGCCTGAGTTTCGCCGCCGGCCTCAAGTCCCTGGCCATCGCGCTGCTCGCGATCACCGTGGTGCTGGTGGTGGCGCTGCGCTACGGCCGCTACGTCTCCGCGGTGGTGGACAGCAACGACCGGGAACAGTTCCTGCTCAAACTGCTGGGCGCGGCGCTGCTCGTGGCGGGGGTGGCCTCGGCGCTGAACGTGTCGGCGGCGGTGGGCGCGTTCCTGCTCGGCATCGCCATCTCCGGATCCACCGCGCAGGAGGCGGTCAAACTGCTGGAGCCGCTGCGGGATCTGTTCGCGGCGATCTTCTTCGTGGCGTTCGGGCTCAACACCGACCCGCAGGCGATTCCGCCGGTCCTGGGCTGGGCGGTGCTGCTGGCGATCGTGACCGCGCTGACCAAGGTCGGCACCGGCTGGTGGGCGGCGGGCAGGCAGGGCATTCGCCGCATGGGCCGGGCCCGCGCGGGCGCCGCGCTGGTGGCACGCGGCGAGTTCTCCATTGTCATTGCCGGGCTTGCGGTCTCGATGGGCGGGGTCGACTCCGACTTCGCCGCGCTCGCCTCGGCCTACGTGCTATTGATGGCCGTGCTCGGCCCCATCGCCGCCCGCCTGGTGGAGCCCGCCGTGCGATTCGTGCAGCGCGACCGGAACGTCGCCGACGCCGTCGCGCCCTGAGGCCGGGTTCCCGGCCCGGGCGGCCCGGCGGCGCAGGGCGCCCGAGAGCCTGCGCGCCACCAGCAGTCCGGCGGCCCCGGTCAGCAGGCCGAGTAGCAGGGCGAACAGGTGCCCGTAGTCGGTGAAGGTGCGATCGTCCACCAGGGCGATGCCGTACCAGATCAGCAGTCCGGCAATCCATGCCACCCGAGCCCTGCCGCGCAGCCGGAACGCGAACGCGCCCAGCATGGCCGAAATCCCGTAGCTGGGGCCGACATCGGTGGCCACGGTGACCCGCAGCGGAATGAGGTCGCGTTCCACGGCCCGGGAAATGCCCAGGGCCACTATGAGAGTCGCCCCGATGTGCCCGATCGCCACCACCAGGATCCAGCGCAGCGAGCCGAGCCAGCGCTCGGCCGCCGCCATCACGGTGAGCAGGATCAGGATCTCACCCCAGGGAAAGCCGCCGTCGGTCCAGAACGCCGAGGCCACCAGCACCTGGATCGGATCGTCCTGCAGATTGCGCAGATTCGTGGAGGCGGACAGGATCAGCCGGTGCCCGACCTTCTCGTTCGTGCCGTGCAGGGTCCACCAGGTCACGAAGAGGGTGAAGGAGTAGGCGATACAGGCCGGGGCCACCGCCAGCAGATCGCGGTAGGCCCGCACGGCGCGCAGGAACCGGTGCGGCGCCCGCCACCAGGCCCGGATCCCGTGCACCGCGGACCCGACCTCGACGGTGCGAAGCCACGGCGGGTCATAGGCGGGCAGAGCCATGAAGGGGGTCCGTTCTCCCGTGCGCCGACGCTGGTGGCCGCCGAGCCGGCCGCGAGGCCGGCCCTCGACCGGTGGGTGAGTCGATACCGGATCGGCCGACCGCCCTGTCGCACCGAACCTGCTTCGAACGCTACTCGCGCCCGGCACGCCGGGTGCGTATCGCGCCGTGGGGCGCGGGTGTCCGGTGGCTCAGCCCGCTTTGGTGCGCAGGTCCAGGCGGCGCATGACGCGGTCCACGACATCGGGGGCGATGCCGGGTTCGCGGCGCGCGGACAGGGCCTCGGCGCGCCCGGCCTCGAGCACCTCGTTGGTGACCGAGCGCATCTGTTTGCTGAACGCGACGGCGCGATCGGTCGACAGCTTGGCGTTGGTGTCGGCCGCCTCCGGATCCGCCTGGGCCAGACGGCGTTCGAAGCCGTCGCGCAGGCGTTCGTACACCTCCTCGGGCATGTCCTGACGGGCCGCGATCTCCTTGAGCCTGGCCAGTTCCGTGTCGAGCACCCGGGTCCACAGCGCGCGTTCCATCTCCCGCTCGCGGCCGGTGTCGGCGTGCACGCCGGTGGCGCGGACCACCGCGGGCAGGGTCGGGCCCTGCAGCAGCAGGGTGAACAGCACGACCGCGAACGCGGTGAACAGGATCTCGGTGCGCCCGGGGAAGGGCTCGCCGGTCGCGGTGGTGAACGGAATGGCCAGCGCCAGCGCCACGGTCGCCACCCCGCGCATGCCGGCCCACCAGGTGACCAGGGTCTCGCGCCAGGTGTACGGCTCGTCGGCGTCGCGCTGACGCCACCAGCGCTGGAACGCCAGGGTGGTGCACATGAGCCACACCAGGCGCAGTCCGACCACCACGCCGATCACCACGGCCGCCCCGCCGAGGAAGCGCGGCCAGTCCGGTCCCGCGTCGCGCAGCACGGTGCTGAGTTCGAGACCGATGAGGCCGAAGGCGAAACCGGTGACCAGCATCTCGGTGATCTCCCAGAAGGAATCGCCGACCAATCGGTAGTCGCTGTCGCTGAAGTCGGTGGCGGCGTCGGTCAGATACAGCGAGCACACCAGCACGGCCAGCACGGCCGAGCCGCCGCCCAGTTCGGAGAAGCCGTAGGCGGCGAACGGCAGCATGAGTCCCAGCGCCACGCGCCAGGGCGCTTCGTCCAGCCACTGCATGATCTTGCTGCCCAGCCAGCCGAGCAACAGGCCGACCCCGACCCCGACCAGTGCCGAGACGGCGAAGTCGCGGGCCGCGTGCCAGGCCGAGAACGTGCCGGTGACCACGGCCTGCAACGCCACCGAATAGATGACGATCGCGGTCACGTCGTTGAACAGGCCCTCGCCCTCGAGCACCGCGACCAGGCGGCGGGGCAGGCCCAGCCGCCCGGCCAGCGCCGAGACCGCGACCGGATCGGGCGGGGCGACCACCGCGCCCAGCACGATGGCGGCGCCGATCGGGATGGAGGGATACCAGGCGTGGAAGGCCGCGGCCACGACCACTGTGGTCACGATGACCAGCACCACCGCGCGCAGGCTGATCGCGCCCCAGTTGTCGGCGAAGGTCCGCCACGAGGTGCGGCGGGCCGCGGCGTACAGCAGCGGCGGCAGCACCAGCGGCAGGATCATCTTCGGGTCGATGTGGATTTCCGGCACCTGCGGGATGAGGGCCAGCACGACGCCGAAGGCGGTCATGAGCACCGCGGGAGCCTGGCCCAGCCGCTTACCGAGCGGTTGGGCCAGAATCGTCGCGAACAGGACGACGAAGATCAATTCCAACTGGTGGCCTGCCACGCCAGTCAGTTTGCTGCCGATGCGCTGGAAAGTCGAACGCCCGCACGATGTTCTCAGCGAGTCCTGCGGAATCTCAGGTTCTTCTGCGGATCTCTCAGGATGCGCTGGATTCGGGATACTGCCCGCGCAGGTTGCCGGGCTGCGTGCCCTGGGGGATGCCCGGCTGCGGCGGGAAGCCCGGGGTGTAGTCCTGCGGGGACCCGGGCCGGCGCGGCGCCGCGGCGGAATTCGAACGCAGGGACCAGGATTCGCGGGACTCCGGTTCCGGTGGCACCGGGCGGACCGGGGCGGTGATTCGGCGGCTCGCCTCGTCCACCTCGGTCAGTCCGACGTGAATCAGCAGCACCATTGTCACCATGCTGACCGTGACCATGAGCGGGGCCAGGAGTTGCATGGCGCCCGCGCCGGAAGGATCGCCCGCATTCGCGACGTGGTGCGCGCTCATCGACGCCATACCGGTGTAATGCATGCCGCACACCGCGACACCCATGATCAGCGCGGCGAGAGTCGTGGCGAGAATCCCATTGATGTTCAACGTGAACCACAACGCAACCGTTGCGGCGACCACCGCGATCACCATGGAAAGGGTGACCAGCCAGGGGTCGTAATTGAACTCGGCGTCGGACTGCATGGCGTACATGCCCGCGTAATGCATGGCGCCGACGCCGAGTCCGGTGAGTGTGCCACCGGCCGGCAATTCCCAGCCGCCCCAGCGCACACTGGCCACGACCGAGAGCCCGAGCCACACCACGAGCATGGCGATAGCGGCGCTGAGCAGGGTGATGGGCACGTTGTAGCGGATCGTGGCGCCGTGGACCGAGAAGCCGAGCATGGCGATGAAATGCATGACCCAGATACCGGTTCCGCCGATCGCGACCGCGGCGGCGATCAGCCAGCCGCGCCTGCCCTCGCCGGTGCGGGCGCGGGCGGTACAGCGCAATCCGAGAAGGGATCCGACGACGGACATGATGTAGGCCAGTACGGGGGTGACCCACCCGTAACTGAAGTGATGAATCTCCAGCACTTCGAACTCCATTGCCAGAACGGTCTTTCCGCGACTCGTATTCGGTCGCGACGAGCGCACACTACAGGTCGGTTGACCGGTTGGGAAATTGAAAGACGCTATTTTCGGGGGGTTGCTTCCACCTGGAGATTTCGCAGGTCCGGGGTGTGATGCGAATTATGCGGAGACCGTGTAACGCAACGAAACTCACCGTGGAAACGATTACGCGCGCCCGCGCGGGAAATGGCCGCCGGCATTCAGCGGTGCGGTCGAATTACTGCGATTCGCAGTGAACCTCCGGGTGGGCCTAGGGGGCGACCTGGGAGCCGAGGAAGTCCAGCATCGTCTGGGTGTCCTCGAGGTAGTCGACATGCGCGCCCGAGGAATAGAAGTTGGCCATGTCCATGCCCTGGCGGCTCAGCTCGAGCAGGTCGTTGACGCTGTCGGGCTCGCTGAGGTTGAGCAGGGTCCGGGTGGCCACGCCGAGATCGCCGCGCACGGCCGTGGCGAACGGGCCGAGCACCGAGCCCGCCAGGTCGAGACCGGTGGGGATCAGGGAGGTCATCTCCGCCGCCGCGGCGAAGGGGTCCTGGCGGGACAGGGATTCGACCGCGCGCCACAGGATCTCCTGGAGCTGGCCGACGTTGCCCGCGATGTGCAGGATGTCGATCTCGGTGAGCACGTCGGCGATGACGCTGGCCGAGGCGGTCCAGCCGGAGGGGTCCACGGTGGCGGCGGCGCGGATGACCGAGGCGACCAGGGGCAGATCGACCCCGGCCGCGGCCTCCACGATCGGGCGCAGCGCGACGTTCACCTCGCTCGCGATCTGGTGCGCACCCCTGATGTCGCCCGACTCGATCAGGCTCGGCAGGCTGGTGAGGCCGTCGAGCACGCTCGGCAGATTCTGCGCGGTCGCCGCCCAGCCCGCGCCCACCTGAACCGCCTGCGCGACAAGCTGGTTCGGATCCGAGGTGTTCGGGATGAGATCGGCGATCGGTGCGGGATCGCCGCTGAGCACCTGACCCAGCGCGGCCAGGAAGGGGGAGGCGGTCGCGTTGAGCGAGCAGTACAGGTCGCCGTCGGCGCAGACGGTGCGCACCCGGTCGGTCAGCGCGCCGAAATCCTGGCCCCGGGTGCCCGCGATGCCGTGACCCGGCTGCGGATTGCCCAGGGAGAGTGTGGTGTTCGGGTCCCGGTGGGGATCGGACAGCAGGCCGACGCCCAGCACCCGGCCCGGGTCGATCGGGCCCGCGTCGTTGCCGATCTCGGTCGCGACGTCGCCGATGCCGTCCGCGCCCTGGCTGTATCCGGCGAGCAGCACCTTGGTCGAGGCGCACAGGCTCCCGAGCGTGTCGTGCAGTCCGGACCGCAGCGTGCTCAGCGATTCGGAGTAGCTCAGTCCCTGGTCGAAAGCGCTTGCGGCATAGGGGGTGTAGAGCACGGTGATGTCGCGGCCGAACTGGCGCTGCAGTCCGTCCCCGATTGGTCTGAGCATGCCGACCGGGACCGTGGGATCGGCGTCGAAGCTCGTCTCCCAGGTGCCCGGCGCGAAGATCGCGGTGTACGGGGTGCAGGGGTGTGCGCCCCGGGGCGGCTCCGCGCGCGCGTCGCCGGTCACCGCGGTCCCGATCATGACGGCCGCGGCGACGAAGGTCGCCGCGCAAGAGGTCGCCAGGCTGCTCATTGTTCAATTCCTCTGTTGCCGATAGTGTTTCGAGGCAGTGCGGTGGAGGTTGGGCTCCACCGCACTGCCGAGCCTCATTCTCGCGACTCGGCGGCTCACGCGCACCGGTTTTCAGACACGGTTTCATTTCAGATTTACGATTCCGGGGACGGTCGGCGTGGGCGCGCCCGGGGGATCAGCCCAGGATGCCCGCGTCGCGGGCGGACCGGACCGCGTCCCGGCGATTGGTGACCTGGAGCTTGGTGAGTATCGCCGAGACGTGATGGTCGACGGTCTTCACCGACAGGAACAATCGTTCGGCCACTCCGGCATTGGTGACACCGTCGGCCAGTAAGCCGAGGACCTCGATCTGCCGTGTCGTCAGCCCCGCCGGATTGGCTCGCGTCGTCGCGCGCCGCGGCGCGGGCACCCCGCGCGCGCCGTTCGCACGCAGGTCGTAGCGGACCTTGGCGGCCACCGCGGTCGCGCCGAGTCCGTCGAGAATGTCCAAACCCGCGCGTACCGAAGCGGTTTCGCCGGACCCGGCCAGCGCCAGCGCGGCGTCGTACGGTGTGCCCAGCTCGGTGAAGGCCGCGGCGGCCCGCTCGTGGTGCCCGGCGGCGAGCAGCCGGTAGGGCTCGGCCACGGCGTCGGCGGTCACCTGCTCGCCGACGCGGCGCAGCCACATCGCCAGTTCGCCACGCGCCCATTCCAATCCGAGCGCGGGCGCGGTGTCCAGCAGCTCCCGGCACAGCGGCAGCCGTTCGTCCGGGACCCCGGTCAGCCAGACGCGCTCGACGATCGCGGCCGCGACCGGCAGCATCCGCACCGGCTCGCCGTACCCGCACGCGAGCTGCCAGGCGCGATCGATCCCGCCGCCGTCGTCGCCGTCCCGGCGCAGCGCGACCACCGCCCGGATCAGCAGCGGCCATCCGCGCGCCAGCGGCGCACCGGCGGTGTCCAGCACCGCGTCCGCGTCGGCCAGCGCGCCCTGCCAGTCGCCGGTGAGCAGTTTGAGCCTTCCTCGCGAACCCAGTTGCACCACATGGCAGACCGGCAGATCGTGCTCGATCATCAGCGGCAGGCACACCTCGAGCAGTTCGGCGGCCGGGCCGGGCCGAGCCTGCGCTGCTCCACGTCGAAGTAGGACAGGTTCGTGTAGCCGCTGGAGTAGATCTCGTCGATGTGCTTCGGGCCGGTCGCCAGGGTGTGCAGCAGTTCGGTGCGCGCCTCGATCCGCCCGGACACGACCGCGTGAATGTTCGCCACGATGCCGACCCGCGCCAGCAGCAGCGGATCGGCTGCGGCGCCGGCGATCTCGCGGGCACGGGCCAGCAGGCCGGCAGCGGCGTCGAGCCGGGTCGATTGGATCGCGAGGTACGCCTGCAGTGCGAACGCGTGCCCGACCTGGGTGAGGGTGGCCGGGTCGGCGCCGGCCCCGCCGTCCAGGGCCGCGATCGCGGCGCTCACATGGTCGTCGGCCAGGGCGCGCTGGGAGTTGTACCACCGGTACACCGCGAGGGCGTGATGGTCGGCGCTCACGGCGACCCGGGCGTTCATGGCCTCGCGCAGGTGCATCGCGGTGCGGCAGGCGACGATCGCGTCGTCGAGGCGATCGGTGAGGTAGTACTCCGCCGCGAGCAGTTCGAGCAGTTCCGCCTCGGTCTCCGGCGGCAGTTGACGCTGATCGAGGGCGAGGCGGAAGAACTCGGTCGCCTGGGTGTGCGCGCCCGAGCGGGCGGCGGCGCGCCCGGCCGCCGCGGCGGCCTCGGTGATCAGGTCGCGGTCGCCCGCGCCCACCGCGTGATGGGTAATGATCGCGGGATCCGGGTCGGCGGCGGCGTGGTGGGCGCGGATGAACCGGCGGTGCAGGCTCGGTTCGGCGCCGGGCGGGATGACGCTGGTGACCGCCAGCCGGCACAGGTCGTGCCGGAACGCCACGCCGCGATCGTTGCGCCGGATCAGCCCGGCGTCGTCCAGGGCGCGCAGCGCGGGCAGGGTGACGCCGAGATCGACGAGCAGATGATCGGCGATGGCGCCGGGTGCGCAGCTCAGCAGATGCAGCAGATCCCATGCGGCGGTGTCCAATCCGGCCGTGCGGGCCAGGATCGCGTCGCGCACGGTGGCGGGCAGGTCGCCGGTGCGATGGTCAAGCATCTCGCACACGAAGAAGGCGTTGCCGCCGGTCATATCGTGCAGCCGGCGCGGGTCGACGGGCCGGTCGGCGACCAGGGCGGTAACCGCGTCCAGACTCAGCGGCGGCACCGTGAGGGTGTGTGCGTGCGGTGACCGTGCGATATCGCCGAGCAGGGCGCGCAGCGGATGGGCGACGCCGACCTCGTCGTCGCGGGCGATGCCGATCAGCAGCAGCGGTGTGCGCGCGAGGCGGCGCAGCAGGAAGCGGAACAGGTCGATGGTGCCCTGATCGGCCCAGTGCAGGTCGTCCACGACCAGGATCGACGGTCGCGCGCGCAGGGTGTCGAAGGCCGCCGCGAAGATGTCGTAGGACTGTTCGCCGCCGCGCAGCAGGGTGCGGGTGGCGTCGTCGAAGCGGTCCGCGAGGTCGTGCAGGGGACCGAGCGGGCGGGGCGTGGACAGCGGGTCGCACGCGCCCCACAGCACCTGTTCGCCGCCGGTCAGCCGGTCGAGGAAGGCTTCGACGAAGGTGGTCTTGCCCGCGCCGGACTCACCGCGGACCAGGACCGCGCCGCCTCGGCCGGCGCGGGCCGCGGCGGCCCGGGACTCGAGCTCGCCGAGCTCGTACTCGCGCTCGGTGAGTCTCACCTCCGGGATATTACCGCCGGTCGGGGACCTCGAACAGCCTCGTTACCGGGGTACGGGACCCGGGTGGACAACCCGGAAAATAGGGAATCGACCCCCATGATTTCGCCCCGCCGATGGCCGAGTGTTGGTGTCACCGATCGCGACCGCATCGGTGTCCCCACCGCCACAGGAGTCCGAATCATGAAGCGCTACCTCATCGAACGCGAGATCCCCGGCGCCGCCGACCTCACCCCGGCCGAGCTCTCGGACATCGCGACGAAGTCGAATGCCGCCGTGACCTCGCTCGGGGTGCCCTACCGCTGGATCACCAGCTACGTCGCGGGCGACAAGCTGTACTGCCTGCACGAGGCCGAGGACATGGGCGCGGTGCGCGAACACGCCCGCCGCGGCGGCTTCCCCGCGAACCTCGTCGTCGAGGTGTCCGGCGAGTTCGGCCCGCACACCGCCACCCCCTGATCGCCGACCCGACCATCCGAAAGAGGTTGTCCCAGTGCAGGTCCCCGTGATCGCGGGCGCGATGGCGAGCGCGGTCTTCGCCGCCAGCACCCTACCCATGCTGGCAAAAGCTCTCCGCACCAAGGACGTACGCTCCTACAGCCCCGCCAACATCACCCTGGCCAACCTGGGGAACCTGATCTACATGGTGTACGTCCTGGACCTTCCGCCGGGACCGATCTGGGCCCTGCATCTGTTCCACACGCTCAGCTCGGCCCTGATGCTGGTCTGGTACGTGCGCTACGTCCTTCTCGCGGAGCGGGTTTCGCCGGATCCAGGCGGCGCGGCCTGAGGTATTCCGATCAGCGGCGCGCCGATGGCCCGCCCACGGTGTTGTCGAAGACGCCCCGGGCGGGCCCGCTACTCGTCGCGGTCGGGCATCCCGAACCCCCGGGCTATCTCGAGCACGCGTTCCTCGGGCAGCTCCGCCGCGATCCACCCGCGAGCCGCCGCGTGGGCCACGAATTCCGCCGGGGGAGCGACCAGGTGCGCCCCGACGAAGTCCTCCCACTCCAGCCCCCACACCCACTCGCCGTCGGTCACGACCCCGATCCCCACCCGCGCGCCCGGCCGGCCGAGCGCGAACGGGTCCGGCCGCCTGCTCGCCGCCACCACGATCACCACCCCCGCTCGCAGATATCTCAGCAGTCGTCCGGCGTCGTCGGCCGACAGTGTTCCCGGCACACCCTCGAACGCTTCGGCCTGCTCACCGACGCGATGCGGGGCAGCGACGGTCCGGCCGCCGACCAGCTCCGAATGCTCTGCCCCCGAACCGCTCTCACGCCCTGCCTCGATCTCGATCCGCGCCCCGTCCGCCCGCAGCATCCGCGCGAGGATCTCCACCTCGACCCGCGTCCCCCCGATCCCTGCCGTCATCACCTCTCCGGCTCGGACCCGTGCCTCAGCCACCGACAGCGCCTCACCCCGGCGCAACACCCGCATGACACCCGCCACCGAGATGCTCCCCGCCGCGATCCGCAGCCGGGTGGCCCCGTTCCCCGCGAGCAGCGCTTCCCGAAGCCCCGCGGGCGGCCGCCCGAATTCCGATTCCTGCGACTCGTTCCCACAGTCGAGGCACTCGCCCTCGAGACTCCACCACCGCGCGTCCCCGTCCAACACTTCACGGATCACCACGACACCCTCGACCCCGCATCGCCCGCAGTCCCGCGCCGGCCGCGCGCTCTCGGTCACCAGCCCCACGTCGCCGAACCGCCCGCCTACGGTGCGACCCCGGCCGGCGCCGGTGGGTCGATCCGATGGAGGCCCCGGGTGGTCGCGGCGAGGATGCCGGTGTGAGGCGCTACCTCGAGATCGTGGACGATCGCCGTGTCCACGTGGTCGCCGGTCGGGACCTCGAACCAGGGGATCGCGATTTCCACCGCCATCGCGGGGTGATTCCAGCTCACCTGCGGTCCCATGGCCCTCCCTCCGAAATCTCGTCAAGGGTCATCCAACCACCTGGCGCAACGAAACAGATTCGGGCGCTGCGTGATCCGGAATCACGCCCGGTGCCGGGCTCGTCGGCGACCGGAGACGTGTGCCGCCGCGCCCGAGTCCCGCTCAGCGGACACCGAGTCCCGGACAGTGGCTGCCGAATAGCTGTTTACCTGTGACTTTGGTGAAACAGATACATTCCAGATGTTTGCTGGGTTAGGTTTCCGGGCACGCCGGACAATCGGCGCTGATTAGCTCGGAGGAACACCGTGGAATACGTAGGGTCTGTCGCCGGAGTTTTGCAGACGATCATCCTGACCATTCTGGCCAACACCGGCTCGGGGGGTTCCGGCTCCGGCCTGTGAACCTCGGGGGTTCGGGTCGGCGGGGCCGGGCCGAACCCCTTCGGTCGGGGATGATCTCGATCGACGAGATCGCTTGATGTGGAAAGCAATTCAGAAAATCGAATTGTGTATCGACAGGTGGGCCGAGTGATTCGCGAATAGGCGTAAAACGAGTGGCCGGCCGGGCCCCGATCTGTGATGATCGGGGTGTTGCTGTTTCTGGGGTGGGGACAGCGGACGGAGGCCAGTCATGGTCGGTGTACTCGCCGGTGTTCCTTTGCATTCGACCGTGGTCGCCGCGCTGCGCGGCGCCGCCGCCACACGGGTGCCCGATCCGGTCGACACGCACACGCTGCTGGTAGAGATCATGCGCGCGGACATGACGGGTGACTGGTCGCGAATCTGCCTGCACGCCGGGGACATCGAGGCGATCGCGGACAAGCTCGTCATCGACCCGGTCACCGTCGGCGTCTGGCACTGGGAGAACATCCAGCTCACCGATCGGTGCGCGATGGCCCTGGACATCGCGTGGCGGCTCGCGCATCGCTACGGGCTGTGGCCCGTTCCCGCCGGGCTGGTCGTGCTCGGGCTCGTCGCCGACGACTCCGCTGCCGCCGCGCGGGCGTTGCGAGACGGGATGAGCCGACCGCAGTTGCTGGAACTCGTGCAGTCCGACGTGCTGGGAACGACGCTGAGCGGCATCGACCACACGCTCGCGACGGTCCTCGGCGAGTCGGGGACGGCGCAACGCGCGCGGCGGCATCCGCGCGGAAGCCGGCCGGTGGCCGCGGGACGCGCGTCGTCGCGACGCACGGCCGGCGCCGGAAACTGGCTGGTGGCCGGTCCGCCGAGCGGGCAGGGTGATTGGCGGACCGGTACCAATCGCGGTGCGGCGGCGTTCGTCGCGGCCACGTCCTGCGTGATGCTCGTTCTGCTCGGCGCGATGTTGCTGCTTCAGGATCCGGAGGAGTCGACGACCCCGACCCGGAGCAGTTCCACGCCCAGAACGATCACCTGGAACCCGCCGACGTTCAATGTGACTCCGCTGCCCCCGCTCACCTGGACGCTCCGCACCGTGCCGCCTCGGGTCACCGGCGGTTCGGGCCCGCCGTGAGCGCGATGCGGTGATCGAGCTGCCGCGGCGAGGCGCCGTCCTTTCGTACTCAGCTATCGTGTTGCGGCACTGCGGTATTCGAGCCCGAATCCGGCTCGCGCAGGGGAGCGCCGACATGGTGGAGGTGGCGCAGCGCCTCACGGTACGAGGAGATCAAGCCCGTCTCGTGGTACGGCACGCCGACCTCGGCGCAGTAGTCGCGCACGATCGGCCGGGCGTGGCGCAGGTTCGGGGTCGGCATGCTCGGGAACAGGTGGTGTTCGATCTGATAGTTGAGCCCGCCCAGCGCGAAATCGGTCAGTGCGCCGCCCTTGACATTTCGTGAGGTCAGGACTTGGCGGCGGAAGTAGTCGGGACGATCGTCACCGGTCAGGGTCGGCATGCCCTTGTGGTTCGGGGCGAAGATGCAGCCCATGTACAGGCCGAACAGGCCCTGGTGCACGGCGAAGAACACCAGCGCCTTGTCGGCGGGCAGCACCGCGAACAGCGCGGCGAGGTAGATCGCGAAGTGGCCGAACAGCAGTGCGCCCTCGAGCCCCCGGTGTTTGACGGATTGATTACGGAGCGCGCGAACGCCCGCCACGTGCAGGTTCAGCCCCTCCAGCAACAGCAGGGGGAAGAACAGGAACGCCTGCGCCCGCCCGATGATCCGCGCGACCCCGCGACTGGACCGGGCCTGCCGCTGCGACCACACCAGAATGTCCGGCGCGACATCGGGATCCAGCTCCTCGTGGTTGGGGTTGGCGTGGTGCCGCGTGTGCTTGTCCTGCCACCACCCGTACCCCAGCCCGATGCCGGCGTTCCCGACGATCCGCCCCATCAGCTCCGTGGGCCGCCGCAGCCGAAAGACCTGCCGGTGCGCCACGTCGTGCATGACGAGCGCGACCTGCGCGAACGTCACCGCCATGAACCCCGCGATCCCGATCGTCCACCACGAGTCGCCGACGAGCACGAACCCCGCCCACCCACCGACGAACGCCGCCCCGACGAGCCCCAACCGAACCCCGTAGTACACCGGCCGCCGCTCCATGAGCCCCGCGTCGGAAATCCGCCGCAACAGCCGGGCGTAGTCGCCCTCCGCGCCCCGTCGCGGCGACCGCGGAGATGACTGGGACCCCAACGCAGATGTCGTCATGACCCGACGCTAACGACGGATTTCTCGTCCGATGTAACCCTTTGGTATGACATGGAATTGGACCGCAGTGTGGTATCCGCCCCGGCTTCGGATGCCCGAATTCCGTTCCAGCCCTCCATTTCCGAGCGCGACCATTCGCGCAGACGCAAGTTCGCCACCCGGTTCGCGACCGTACCAACTGCGGAACAGCCATCCCCGAAATCGGAATGGGCCGCCGAGCTACAGCCCGGCGGCCCATTCCGTGGGATCGAGAATTTAATCCAGGTAATCCCGCAAAACCTGGGAGCGGCTCGGGTGGCGGAGCTTGCTCATCGTCTTCGACTCGATCTGGCGGATCCGCTCGCGAGTCACGCCGTAGACCTGGCCGATCTCGTCCAGGGTGCGGGGCTGGCCGTCGGTCAGGCCGAAGCGTAGGCGGACCACGCCGGCCTCGCGCTCGGAGAGGGTCTCCAGGACCGACTGCAGCTGATCCTGCAGCAGGGTGAAGCTCACCGCGTCGACCGCGACAACCGCCTCGGAATCCTCGATGAAGTCACCGAGCTGCGAGTCACCCTCGTCACCGATGGTCTGATCCAGGGAGATGGGCTCACGCGCGTACTGCTGGATCTCCAGCACCTTCTCCGGCGTGATGTCCATTTCCTTGGCGAGCTCTTCGGGCGTGGGCTCGCGGCCCAGATCCTGCAGCAGCTCACGCTGGATACGGCCGAGCTTGTTGATGACCTCGACCATGTGCACCGGAATACGGATGGTGCGGGCCTGGTCGGCCATCGCGCGGGTGATGGCCTGGCGGATCCACCACGTCGCGTAGGTCGAGAACTTGTAGCCCTTGGTGTAGTCGAACTTCTCGACCGCGCGGATCAGACCGAGGTTGCCTTCCTGGATCAGATCCAGGAACGCCATGCCGCGGCCGGTGTAGCGCTTGGCCAGCGACACCACGAGCCGGAGGTTCGCCTCGAGCAGGTGGTTCTTGGCGCGGTTGCCGTCACGCATGATCCACTGCAGATCGCGCCGCAGCTGAACGGTGAGCTTCTCACCCTTCTCGGCGAACTCGCGCAGCTTCTCGGTGGCGTAGAGCCCGGCCTCGATGCGCTTGGCGAGCTCGACCTCCTCCTCGGCATTGAGCAGCGCGACCTTGCCGATCTGCTTCAGGTACGCGCGGACCGAGTCGGCCGAGGCCGTCAGCTCGGCATCCTTGCGGGCCTGGCGCAGGGCCTCGGATTCCTCCTCGTCCCAGACGAAGTCGCCGGAGGCCTTGTCCTTCTCGGAGGGCTCCTCGGCCTCTTCGGCCTCGGGGCTGTCGCCCTCCTCTGCCTCCTCGGCCTCGTCCTCGACGACCTCGTCGACCAGATCGGTCTCGTCGACCTCCAGGTCGCCGAGATCATCGAGCTCGACCGACTCGTCGTCGGAGATCTCGATCGGTTCGCCGTCGGGCCCGACCTCGGCCTTCTTGGCGCCGGCCTTCTTCGGAGCAGCCTTGGCGGCCTTGGCGGGAGCCTTCTTGGCAGCGACCTTCTTGGTGGCGGCCTTCTTGGCCGCCACCTTCTTGGCCGGAGCTTTCTTGGCGGCAGCCTTCTTGACCGGCCGTGCTGCGGTGGAATCTGCGGAGTCGGCTTCGTCAGCCGATTCGGCGGTCTCTCGGGTATTCGTGGCTACCACGTACGCCCTTTCGTGACGGTCTCGTGCGGCGTCACGCCAGAGTGGTGATCCGGCGGAGCGGTCTGTCGGGGGATACCGGCGCGAGTGCCGGGTTGGTTTTACCGGCTTGCCGCCGGTCTTGTTCCATTGTAACGATCGAACCAGGCTGCTTACGGTGCGATACCGCTAGACACAGCCATCGCGGCTCCGACAATGCCCGCGGTGTTCTTCAGATCCGCCGCCACAACGGGAGTTCTGTTGGTGAGCAAGGGAATCCATTCGTGGTGGTCACGACTGATGCCGCCACCGGCCACGAACACGTTCGGCCAGAAGAGGTTTTCCAGCGTCACCAGCACCTTACTGACTTCGGCGGCCCATTCCGGGTAGCTCAGCCCCTGGCGATCCTTGATCGAGGCCGCCGCCCGGTGCTCGGCCTCGCGCCCGTCGACCTCGATGTGGCCGAGTTCGCTGTTGGGCACGAGCACCCCGTTGTACATGATCGCGGACCCGATGCCGGTCCCGAAGGTCAGCAACACGACCAGCCCGTGCAGATCCTTGGCCGCGCCGTAGGTGTCCTCGGCGAGCCCGGCCGCGTCGGCGTCGTTGAGGACGGTGACCTCCCGCCCGCCCAGCGCCGTGCTGAACAGCGCCCGCGCGTCGACCCCGATCCAGGTCTTGTCGATATTGGCGGCGCTGCGCACGAGCCCGCCGATCACCACGCTCGGCATGGTGATACCGACCGGGCCGTCCCAGCCGGCCTGCGCGACGACCTTGGCCACCGTCTCGGCCACCGCCGCGGGCGTGGCGGGCTGCGGGGTCGCGACCTTGATTCGTTCCTGGACCAGTTCCCCGGTAGCCAGGTCCACCGCCGCGCCTTTGACACCGCTGCCACCGATGTCGATCCCGAACGCGTGGCCCCGCTTGGACATGACGAACTCCCCGTTCTCCCGGCTGGATGAGCTGTGGCGTGCACGACAAGCCTAATGCGCGGTGTGCCGGATCTGTGCTGCGATGGGAATCGTGCCGGAATCCGATATCACCTCCACCGCATCGAACACCACCTCGACCGCCGCCGTGGCCGACATCGCCGAACTACGCCGCGTAGCGGTACATCTCGCGCAAACCGCCGCCGCGCACGTGCGCACGCGCCGCCCCCAGGTCTTCGAATCGGGAGCGGTCGCCGGAGACGCCGTGCAATCCAAGAGCACACCCACCGACCCGGTCACCGTCGTCGACACCGAGACCGAGCACCTGGTGCGCCGGCTGGTCGCCGAACTGCGCCCCGGCGACCACGTGGTCGGCGAGGAGGACGGCGGCACCCTGCTGGCCGATCCCGACGCCGTGCAGTGGGTGGTCGATCCCATCGACGGCACCGTCAACTTCGTCTACGGCATCCCCGCCTACTCGGTCTCGGTGGCCGCGGTGCGCGGCGGCCGGTCGGTGGCGGGCGCGGTGGCGGACGTGGCGGCCGGGGTCACCTACAGCGCCGGGCTCGGGCAAGGCGCGCATCGCACCGGCCCGGACGCCTCGCAGATTCCCTTGCACTGCAATCGGATTGCGGAGGTCTCCCTGGCCCTGGTGGCGACCGGATTCGGGTACGGCACCGCGCGCCGCGCCCGGCAGGGCGAACTGCTGGCCCAGTTGCTCCCGCACATCCGGGACATCCGCCGGGTGGGTTCGGCCGCCCTGGACCTGTGCATGGTCGCCGAGGGCCGCGTGGACGCGCACTACGAGCACGGCCTGAACCTGTGGGACTGGGCCGCGGGCGCGCTCATCGCCGCCGAGGCCGGCGCCACGCTCATCGTGCCCGCGCCGGGCACCGGGGGAGCGGCGGGTGAACTGGTGGTCGCGGCCGCGCCGGGCATCGCCGACGAACTGAGCGGTCTGCTCGACAAGCTCGGTGTCACGGCCCCTATCCCGCAGTAGGACAGCCCGGTTGACAGAACGCGAATCGCCGCGCCCACCATGGGCGCGGCGATCGGTGTGTGGCGTTCGACCGGGCAGGTCAGCGGCCGTGCGTCAGCACTTGGCGTGCCGGGCCGCCGACAGCAGTTTCGAGTCGATCGCCGGCGCGGTCCCCGCCGGCGCGTTCTTCAGGGCCCGCAGCACCTCCTCGGCATCGGTGCTCGGCCGCAGATCACGGAAGAGCGATCCGAGGACGAAATCCACCGTGTCGTCCGCGCGGGAGTCCTCGATGAGTTCCGCGCACGGCGCGACCAACTGCACCGCCGCGGCAGCTGGGCGGCCGCTCACGCCGAAGCGAATCTGGCCGGTGCACTCCAGATCTCCGTTGACGTAGACCGGGTCGTTGCCCACCTGCACGTCCGGCGCGCTGGCGAAACCCAGATCGCCGAGGCCGGCCGCGACGTGCGCCGCCTGCCCGCGCTGCCCGTTCGCGTTGAACACGCGCACCTTGGACTGCGACAGCGGCACCGGCTCCACATCGCGCAGGAACCCCTGTCCCTGGCGCGTGCCCATCGGAACCGGGGCCGGAGCACTGGTACTGGACGCCGGGCTGGGTGAATTGCACGACATCGCAGCCTGATCCGATTCGGTCGTCGTCAGCGCGCGAAACCACACCACGACGGAGATCAGAGCGATGACACCCACCATGGCTGCCCACGGCTCCCAGCGTCGCCGGATGAATTGCCGCCCCTTGGGGTCGGTCGAGTTGCCTTGGGTGATCAGTGAAACCACGGACATCACTCTACGAACACGAAGGGTCCGGTGCGCGCAAGGCACCGGTAAGCCGCCCTACTTCTCGGCAAGTCGGCCGGATCGTGATCCGGGCGCGAGAAGATCACGGCAGCGGTGAGCCAGGTCTCGGACCGTTCCCCCGGTGATGACGATTACCCCTCAGTTTCGAATCACGCGTGTTTTGATTGCGACTTTTGGGCCGGGGTCCGCTATTGTCTGGCGGCCCAGATCGTATCGCCCGGGTTGAATCGGGGGTTCGATTTCGGGAACAACAAGGGCATGTCCTGCGTTGACCGAGCGCGATCCGGTGCGGATCAGGAGCATCCGGCCCGATCGGTGACCGGTGTACGTGTGGCGTACACCACGGGCGGGGCGGCGAAGGCCGGTTCGGTTCCCTCGGGAGCCGGGACGGTGGGAGCCGGTCCGGGATCTACGGAGTAAGGACGAGGGGAAGACGACATGGCAACCGACTATGACGCACCACGGCGTAGTGAAACCGACGAAGTGTCGGAGGACTCGCTCGAGGAGCTGAAGGCTCGTCGCAACGAGGCGGCATCCGCCGTCGTGGATATCGACGAATCCGATACCGCGGAGTCGTTCGAGCTTCCCGGCGCGGATCTGTCCGAGGAGGTGCTCTCGGTCCGGGTCATCCCGAAGCAGGCCGACGAGTTCACCTGCTCGAGCTGCTTCCTGGTGCACCACCGCAGCCGTCTCGCCAGCGAGGCGAGCGGGCAGCTGATTTGCATGGACTGCGCGGCCTGAGTACTTCTGCCGAACAGCCCTGAGCAGGAAGTTCCGTCTGCCCGCGCTCGGTCCACCGAGCGCGGCCAGTTTCAGCCCGGGTAACAACGAGCGCTGGCCGGTACTGGCCGGCGCTCGACACAACGCACACATCCGGATTCACTTCGGGTCGATGAAACGCTGCCCCGTCAGGCAGCGTTTTTTGGCGTTGTGCGGGGGTACATCTCGGCGCTGTGCGGGGTACCGCCGACTCAGCTCGCGTTCTCGATACCGAGCGCGGCCAGCACCCGCTCCGGACGGCGCGTGCTCACCAGCCAGTACGGCGTCGGGTCGTCCGGATCGTCGAGCACCAGCAGCACCAGCGACCCGATCCACGCGCGATGCTGCACGTAGGCGGCCGGATCGAGCTGACGGCCCAGCGCCGCGCTCTTCGCGCTGCCGGGCACGCTCGCGCCGCGCGCGACGAAGGTGGCGGGCAGATGCGCGCGATCGACACGCAGTTCCGGCGTACCGGCGGCGTCGCGAACCACCTCCACCCGATGCCGGGACAGCCACAACAGCACCCACACCGGAATCGGGAACAGCAGCACGTACGGCAGCCAGGCCCGGATTCCCGGTGCGCCCATGTGGATTTCGGCGGCCAGCAGGCCGGTGATCGCCAACCCGACGGGCCACCACCACAGGGGCACCCAGAGGCGCTCGGAGTAGAGCGGAACGCTCCGCTGCTCGGTTTCGGTACTCACCTGAGGGGACTGGTCGGACACGACATCAGACTAGGTCAATGAGTTGGACGCCGAACGCGTAGGCTCGGCCCACGTGACCGGTATTCCGACTGTTCCCCTGCTGCGGCTCGATCCCAGCATGCCCGTACCGACGCGCGCCCACGAGGGCGACGCGGGCGTGGACCTGTGCACCACCGAGGACGTCATCATCGAACCGGGAGAACGGGTGCTCGTCGGCACCGGGCTCGCGGTGGCGCTCCCGATGGGCACCGTCGGGCTGATCCATCCCCGTTCGGGGCTGGCGGCCAAGGCGGGTCTGTCCGTCGTCAACACCCCCGGCACGGTCGACGCCGGGTACCGGGGCGAGATCAAGGTGTGTCTGATCAATCACGATCCGCGCACACCCATCGAGCTCCGGCGGGGTGACCGCATCGCGCAGTTGCTGGTGCAGCGGGTGGAACTGGTGGAATTCATGGAGGTGGACTCGCTCGACGACACCGAGCGCGGCGCAGGAGGATACGGATCGAGCGGTGGGCACGCGAGCCTGACCGCGGAATCCGGTGGGGTGGGCCAGGTGGCCGGTAAGGAGGCATGACGATGTTCGGGAAGAAGAAGCGCAGCGGTGAGCCGGAGGATTCCGGTCACTACGACGACGAGTACTACGACGAGTACGACGACGCCGAATACTCCGATGACACCGACGAGTTCGAGACGCAGGGCTACGCCGAGCCCGAGCCCGAACCCGCGTACGAGGAACCGGAGCGTGATGACCGCACCGGCCCCTACAACTACGACGATGTCGTCGATCGCCTCGCGACCGTGGCCGAGCAGCGCCTGGACCTGGGATCGGTCATCGTGCCGGTGCCGCCGGGCGGGCAGCTGCAGGTCGAGATGACCCCGGACGGCACCCCGCAGGCGGTGCACCTGGCCACCGAGCACGGCCGGATCACGGTCGCCGCCTACGCCGCACCCAAGTCGGCCGGTCAATGGCGTTCGGTGGCAGCCGATCTCGCCGAGACCCTGCGCAAGGACGGCGCCCAGGTGTCGGTGCAGAACGGCCCGTGGGGCCGGGAGCTGCACGCGGTCACCGAGGGCGCGGACCTGCGCTTCATCGGCGTGGACGGCTACCGCTGGATGGTCCGCCTGGTCGCGGCCGGCCCGTCCGGCGCCGCGGTCGACGGCGCGCCGCTGGTCACCGCGGCCCGCGCGATCATGAGCGAGACCGTGGTCAGACGCGGGGACGAACCGCTGCCGGTGCGCGAGCCGCTGCCGGTGGTCCTACCCCAGGAGCTCGCCGATCAGCTCGCCGCGGCCCATCAGCAGCAGCTGGCCGCCCAGCAGCAGGCGATGGCGGCCCAGCTGGCCGCCATGAACGGCGGCCCGCAGCCGATCCCGACCGCGGCCCCCCAGGAGCCGCGCCGCGGCGCCGAGGGTTCGGCGATGCAGCAGCTCGGCCTGAACTAGGCGACTACCCGGAACACGGCGGGTTCACGAACGGTCTTCGCATCCAACGGATGCGAAGACCGTTCGCCTGTCATGAGATTCGGCACACCGAGCGCCGGGCGTGGCGCGACATCGGTTCGCCACACCGCGGCGGCTGTGGGTCGCGGCGCGATGGGAACGCACCGCTCGGGCTCAACCGGCAAGGGCATTCGAACCGCCCGGGCACGACCGACAGGTGCACCCGAAGACCCGGGCACGACCGGCAAGTCACCCGGGCACAACCGGCAAGTGCACCCGAACTGGTGCGGCCGGACCTGCCGAGGCGGCAAGACGGTCGCCGGTCACCGAGGGGTGCAGGGTCGCGCGGAATTCGTTGCGGGCTCGGGGTGGTCAGCGGGACGCGACGCGGGGGAGCAGCCCACCGACGCCGCGGGCGCCGAGGATCGCGGGATCCGCGCCCAATTCGTCCAGGGTGATCCGGTGCAGGTGGGCGTCGGGGATCAGGGCGGCCCAGCGTTCGGCCACGGTGATCGGGTGCACGGGATCGTCGACCGCGCCCACGATGTGCACCGGCGCGGTGATCGCGGCGAGCAGGCCGGGTTCGGGCCAGGCGTACGAAGCCGCTTCCTCCAGGGCCGCGGGCAGATCCGGCCACTGGGAGCGCCAGGAGCGGGTCAGGGCCTCGGCCAGCCAGGCGGGGCTCGAGGCGCGCATGCGCTCGATCATCGCGTCGAGGCCGTCGGCGCGGAGCTGGGCCGCGGTGGCCGCGGCGCTCAGGGCCGCGGGGCAGCCGGTGGTGTCCGCGCCGGTCCAGGCGGGCAGGGCCGCGACCACGCCGTACGTGGATTCGGGGTGCCGGGCGGCCCAGTCGACCGCGACCGCCGCGCCCAGGGAGATGCCCGCGATCAGCACCGGGCCCGAGCGCGCGGCCGCGTCCAGGGCCGCGTGATAGCTCTCGATCACGCGCAGCGGGTCGGGATCCACCGCGACGCAGGGCACACCGGCTGCGGTGCAGGCGGATTCGAAGGCACGACGGGCGAAGTGGGCGTCGGAGCCGGTTCCGGGCAGGGCGACGGCGACCGCCGGAATGGAGAGATCGGGCACCGGGCGAGCGTACTGCGACGGGCGCGCGTGGCGAGGGGAGGCTCTCACCTCTACAGTGGCGGTGTACGGCCACAGCCGGTTGTGTGGGCGGTGCTGCGGGAACGTCGTCGGCCACAAGCAGTTGGCGGCAGCAGCGGCCCATCGGGTGTGTGGCAAGAACGAACGACGTGCGACCCACGCCGTGTTGCTCTACAGGAGAGCGTGCGAGATGCCATCCACGGGTGGGAAGGACACCCCGTCAGGCTATTTCCGGCGACTGAGCCGGAGACTGACGGCGGACCTGGATCATTTGGATGCCGAAGAGCTCGCCGAGACGTCCGAAGCGTCCGGCGCGTGTCAGGCATCGCAGTGCAGACGCGGCGAAGAGGTCACCATGCTCGGGCGGCTGCGCAGCGTCGAGGCCTGTCCGAAGTCCGCGGGCGCGGAATTCTCGGCCGAGTTCTTCGACGGCACCGACAGTGTGTCGCTGGTCTTCATCGGCCGGCGTCGCATCCCCGGTCTCGAGCCGGGGCGACGTATTCTGGTCCGCGGCCGCGTCGGTGAACGACGCGACGGCGGCAAGGTCATCTACAACCCCTACTACGAACTCCGTGGGAATTCCTGACGCATGTCGATACCGACCAGCAGCAACGACGAGGGCCGCAGGCCCACCGAGACCCGGAGGCCGCTGGAGGATCGCGGCGCGTACTCCGAGCCGGGCGCCGAGCTTCTCGAAGCCGACCGCGCCGCGGTGGAGGCCGAGGAGGAACGCGAGGCCGAGACCCAGCAGACGCTGCTCGAGCAGCTCGGCGGTTTCAGCGGCCTGATCTACTCCTCGCTGCCGGTGCTGGTGTTCGTGCCGGTGAACTCCCTGCGCGGGCTGGGACCCGCGCTGTGGGCCGCGATGGGTGTGGCCATCGCGATTCTGATCTGGCGTCTGGTGCGCAAGGACCCGATCCAGCCGGCGATCTCCGGTTTCCTGGGCGTCGGCGTGTGCGCGTTCATCGCCTGGCGCATGGGTGAGGCCAAGGGCTTCTTCCTGTTCGGCATCTACGCCAGCCTGGTGTACGGGGGCGCGTTCCTGCTGTCCCTGGTGGTGCGCTGGCCGCTGGCGGGTGTCATCTGGGGTGTGCTGAACGGGCACGGCAGCGACTGGCGTTCCGACCGCCGCGCGATGCGCCTGTACGACCTGGCCACCGCGGTCTGGGCGGTGGTGTTCGGCGCCCGGTACCTGGTGCAGAACCACCTCTACGCCTCCGACAGCACCGGTCTGCTGGCCGTGGCGCGCCTGGCCATGGGCTGGCCGCTGACCGCGGTCGCGCTGGTGGTCACGGTGTGGGCGGTGCGCAAGGCGGGTCATCTGCCGGTCGCCTCCGCCAAGGCGTCCACCCGCGACTGATTCCCGGGCACGGTCGCCCGCGCACCACCTATCCGCTGTTCACGACCTCGCAGGGGCCGTTCGAGTATCGAGCTCGAACGGCCCTTATCGCGCTATGTGCCCACCGCGCAACACCTTCGGTAACGGTTAGGGGTGGGGAGGGGGTGCCCACCCCACCCCTGGGGTACCTATTTCGGCGGCGCCGATCATCGCAGGATCGTTGTGAGACGAACGGCGAAAGGATCGCGGAGTGATTACCGACGGCAAGGCAGTGGCAGCGCAGGACCGTAGCGAGGGGCGCGGTGCGGCGGTGCAGGCGACAGCCTCGCGCCGGCATTCGGCGGGGCGGGGCACCGGCAAGAACAACAGTGCGGCGACGTCGGAATCGCGGCGCGCGGCAGCGGAATTGGAGAAGCTGATCGGTCCCGCCGCGAGCGGTGACAAGCACGCGGTCTCCGACATCCTCAAGATCGTGTACCCGCTGGTGCGCCGCTACTGCGCGGCCCGCATGGGCGGCGGCGGTCACCTGCACGTGACGGCCGACGATGTGGCCCAGGAGATCTGCATGGCGACCGTGCAGGCCATCCCGCGCTACCGGGACCAGGGCAAGTCGTTCCTGGCCTTCGTGTACGGGATCTCGGCCAACAAGGTCGCCGACGCGTTCCGGCGGGCGCAGGTGCACCCGGCCTACCCGGTGGCGGAGTTCCCGGACGAGCCGGGCCACGAGGCCGGCCCGGAGGAGCGCGCGCTGCAGTCCGAAACCCGCGCCGCCACACGCGAACTCATGAAGGTGCTCGCGCCGACCCACCGCGAGGTGCTGGTCATGCGTATCGTGCTGGGCTGGACCGCGGCCGAGACGGCCGAGGCGATCGGCACCAGCCCGGGCGTGGTGCGGGTCATGCAGCACCGCGCGCTGAACAAGCTGCGCGCCGAACTGAAGGTCGCCTAGTGCCGCGGCCGTTCTCAGGCCACGCCGAGATTGTTGTCGAACCCGTTGACGCCGAGGGCTTTGCGTAGCTCGTCCTCGGCCTCCACGGACGTGACGAACAGCAGTTCGTCCTCGCCCTCGAGCGAGTCGTCGGCCTGCGGGACGATGACCCGGCCGCCACGCAGAATGGTGACCAGCGCGGCATCGCGCGGCAGCTTCAGCATGCGAACGGCCTTGCCCGCCAAGGGCGTGTCGGTGGGGAGGGTGATCTCCACCAGATTGGCCTGACCCTGGCGCAGGGTCATGAGCCGCACCAGATCACCGACCGACACCGCCTCCTCGACCAGTGAGGCGAGCAGGCGCGGGGTGGACACGGCCACGTCCACGCCCCACGAGGTGTCGAAGAGCCATTCGTTGCGCGGATCGTTGACCCGCGCCACCACCCGGCCCACGCCGAACTCGGTCTTGGCCAGCAGGCTGAAGACCAGATTCACCTTGTCGTCGCCGGTGGCGGCGATGACCACGTCGTAGGTTTCCAGGCCGGCCTCTTCGAGCGTCTCGAGCTCACAGGCGTCGGCGTGCGTCCAGACCGCGGCGGGCGCGCTGGTGGGATCGATGTGATCGAGGCGGCGCTCCAGCAGCATGACCTGGTGGCCGCCGCGCAACAGCTCCTGGGCGATGGATCGGCCGACGGCGCCGGCGCCCGCAATGGCTACCTTCATTGCTCAGTCCTCGCTCGCGGGGGGATTTCCGGCCAGGGCCACGGCCTCGCCGACGGTCCCCGAGGTGGCGGCGATGTAGACGGTGTCATCGGCCTGCAGCATGGTCTTGGCGTTGGGCAGCATGCCCTGTCCGAAGCGGATCAGGAACGCCACACGCGCGCCGATGGTGTTCTCCAGCGAATGGACCGTGCGCCCGTACCACTCCTCGTGCAGGGTGAGTTCGGTGACAGCGACGGTGCCGGTGGGATCGCGCCAGGTGGTGGTGGACTGATCGGCCACCAGGTTGCGCAGGAAGCGGTCCGTGGTCCACGGCACGGTGGCGATGGTCGGAATGCCGAGGCGCTCGTAGACGGCGGCGCGCTTGGCGTCGTAGATGCGGGCCACGACGCGTTCGACGCCGAAGGTCTCGCGGGCCACGCGGGCGGAGATGATGTTGGAGTTGTCGCCGGAGGACACCGCGGCGAAGGCTCCGGCGCGTTCGATTCCGGCCCGGGTCAGCACATCCCGATCGAAGCCGACGCCGGTGATGCACAGTCCCGGGAAATCGCGGCCCAGGCGCAGGAAGGCACTGGAGTTCTGATCGATCACCGCGACTTCGTGGCCGATGCGGACCAGGGCGCGTGCGAGCGAGGAGCCCACCCGTCCACACCCCATGATCACTACGTACACCGTGCTGTCCCCATTTCCGAAACCGTGGTGTGCGGTTTGGTTGCTTGTCCGGGTCGCAACCGTACCGCTCTAGTTTTCCTGAGGCTTTTTCCCCCTCCGATCGGTATTCAAACCGGAGCCGGGAAAAGCTCACAGCGTCTGCCCCCGCTGTCGCAGCCACGCCGGCGCTTGTATCCGGTAGCAAGCGTACGGCCGCGAGGTGAACCCGTCGCGCCGTGGACGCGACCGCGCTCGCGCTCCCCTATGCTCGCAAAAGTGTCGAAGTTGACGACGGCCGCCAAACGCATGCTGGTTGGCCGCCCCTTCCGTAGTGATTCGCTGGGTCACACCCTGCTCCCCAAGCGAATCGCGCTGCCCGTGTTCGCCTCCGACGCGCTGTCCTCGGTGGCCTACGCGCCGGAGGAGATCTTCCTGATGCTGTCGGTGGGCGGACTGTCCGCCTACGTGTACGCGCCGTGGGTGGGTGTGGCGGTGGTGCTGGTGATGGCCGTCGTGGTCGCCAGCTATCGGCAGAATGTGCACGCCTATCCCTCCGGCGGCGGCGATTACGAGGTCGCCACCAAGAATCTGGGTCCGACGGCGGGTTTGACGGTCGGCAGCGCGTTGCTGGTCGATTACGTGCTCACCGTCGCGGTGTCCATTTCCTCGGCGGCGTCGAATATCGGTTCGGCGGTGCCGTTCGTCTCCACGCACAAGGTGTTGTTCGCGGTCGCGGCGATCGCGATTCTGACCGCGTTGAATCTGCGCGGCGTCCGGGAATCGGGCACCGCGTTCGCGATTCCCACCTACGCCTTCATGATCGGCATGTTCGTCATGCTCATCTGGGGTTTCACCCGGATCGGTCTCGGGCAGGAGGTGCACGCGGAGTCGTACGGATTCGAGCTGAAGGCCGAGCACGACCAATTGTTCGGTATCGCGCTGGTGTTCCTGATCGCGCGCGCGTTCTCCTCGGGGTGTGCGGCGCTGACGGGTGTGGAGGCCATCAGCAACGGCGTTCCCGCGTTCCGCAAGCCCAAGTCCCGCAATGCCGCGACCACGCTGCTGCTGCTGGGCACGATCTCCATCACGCTGCTGATGGCCATGATCGTGCTGGCCCAGGAGGTCGGCATCGTCTACGCGCACGACACCAGCCAGCTGGGCGGCGCGCCCGAGGGCTACGAGCAGAAGACGTTGGTCGCGCAGCTGGCCGGTGCGGTGTTCAGCGGTTTCCCGGCCGGGTTCTACTTCATGACCATCGTCACCGCACTGATCCTCGTGCTCGCGGCCAACACCGCGTTCAACGGCTTCCCGGTGCTGGGGTCGATCCTGGCGCAGGATCGTTTCCTGCCCCGCCAGCTGCACACCCGCGGTGATCGCCTGGCGTTCAGCAACGGCATCATCTTCCTGGCCGGCGCCGCGGTGGCGTTCGTGGTCATGTTCGGGGCCGAGGTCACCAAGCTGATCCAGCTCTACATCGTGGGCGTGTTCGTCTCGTTCGTGCTGAGCCAGACCGGCATGCTGCGGCACTGGACGCGGCTGCTGCGCACCGAGACCGATCCGGCGCAGCGCGCGCGGATGAAGCGCTCGCGGGTGATCAACGCGATCGGCCTGACCATGACCGCGACCGTGCTGGTCATCGTGCTGATCACCAAGTTCCTGGCGGGCGCGTGGATCGCCATCGTGACCATGGCGGCCATCTTCGGCATCATGAAACTCATTCGCCGGCACTACGACACGGTCTCGCTCGAGCTGGAGGCCTCGGAGTCGGAATGGGACGGGGTGCTGCCGAGCCGGACGCATTCCATCGTGCTGGTGTCCAAGCTGCACATGCCCACCCGGCGGGCGCTGGCGTACGCCCGGGCCGGGCGGCCCGACACGCTCGAGGCGATCACCGTCAACGTCGACGAGCCCGACACCCGCACCCTCGTGCGGGATTGGGAGCGCAGTGATATCTCGGTGCCGCTCAAGGTGATCGAGTCCCCGTATCGCGAAATCACCAAGCCGGTGGTCGATTACGTCAAACGGGTGCGCAAGGACGCCCCGCGTGATGTGGTGACCGTGTTCATCCCCGAATACGTGGTCGGTCACTGGTGGGAGCAGCTGTTGCACAATCAGAGCGCGTTGCGGCTCAAAGGCCGATTGCTGTTCGAGCCGGGTGTGATGGTGACGAGCGTGCCGTGGCAGCTCAGTTCCTCGGCGAACGCCGGGCGGCGCACGCACGTCGTCAACGCGCCCGGTTCGGTGCGGCGTGGTTTCGGGGACGAGTCGTGAGTTCGGGAACCGATTGGCGCGGAACGACGGTCGAGGTCCGGCTCGGCGCGCCGGGGCACGGTGGTTTCTGCGTGGCGCGGCACGAGGGCCGGGTGCTGTTCGTGCGGCACGGCCTGCCCGGTGAGTTGGTGCGCGCGGTCGTCACCGAGGATCGCGGCGGGTCGTTCTGCCGGGCCGACGCGATCGAAATCTTGGAGGCCTCGGCCGATCGGGTCGATCCCACCTGCCCGGTCTCCGGTCCGGGCGGTGCGGGCTGCTGCGATTTCACCCACGCCACCCCCGCCGCCCAGCGCGGGCTCAAGCACAGCGTGGTCGCCGAACAGCTGTTGCGGCTCGCGGCCTGGGAGCCGGAGTTCGAGGTCGAGGTGATTCCCGCGCCGGTGCGCGGGGTGTCGGCGCCGCTGGGACGCGGTGCGGACGGGACTTTGCCGGCCGCTGTCGCGCCCGCCGCGGGCGGGGAATCAGGGGGTGCGCGGCCGGTGGCGCTCGGTGCGTCCGCGGGTTCCGGGCAGACAGCCAGTGGCGCGCCCGCCGGTGTGGCCCCGACCTCGGCCGGTGGCTGGCGCTCTCGGGTGCGGCTCGTGGTCGATGCCCAGGGCCGGGCGGGCGTGCACCGGTACCGCAGTACCGACGTGATCCCCGATCTGCGCTGCCCCCAGCCCATGGCCGGTGCGATGGAGGGCATCGCCGAACGCACGTGGAAGCCGGGCGCGGACCTCGTGGTCGCCGTCGACGGTGACGGCGTGCGGCACCTGCTCGAGCTGTCCCCGGTGGTGCAGTCGGGCCGGAGCAGGCGCGGCGGCAACGGTTTCCGGCGCGGCAGCGACCGCAACAGCACGGTCGCGCGCCGGGCGGCCGCGCACAGCCCGCGCGTGGAGAAGGTGTTCGACGGCACCGGCCAGGCCGTTCAGTACGTGGCGGGCCGCCGCTGGGAACTGTCGGCCACCGGCTTCTGGCAGCCGCATGTTGGCGCCGCGCAATGCTATTCGGATGTGGTGGCGGAGTGGTCCGATGCCGCGCCCGGCGCCCTGACCTGGGATCTGTACTGCGGCGTGGGCGTTTTCGCGGCTCGCCTGGCCGGTCAGGTCGGTCCCGAGGGCGGCGTGCACGGCGTCGAGTTCGCCCGCACCGCCGTCACCGAGGGCAAGTCCGCTCTACGCGACCTGCCCTGGGTGGACCTGCGCGCCGAACGCGTGGAGCAGTGGATAGTCGAGCAGCCGCCGACCGCCCCCGACGTGGTCGTCCTGGACCCGCCCCGCGCGGGCGCGGGCAAGGAGGTCATCACCGCCCTCACCGAGCGCACCCCCCGCCGCATCATCCACATCGGTTGCGACCCCGCCTCGTTCGCCCGCGATCTGGGGCTATACCGCAACGCCGGCTACCAGCCCGCCGCCCTGCGCGTCTTCGACGCCTTCCCCGGCACCCACCACGTGGAGTGCATCGCGCTACTGGAACGCTGAGGCCGAGCCGCCGCCTTCGCATCTCGATCGGCCAGGCGCGCTCGGCGGGCGGTGCCGCCTGCGCGGAGAACCGTTCGCGCGAGCCGTATGGTCTCGCCGGCAACGGATGTGCGCTCGTTACCGCAGGTGGGCGAGGTCGGGCGTGCTCCGCATCCCGTCGCATCGGGCGGTGCGGCATCGCCCCCATCGCTCTCCACGGCGGGCTCGAGCCGAACGCGTCAGCCGAGCTGCCAGGTCACCCGGACCGAGGCCGACAGCTCGCTCTCACCGAGCTCGACCGGGATCGCGCCGACATCCATCGGGGCGGACTTTGCGGCGAAGGCGATGCGCGGCGCGGGAAGTGATGCGCCCGAGGTGTTCTCGGTGATCTCGAGCACCGGGCCGAGGGTGCGCCCCGCCCGTGCGGCGTACTGTTCGGCCTTCGCGCGGGCGTGCTCCCAGGCCGCGTCGCGAGCCCGGGTCAGCAGGCTCTCCTCGTCGGCGACGCCGAGCGTGAGCCCGCCCAGCCGCACCTCGTCCCCGCCCGCGTCGACGGCGTGCGCGATGATCGCCTCGGGCCCGGGTTGCGCGGGTTTCTCCTCCGCCTCGATGTCGCGCAGCACGACGGTCAGCGAGGTGCTCGCGACGTATCCCACGACCTGCTCGCGATTGGCCTCGGTCCATACGGTCTCGGTGCGCACCGACAAACCGCTGGTCGAGACGTCGCGCGCGGGCACGCCGTCGCCGCGCAGCGACCGAATCAGCGCGTCGGCGCGCGCCCCGGCGCCGGCGTAGGCGGCGGCCACGGTGTCGGCCTTCTTCTCCACCGAGATGCTCACCCGCATGAGATCCGGTGTGGCGCTCGCACTTCCGGCGCCGAACGTGGTGATGGTGCCGGTCTCGCTCGCACTGCTGGTCACGACGTCCTCCTAGATCGGTTCCGGGGGCACACCGATGCTACCGACGCCCGCCGATTCACCCGGCCCGCCGCGCGTCGCGAGCCCGATCCGGCCCGGCTCTCCGCCCCCCGCCGTCCACGTCCGCAAGTGGCACCAGCGAGTGAACAAGCGTACTCTCCACCTATCGCGGTAGGTGCGTTTACAGTGGATACAAAGGGGTTCCAGGGTATGAGATCTCATTTTTTCGGTGAACAAGCGTACGTCGAATCGGCGGTTCGGGGGGCGGTCCGATGAGCGCCTTCGGCGAACTCGTCCAGGAACTCGCGCGGGCGGGCCGCCGCAGCGGCCGCCGGCTGTCTCGCGTCCGCGTCGACGCGACCCAGCGCACGGTCCTAGAGGTTCAGGACCTGCTCTCGGAGAGCCGCGACATCGTCTTCGGCGCGATCCGTGCCAAGACCGACGACCTGCGCGCCAGGACCGACGACATCCGGATCAAGACCGAAGACCTGGCCGCCCGCAAGAAGCGCTACTGATCACTGCCCGGGCCGCCGCACAGCACCTGCGGGTCGGCGGCCCGGTCCGAGCGTATCGGCGAATTCCCGTCCGAGACCAGGCCGTTCGTCCCGTCCGGGCGAAATTGGCGGGTCGGGTCAGCCGCCCGGTCAGGCCCCGCCGTGCGCCGCCAGCGCCCGCACCGCCGCGTCCGTCTGTGAATACGCCGCCGTCGCCAGGCGTTCCAGCAGCGCCAGTTTCACCTCGGGGGCCTGGCTGGTGAGCCGATCGAACTTCTCCGGGGACAGCACGGCCAGGCGGACCGTGGTCTCGGCGTAGATGTCGTTGCTGAAGTGCACACCGGTCAGCAGGGATATCTCGCCGAACGACATGCCGGGGGAGAGGGTGATCAGGCGGTGCCGGCGACCGGCGTTGTCCTCGAACGTGATCCGCACCCGCCCGTCCAGGATGAGGAACAGACCCGCGCGCGGACTGTCGCGAGCGATCACCAGCTCGCCGCGCGCGATCGTGCGGATCTCGAATTCCCTTGCCAGGCGTACACATTCGTCGTCCGGCAGCTCGGCCATCGCCGGATGCTCCTCGACCCGCAGCGCGGCGGGCGCGGTGTATCCGGGCGGCCGGTGCCTGTCGAGCACGAGCTGCTCGCACCATTCGGTGGCGCTGTCCCGGTCCACGAACACCCGCCCCACCGGATCGGCCGGATCCAGGCTCGAGGACATGTGCCCGAGCTTGGCGTCCGGATCCACCAGCGCCACACGGCATCCCGCCGCGGCCAGCTCGGCCTGCACGTCGGCGAGCATGCGCGCGGCGATATCGCTGACGTCGCCGACCTCGCGCAGATCCAGCACCAGCGCCTCCAGGTCCCCGGGCAGCTGTTCCACCGCGCGCACGGTGGATTCCGCGCCCGCGAACAGCAGGTCGCCGGCCAGTTCGACGATGCGCACCCGGTCGCCGTGGGCGCGCAGCAGTTCGAGCTCCTCGGGATCGCGCCGCAGCCGCGAGGGCGCCTCGGCGACCGAATAGGAGGCTCGAATCGCGGTGTGCGCGCCGCGGGTGACGTGCAGGAAGTGCAGGCCGAGCCGATGCGACAGTTCGCGGCACGCCTTGACCCCGCGCACGCTGCTGCCGTGCTCGTCCAGTCGCGGCGAGTACACCGCGATACCGAGCTGCCCCGGCAGCACGGCCAGAATCCCGCCGCCCACGCCACTTTTCGCGGGCAGCCCAACCGTGGTGACCCAGTCCCCGGCGGCGTCGTACATGCCGCAGGTGGTCATGACGCTGAGAACTTGCTCGACGAGCGGGGCGACCAGCGCGCGTTCGTGGGTCAGCGGATGCACGCCGTTGTTGGCCAGTGTCGCGGCCATGAGTGCGAGATCACGGCAGGTGACGTCAAGTGAACACTGCCGGAAGTATCGATCGACCGCTTCGTCCGGATCGCCGTCCACAATGCCGACTCCGCGCAACAGATATCCGATGGCCCGATTTCGAAATCCGGTGCGCGCTTCCGAGGCGTACACGGCCTCGTTGAGTTTCAGTTCGCGGCCCGCGAATCGGCCGTAGCTGCGTTGTATCCGAGCGAACCGGTCGGCCGGGTCACGACCCTCCACGAGCGACGCCGCGGTGATCGCGCCCGCGTTGATCATCGGGTTGCGCGGGCGCTGTGTCCTGGGGTCCAGACTGATTTCGTTGAACGGTTCTCCGGTGGGTTCCACGTCGATACGCTGGGCCACCGCCGCTGGTCCGCGGTCCGCGAGGGCCAGTGCGTAGGTGAACGGTTTCGAGATCGATTGAATGGTGAACGGGGTGTGCACATCCCCGCTCCCGTAGACCTGACCGTCGGCGGTTGCCAGGCAGATGCCGAACGAATCGGGTTGCACCGCCGCGAGTTCCGGGATGTAGTCGGCGAGTTCTCCGGAGGTGTCGGTCCGGCAGAGTTCGTATACCTCGTCGATGAGCCGGGCAACCACACCGGGGGCGGCCGAAACCGGATTTCCTGCGGTCGAATCGGAGTGGACCACGCGGCCACTGTATCCGGGTAATGTGTGTGGAGCCTCACATTCGAAGTGGATGTCGCAGGTGGCGTTCAGTTCCTGACTTAGCGGGCCGGTCGCGGCTCCGTAGACTGTTGCAAACACAGGAGACATCCGGAGGGAGCAATAGCCGTGGGAGTGCTTTCCCGGGTCGACATGCCCGAGGACCTGCGCCGGCTGTCGGTATCAGAGCTGCGTGAGTTGGCCGAGGAGATTCGTGAGTTCCTGGTGCGGAAGGTCGCCGTCACCGGCGGGCACCTGGGTCCGAACCTCGGCGTCGTAGAGCTGACCATCGCGCTGCACCGGATCTTCGACTCGCCTGCCGACCCCATCATCTTCGACACCGGTCATCAGTCGTACGTCCACAAGATCCTGACCGGTCGCAAGGACGGGTTCGACACCCTGCGTAAAGAGGGCGGCCTGTCCGGCTACCCGTGCCGGGCCGAGAGCGCGCACGACTGGGTGGAGTCCTCGCACGCCTCGGCGTCGCTGTCCTACGCGGACGGCCTGGCCAAGGCGTTCGCGCTGACCCGGCAGAAGCGCAGTGTGGTCGCGGTCGTCGGTGACGGCGCGCTCACCGGCGGCATGTGCTGGGAGGCGCTGAACAACATCGCCGCCGGGCAGGACCGCTCGGTGGTGATCGTGGTCAACGACAACGGCCGCTCCTATGCCCCGACCATCGGCGGCCTGGCCGACCGGCTCAGTGCCCTGCGCATGCAGCCGGCCTACGAGCAGGCCCTGGACGCGACCAAGCGCATCGTGCAGTCGATTCCCGGTGTGGGCGATTCGGCCTATTCGATGCTGCACGCGCTCAAGACCGGCATCAAGGACGCGGTCGCCCCGCAGGAGCTGTTCGGTGATATCGGCCTGAAGTACGTGGGCCCGGTCGACGGCCACGACACGGTGGCGCTCGAGGCGGCGTTGCGGCGCGCCAAGGATTTCGGCGGCCCGGTGGTCGTGCACGTGGTGACCCAGAAGGGCCGCGGCTACAAGCCCGCCGAGGATCACGTCGCCGATCAGATGCACGCGATCAGCCGCATCGATCCCGAGACCGGTGAGCCGGTGGGTGGTTCGTCCGCGCCGAGCTGGACCTCGATCTTCTCCAAGGAGCTGATCGCGCAGGCCGAGCAGCGCGACGACATCGTCGCCATCACCGCCGCGATGCCCGGCCCGACCGGATTGTCGGCTTTCGGAAAGCGCTTCCCGGAGCGCATGTTCGACGTCGGCATCGCCGAACAGCACGCGATGACCTCCGCCGCCGGCATGGCCCTGGGCGGTCTGCACCCGGTGGTCGCGATCTACTCCACGTTCCTGAATCGCGCCTTCGATCAGCTGCTCATGGATGTCTCGCTGCTGAACCTGCCGGTGACCCTGGTCCTGGACCGCGCGGGCATCACCGGTGACGACGGCGCCAGCCACAACGGCATGTGGGATCTGTCCGTGCTGGGCATCATCCCGAACATCCGGGTGGCCGCCCCGCGCGACGGCGCGACCCTGCGCGAGGAACTGGGCGAGGCGCTGCATATCGGCGACGGCCCCACCGCGATCCGCTTCCCCAAGGGCAGTGTCGTGGAGGACATCGCCGCGGTGGAGCGCCTGGACGGGCTGGACGTGCTGCGCATGCCCGAGCTGCTGGACGGCGATTCGGCGCAGTCGGTGCGCGGCGATGTACTGATCGTGGCGGTCGGCGCGTTCGCGGGTCTGGGCCTGCAGGTCGCCGATCAGCTGGAGGCCGACGGTGTTTCGGTCACCGTCGTGGATCCGCGCTGGGTGCTGCCGGTCAACGACGCCCTGGTGAAGATGGCCGAGAACTACCGCCTGGTGGTGACGCTGGAGGACAGCGGCCTGCACGGTGGCATCGGCTGTACCGTGTCGGCGGCGCTGCGCGCGGCGGGCGTGGACATCCCGGCCCGCGATATCGGTGTGCCGCAGCAGTTCCTGGATCACGCTTCGCGTGCGCGGGTGCATCAGGATCTGGGCCTGACCCCGGACGACGTGACCCAGCGGATCAGCGGCTGGCTCGGCGGCAACGCCACGGTCGAGCTCGATCAGGTCGGCGCCGATCCGGTGCTGGTCATCGAGCCCGAGCGGGCGCTCGCGGAATAGGCCGGCACCGGCGGCTTTTCGAGTATCGGCCGCCGGTATCGCACCGGCGGCTTTCCCGGACGCGGTGATCGCGATCGCGTAGATTCTGGAACAGGTTTCAGTTTTCTGGTTCAGGAGTTGCGTATGTCGGAAGTCGAGTCACCGTTCGTGCTCGTCGAGAAGCCGCGACCGGGCATCGCCCTGGTCACCCTCAACCGTCCCGACCGCATGAACGCCATGGCCTTCGACGTCATGGTGCCGCTGCGCGAGACGCTCGAGGCGGTGGCCGCGGACAACGAGGTGCGGGTCGTGGTGCTCACCGGCGCCGGGGCCGGCTTCTGCTCGGGCGCGGATCTGCAGCACGCGGGCCGCGTCCCGGGCGTGGAGGGACTGACCAGAACCTCGATCGCGCGCCGCTCGATGGATCTGCTCAACAACGTCATGCTCACCATCCGGCGGATGCATCAGCCGGTCATCAGCGCCATCAACGGCGCGGCCATCGGCGGCGGGTTCTGCCTGGCGGTCGGCACCGACGTACGGATCGCCGCGGACGACGCGTACTTCCGCGCGGCGGGCATCAACAACGGCCTGACCTCGGCCGAACTGGGCATCAGCTATCTGCTGCCGCGCGTGGTCGGCACCACGCGGGCCTTCGAGATCATGCTCACCGGGCGGGACGTGGACGCCGCCGAGGCCGAGCGCATCGGGCTGGTGTCGCGGGTCGTGCCCGCGGACAAACTGCTGGAGAGCTGCTACGACACCGCGGAGCAGATGATTCGCTGGAGCCGGGTCGGCACCGAGCTGACCAAGCGCATGCTGTGGAGTGGGCTGGAGGCGAGCAGCTTCGAATCGCATATGCAGCACGAGGGCACCGCGCAGCTGTACGTCCACCTGACCACGGAGAATTTCGACGAGGCCATTCGCGCTCGCCGTGACCGCCGCCCACCGATCTTCGAGGACTGAATCAGGCCCGTTCGGGTCGTCCCGGTGTGCGACGTCTGGATCTCTACCGTCCGGTATGGATTTCGGCGTGGAACACGCCGGGATACGGTTCAGCCGACCGGGCGATCCTGGTCCGGGCTAGGAAGCCTGATCTTTCGCGGGGTAGAGCGCCCCGGCCAATCTCGGGACCGATAGCTCGCGCTGCCAGTCCCGCGCGCCGCCCGCCAGCAGGAAGTCGTCGATGAGCACCGGCGCGTCGCCGTTGGTGGCGGTGCGCGGTAGCCCGTCCCAGCACATGCGGCGCAGCAGGTCCGGGGTCAGCAGGTTCTCGACCGGCACGGACACCTCGGTGGACAGTTCGGTCATGGCCGCGCGGGCGCGCTGCAGGCGGGCGGCGGCGGCCGGGTCGCGGCGTTCCCAGCGATTGACCGGCGGCGGCCCGTCGAACGGCTGGGTCAGCGGCGGCAGCTCGTTGTCGGGCAGGGCCCGGGCGCGCTCGACCGCGCCGAGCCATTCGCGCGAGTAGCGGCGCTGGCGCGGCCCGCCGTACACCGGCAGCGTGCGCAGTTGCGCGATCGACTTGGGCTCGCTGGTGGCCGCGGCGACGATGGCCGAATCGGGCAGGATGCGCGCGGGGGCGACGTCGCGGGAGCGGGCGAGCCGATCGCGGGTGGTCCACAGTTCGCGCACGATGGCCAGTTGCCGGGTGCGGCGCAGGGTGTGGATGCCCGAGGTGCGCCGCCAGCGATCCGATTTCGGCGCGGACGGCTCGGCGAGCCGGACGTGTTCGAATTCCTGTGCGGCCCAGTCGGTTTTGCCCTGTTCTTCCAGTTCGGCGGCGACCGCGTCGCGTAGCTCGAGCAGCAGCTCGACGTCCAGGGCGGCGTAGTTGAGCCATTCGTCGGGGAGCGGGCGCGTCGACCAGTCGGCGGCGCCGTGGCCCTTGCGCAGTTCTCGTCCCAGCAGGCGCTCCACCATGGCCGCGAGCCCGACGCGTTCGTAGCCGGCGAGCCGGCCGCCGAGTTCGGTGTCGAACAGCCGCGCCGGGTACAGCCCGAGTTCGGCGAGCCCGGGCAGGTCCTGGTCGGCCGAGTGCAGCACCCATTCGAGCCCGTTGATGGCCTCGGCCAGCGGTGTCAGGTCGCCGTCGACCGGAATCGGGTCGATGAGGAAGGAGCCCGCTCCGGCGCGTCGCAGCTGGATCAGATAGGCGCGGTTGGAGTAGCGGAAGCCGGACGCGCGCTCGGCGTCGACGGCCAGCGGACCGGTGCCCGCGGCGATCCGGGCGGCGGCCGCGGCGATGGCGGAGGCAGTGTCCAGTACCGGTGGTACACCGTCCGCGGGCGCGAGCAAGGGGACCGCTGCGGTGGCTTCGGGCTCTTCTGGTACGGACATGGTCTTGAACTCTACGTGTAGGACAGGGGCGGCCTGCGTCACGTCGAGTAAACGTCGGACCGCGACACGGCGCCGGGCTGCTCGGAATAGTAGTTGCCCGGCGCCGATTTGGTTGCGGTACAGCTGCTCCCGGACGCGCCACGCCGGGACCGGGCGCGAGTGCGCTCAGTCCGTGTCGTCGCCGTGCCCGACGTCGAGCCGGGTGACGCCCGCGGGCGGCAGCCCGGCGGCGTAGGCGAGCACCTCGCCGAAGGCTTCCACGTGCGGTCGCATCAGCGAGTCGCCGACCGTCCAGGACGCGCGGACCTCGAGCTGATGCGCGCGCGGCGGTCCGGCGATGTCGCCGTAGCGCACCGAGCTGGTCGCGGTGACCGTGCCGCCGAGCGCGGTGAACGGGGTGCGCGACTCGAGCGCGTCCACCAGCCAGCTCCACGCCACCTCGGGTAGCAGCGGGTCGGCGGCGAGCGCGGAGTCGATGTCGGCCTGGATGTAGGCGACCAGCCGGTACACCCCGTGCCAGGCTTCCTGCCCGTTCGGGTCGTGCAGCAGGATCAGCCGGCCGAAGGCGTCACCGTCGGAGTCGACCGGCACCACGTTGGTGTCCGGGCGGGTCACCTCGGCGCCCAGGGCGTACGAGTAGGGGGCCAGGCGCTGCGGCGGCCGGATCGGTGCCAGCTCGATCCTGGGGTGAACGGTTGCGGTTCCCATCGCATCGACCGCGGCGCGGAACCCTGTGGGTTCTTCTGGCTCCGGGGTCGGTGCGGCGCCGTCGCGGAAGTCGAGCGGTGTCACGTATGAGGACGGTAGACCTCTCGGGTGCGGTGTAGTGAGAGGCGCGCCGCTCGGGGCCTTTACGATGGGCTGCGATGAGCACTCACAGCCGCCGCCAGTTGCCCGATGCCCCCCTTCTCGTCGCCGCGTCCGGTGGCGTTCCGCATCGGCGTCCGGTGTGGTTCATGCGCCAGGCCGGACGGTCGCTCCCGGAGTACCGCGAGCTGCGCAAGGGCGTGGGCATGCTCGAGTCCTGCTTCGATCCGGAGCTGGTGTGCGAGATCACCATGCAGCCGATCCGCCGCCACGACGTGGACGCGGCAATCCTGTTCTCCGACATCGTGGTTCCGCTCAAGGCCGCCGGGATCGATCTCGACATCGTGGCCGGCGTCGGCCCGGTGGTGGCGAATCCGGTGCGGACCGTCTCCGATGTGCGCGCGCTGCCGCGTCTGCGCGCGGAGGAGGTCGGCGCGGTGACCGCCGGTATCGGCCTGCTGCTGGACGCGCTGGACCGGACCCCGCTGATCGGTTTCGCCGGTGCCCCCTTCACCCTGGCCTCGTACCTGGTCGAGGGCGGCCCGAGCAAGAATCACGAGCGCACCAAGGCGATGATGCTCGGCGATCCCGAGACCTGGCATCAGCTGCTCGGCGTGCTGACCGATATCACCATCGAGTTCCTGCAGGCGCAGATCGCGGCCGGCGTGGACGCGGTGCAGCTGTTCGACTCCTGGGCGGGCGCGCTGACCCTGGCCCAGTACCGCGAGTACGTGATGCCGCATTCGGAGCGCGTGTTCGCCGAGGTCGCGTCGGCGGGCATCCCGCGCATCCACTTCGGCGTGGGCACCGGTGAGCTGCTGGGCGCGATGGGCGAGGCGGGCGCCGACGTGGTCGGCGTGGACTGGCGCGTCCCCCTGACCGAGGCGGTCCGTCGCGTCGGCCCCGGAAAAGCCTTGCAGGGCAACCTCGATCCCGCGGTGCTGTTCGCCGGTTCGTCCGCCATCGAGTCCGAGGTGCGCCGGATCGTGCACGAGGCCGACGAGGCGATCGCGCTCGGCGCGAAGGGCCACATCTTCAACCTCGGCCACGGTGTGCTCCCGAACACCGATCCGGAGGTCATCACCGCGACGGTGAAGCTGATCCACAGCCTGCCGTCGCCCCTCTGACAACGGTTTTCGCGGCGCGGTGCGCCCGGGCGGTCACCAGGCCGCCGGGGCGGCCGCGCCGTGCCGGTGCGTGTGGCCGACGCGGAGGCCGCGCGGCCCGCGCTGCGCGTCGCGCTGCAGGACGCGCAGCGCCAGGCGTTCGACGACCTCCCGCAGCGTCATGCCCAGTTCTCCGGCGCGGGCCTCGGCCAGCGCCAGGGCGAAGTCGGGGTCGGCGAGCGCGGGGTCGCTGAGCACCTCGTCCAGGACCATCCCGCTGATCGCGGCGTGCCGGGTCAGCCGGCGTTCGGGCAGCCAGCTCAGCATCCACACGTGGTCGGATGCCGAAATCTGCCAGGCGATTTCGGGCGTGATGTCGCTGGTGACCAGCCCCGGTGAGAATGTGAGTGCCATGCGAAGCGCCTCCTTGCGTGCCCCGGGCCTCGCTGCGCGGCCCTGATACCATCATGCGTTGCGCTGCCACTTGGTGATAGAAACTAAGCACAAAGTTCCCGGGTTGATGCATACCCAAACATTCTTGTCCGAACCCTTGAGATGAACGAGGTTGTGCGGTAACGGCACTCGTCCGCCGGAACCGTTGCGTTCGGTGGGCAGGGATCGTGTCCCCGGGTAGCTACATCTCCGCAGCTCACGAGTTATCGGCGAGTTTCGACGTGCGGATGATATTCAAATGCTTAGACTCTGTCCCAGCGTGGCACTGGTCGCATCATGCACACGACACGAATGGGAGAAGCGCTATGTCCGACTCGCCCGCGGGTGAGGAGCAGATCGGCCAGGTCATCCGCCGGCTACGCAAGGAGCGCGGGCTGACCCAGGCCGACCTCGCGGCCGGGGTCGGCCGTTCACGCAGTCTCATCCAGCAGATCGAGAACGGCACCCGCATCCCCCCGCAGGACGTGCGCGAGCATCTGAGTTCGCTACTGGGCGAGGCGCTCTCGGCCCCCGGGGCACAGGACACCGATCGGGCGTCCAACGAGCTGCGCATGCAGTTCAACGTGCTGCTCGGTAAGGACCCCGTCGCGGTCGCGCGCGCCATGGCGATCGCGCAGAACCTCATCGACGCCGCCGCGATTCCCGAGCCGTACGTTCCGCTGCGCGAGATCGCCGAGCGTCAGCTGGAACAGGCCGAGGAGGTGCTGCAGCAGGTGCCCTCGGGCAATGCGCAGGTGCGCGAGTGGAATACGGTGCACGACTGGCTCACCGTGCTGCGCCGCGCGCGCACGTCGGTACGCGCCATCCAGACCGCCGACCTCGGGACCATCACCGGCGATGTCGGCGACGAGTACCTGCAGGAGATCGTGCGCCTGGCGCAGGCCGGGGTCTCGGTGCGGCGGCTCTACGTGGTCGACGCCATCGAGGACGTGTTCGCCTACGGCATCGGACTGTGGCGCCAGGCGCGGGCCGGCGTCGACGCGAGCCTGGTCGATCGCCGCTTCGCGCCGAACGCGCCGAGCATGCTGGTCGTCGACGACGGGTACGTGGTCCGAGGCGACTACGACTTCTCCCGCCGCGAACGCAGCGCGACCCGCTTCTCCGCGCTCAAGCACGACATCCAGTTCGCGATACGGGGATTCGACAAGCTGGCCGGCTTCCGGGCGTCCGGCAAGCTGGTCGATATCAACGACATCGTGCGCCTGCCGGAGCTGGCCGGGTATCAGCAGCTGGACGAGAAGGGGCAGGGCCTGTTCCGTGCGGCGCTGCGCCGGGCCTGGGAGCAGGCGGGTTCGGATTCCGACCACGGCGGTGCCGGCCGGTGATCGAACCCATCGCCGCGGCGTCCGCCCTGGACGCCCGCGCGCTCGAGTTCCTCGGCGCGCGATCCCGGATCTCCGGCCTGCCGCACACCTATCGCGGAGTCATCGACGCCTACCACGGTGAGACCGGCCTGCGCCTGGATCCGTCCGCCGCGCGGGCGCTGGACACCGCGTGGCACGAGATCATGACCGGTGACCACGGCCCCGAGTACCGCGACCGCGATCTGTACGACAAGCATCAGCCGCTGATCCTGCGAAACCTGGCCGCCGAGCGGCTCTTCCAGCGTCTGAGCGCCCCCGGCCGGGGCCTGCCCGAGGTGCGGGTCGACCCCGGTGAGGTGATCGTCTCCCCGTACTCGAGCACGGTGCTGCTGGAGGAGGCGCTGGCGACCCTGGCCCGCCCCGGCGGTGTGCTGGTGTGTCCCGAGGGCTACTACAAGAACGCGGAGTCCCATGTCGCCAAGTTCGGCATGCGCATGGTGTCGAGCCCCGCGACCGCGGACGACAGATTCGCCATCGATCCCGTGGCGCTGGAGCGCTGCCTGGATCTGCATGCGCGCCAGGGGAATCTGTGCGGGGTCCTGCTCACCCTGCCCGGCAATCCGGTCCTGACCGAGTACACGCCCGACGAGCTGATCGCGATCGGGCGGGTACTGGCGGCGGCCCGGGTTCCGGTGATCTGCGACATGTCCTTCGATCTGCTGAGCGCCACCCACGTGCCGATAGCGGCGCTGACGGTCCCGACCCCCGGCGGTCCCGTCCGCCTGTACGACAGGGTCCTGACCATCACCGGAAACTCGAAGGCGTTCAACGCCTTCGGCCCCTGCAAACTCGGTGCGGCCTGCACCGGCGACAGCGCGTGGCTGGCCCGGATCGAGGCGCGGCTGCGGGTGTCGTTCCAGCGCGAGAGCACCCACCTGGTCCGCGCGGTGCTCGAACACACCACCCCCGAGTACCTCGCGGCGAACCGAGACCTGTTGCGCCGCCGCGTCGAACACGCCCGCGACCTGGTGGCCGGCATCAACGCCCGCGCCGGCAGCCCCCTGCTCCGCCCGCTCGGCTGTGCCGACGGCATGTTCCTGACGGTGGAATTCGCACCCGGGCCGCTGGATTCGGCCCGGGTGCGCACGAGCGCGGAGCTGGAACGGCTGCTGCTCACCGAGGCCGGGATCGAGTGCGTGGCCCTGGACCGCACCGGTTCCTCCCGCCTCGGCGTCCGCTTCAACGTGGTCGCGCCGCGCCCGGGTCCCGGACTGGAGTCGCCGGACCTGGTCGGCGAGCTCTTCGATCGCCTCGAAGGGCTGCTCCAGCGGGTGACGACCGGCCGCGCACACGCGGTGCCGGAGCGCCGGATACCCGTTCCCGCATGATCGTCGGGGTTCTTCGGGAGACAGCGGCACGCGAGTCGCGGGTCGCCCTCACTCCGCCGGACGTGTACGCGCTGACAGCCGGGGGAGTGAGCGTTGTGGTGGAAAGCGGTGCTGGGGAGTCCGCCGGGTTCGCCGATGCGGAGTACCTCGCCGCCGGTGGGATTGCGGCCCCGGATCCCGCGCGGGTCTTCGACCGCAGTGACGTGATCGCCTGGGTGAAACCACCCGTGTACGACCTGCATTCGATGCCACTGCGCCCGGGCCACCTGGTCGTGGGCTTCCAGGATCCGGTGCGCCGCCGCGATCACATCGAACGGTTGTGGGCCGGGGGAGTGGAATCGCTTGCCTTCGAGCTCATCTCCGACCCGCTGGGCCGGGATCCGCTGTCGGCCATGAGCAGGATCGCGGGCGCGGTGGCCTACCGCGAAGGCCGTGCCCTGGCTCGGGATCAAGGCGACGGTCCGTTCACCACCGTGGTGGTCGGCTGCGGGCAGGCCGGACTCGCCGCCGTCGCCGAGTCCGCTCGGCACGGTGACAGGACGGTGGCGGCTGGCTCCCGGCTGGTGCAGGGACCTCACGCGCTCGAGCGCGGTGCGGGCGGATTTCAGCTGGCGGCAGATCAGGAGGCGGTCGCCGATCTGCTGGCCCGTGTTTCTCCGGACCTGATCGTCACGGCCGCCGGACGCGGCACACTGGCGCCGCTGCTGGTGGGCGACGAGGCTCTCGCCCGCGTGCATCCGGGAACGGTCGTCGTCGATCTTGCCGGGAAAGCGGGCGGAAATTGCGCCGCGACGGTCTGTGACAAGAGTTATGTCTCGACCAACGGGGTTGTCGTAGTGCACCGTTCGAATTTTCCTGCCGAGCTGCCGAGAGTTGCGAGTAAGGCTTTCGGGAGCGCGACTGTCAGAGTTCTGCTGGGGCTGGACGAATTTCGCGGGGCTGTCGTGATGAACGATTGTTATTCCTGCGCGAGTCGTTCAGATAAGAGCAGTTCGATTGTCTGAATAGTCCTGTATCCCAATGGAATTGGGCTATTCATGCTTGCTATGAAGGCGTAGAATAGAGGCATGGATTCGGGAGAGGTACCCACAATCGCGCAGAGTACCGATGCACTCGCCGCCGCGGTGGAGAACCTGCTCGAATTGCCGATGTACTCACTGGGTGATGGCGAGTTCACCGAGTTCATGCAGAAGCTCGAAACCAGCTTCCGCAAACTCGAAGCCGTGAAGCAGCGGTGCGCACTCGAAGCCGGGGCACGTAACCTGCCGTCCAAGGCCGGAGTGAAGAGCCCGATCCTGTTCCTGCAACAAACTTTGCGACTGTCGTACGCCGAGGCCGCCGCCCGTGTTCGTAACGCTGATCTGCTGTCGACGGTGTCGGTGGGATCTAGCACCCGGCCGCCGGTCCTGCCGGTCCTGCCGCTCGTAGCCGCGGCGCAACGGGCCGGGGAGGTCTCCGCCGATCACATCAAGGCCATCAACGATGCGATGAAGCAGATCCCCGACGCCGCCGGTCCGGAAGTCAAGGACTACGCCGAACAGCACCTGTCCTCTTATGCTCGCCAAGGCGACCCGAAGGGCGTGACCAAGCTCGGTGTCCGGCTCCTGGCGCACATCGACCCAGATGGTCGCCTGATCGAGGACAGGGACCGGCAGCGAGTCCGGGGCATCAAAATCGGGCATCAGCGGATCGACGGCATGTATCCGATCTCGGGTTTCCTGACCCCGCAGTTGGGTGCGGTGATGATCCCGATGTTCGAGAAGTTCGGACGGCCCGGCATGTGCAACCCGGAGGATCCCGAAAGCCCTTGGACCACTGCTGAACTCGGTCTTGATACCGAACTCGACGACGGCGACGACACCGGTGATGATGACGCCAAGGCCGACGACGCTTCGCTGACCCCGGCCGAGCGTGCCCGCGCCGCAGCGCGGGCGAAGCTGCGCGCGGCCGCCAAGCGCGATCACCGGACCGCCGATCAGCGTAATCACGATGCTCTGCTGGTGTTCATGCGCCCGGACATGGGCCCCACGAAGCTGGGATCGCATCGCGGCCTTCCGGTCTCGACCATCATCACCATGAGCCTCGAGGACCTCGAGCGTCGCACCGGGGTCGCGACCACTGCTACCGGTGGGACGATGTCGATCACCCAGGCGCTCGAGGTGTCCAAGAATTGCACCCCGTACCTGCTGGTGGTCGACCGCAGCGGCCGACCACTCCATCTGTCCCGGGGACAACGCCTCGCCAACCCCGCCCAGCGCCTGGCGCTCACCGCCACCGAGCGGGGATGCACGCGCCCCGGATGCGACGCGCCAGCGAGCCGCTCGGCCGTGCACCACATCCGAGAATGGGCCGATGGCGGCGAAACGGACATCGAGAATCTGACTTTCGCCTGCGATGCCTGCCACGCCCAGGTGAATACCGGCCCGAACGGGTGGGGAACCGTTGTTATGGAAGAGGATTCGGAGAATCCGGGCAAGACCGGATGGATTCCTCCACCACACATCGACCCGGCCCGGAGACCGCGTGTGAATTTCCGTCATCATCCTCGGATACCGGGTATCCCTGCCCGGTGGCGCTGTTAACGCAGCGGCAGACCGATGAATACGCGAATCGTGTTCACGCCCGTGGCCTTCGTAGCCCAATCCCGCACTCGCCCCGCCATTTCCAGCGGGGTTCGGGAGAGCGGGACAAAGATAGTGCGGCAGTGCTGGTCACTTCGCCTGCCGTACCCGGCCGTCGCTCCCCAGCTGGGAGCGCCTTCACCCTCCCAGCCTGGCCGGCTGGCCGTGGGAACCTTCTCGAGCCTTACCGACAAAGACTCGTCATCATCGAATGTGGGTTATGTCCCAGGCGTTGATTGCCGTGTCCGGTACAGGCTTTCGGAACTCGGCCACGCATCCAAGGGCTTCGATCCCGTCGATCGGCCCGGTAGGGCTGGATCCGCAGTCGAGGCACCCAACCCGCCCCGGCTGGTACTCCGCTATCCAGGCGTCCTTTCGCCCGGTAGGTCACCCAACCACCGCCGAGTCTCCCAACGTGCCCCCGCTGATACTCCGTTTTCTAGTCGTCTTTCCAGCGGCAGGGCACCCAACCGCAGTCGAGGTACCCAACGCGCCGACGCTGGTTCTCCGTTATCCAGGCGCCCTTCCCCAACCAAGCACCCCAACCGCAGCCGAGGCTCTAAACCCGCCTCCGCCGGAACTCCGTTCCCACCCACCCCCGAATTCACCCCCACCCTCCCGGAGTAGTTTCGAACCCACCCCCATCCCGAGGAGCCCCCCGATGCGCATCGCGATAGTAGGCACCGGAATCACCGGCCTCACCGCCGCCTACCGCCTGCGCACCATCCTCGGCCCCGCCCCCGAATTACTCCTGATCGAGCGCCGCGATCGCATAGGCGGCATCCTGCACACCGCCGACATCGAGGGCGATCCCGTGGACCTGGGAGCCGAGGCGTTCGTCGGCCGCCGCCCGGAGATTCCCACCCTCATGCGCGAGCTGGGAATCGAGGACCAGCTCGTCTACCCCGCCGGCCGCCGTCCTCTGGTCTGGTCAGGCGGGCGGGCTCATCAGCTGCCCGCGGCCACGCTGATGGGCATTCCCGCGACCGCGGAGGCGGTGGCGGGCCTGGTCGACGCCGAGACCGTGGCGCGGATCGCCGCCGAATCGGACAGGCCCCTCGAGTGGCAGCCGGGCGCGGATATCTCCGTCGGCGCCCTGGTGGCCGATCGATTCGGCGAACAGGTGGTGCGCCGCAGTGTCGATCCGCTGCTCGGCGGCGTCTACGCGGGTACCGCCGATTCGATCGGCGTACGCGCCGCGCTCCCGACGCTGGCCGCCGCGCTGGATGCCGGCGCGAGCAGTCTCACGCGGGCGGTGTCCGATGCGCTTCCCCCGCCCTCCACCACTCCGGTTTTCGGCGGTATCCGCGATGGCTACCGCGTACTCCTGGAGGCCCTGCGCGCGGCCGCGGATGCGAAGGTCGAAATCCACACCGAGGCAATCGGTCTCACTCGCACGGCCACGGGCTGGCAGCTGGATCCGGTGGGCGCGGTGGATGCGGTGATCCTCGCCACTCCCGCTCCCGTCACCGCGGCTCTGCTGCGCGCGGTCGCTCCCGAGGCCGCTGATCTCGCGAGCGGCATCGAGCTGTCGTCGTCGGCCGTTGTCGCCCTGGCGCTGCCGCGCGATACCGAGCTGCCCGAGAATTCCGGAATTCTGGTGGCCACCGATGAATCGTTGAGCGCCAAGGCTTTCACCCTCTCCAGTCGCAAATGGCCGCATTTGGCGCAGCGCGATGTCGCCCTGGTGCGGGCGTCGTTCGGCCGCTTCGGCGAGGATGTGACGCTGTCCCGCTCGGATGCCGAGCTGATCGCCGCCGCCGTGGCCGATCTCACCACCGTGACCGGCGCGGCCATCGCGCCCCTGAGCGCGGTGGTGCAGCGCTGGCCCGGCGGTCTGCCCCAGTACGCTCCCGGTCACACGCGGCGGATCGCCGATTTACGCACCGCCACTGCCGGATTGGGTGGTCTGGCCCTGGCCGGCTCGTATCTGGACGGGGTGGGTGTGCCCGCGTGCGCGGCCTCCGGCGCTGCCGCCGCCGATCGCATCGCCGCCCATCTGAGCTGAGGTCATCCGGCGGTTCGAATCCCGCGTCGTATACGCGGGACCGCGCCGAACCGCCAGCGTGCCCGGCCGGCTGTAGTTCAGCGGCACAACCACATTCGCGCACTGCGCCCGGGCCTCGTTCGCGACCTCTACGACAGATCGCCGGTATCGGTGTTGCCACCACACAGCACGATGGCGATCCGCTCGTTCGCCGCGGGCACATACGCCCCCGACAGCACCGCCGCCAGTGCCGTGCCCGCCGCGTGCTCGACCGCGAGCCGGTATGTGCTCCACAGGGTTCGGCGCGCGGCGATGATCTGCTCGTCACTCACCAGCACCGATCGGACGTCCGCCGCGCGCGCGGCCGCGAGGGCGAGTTCGGAGGTGCGGCGTGCGCCGAGGGAGTCGGCCGCTATCGAATCCACGGTCACGTCGACCGGATGGCCCACCGCCAGTGCGGCATTGAAGGCCCGGCAATTCTCCGGCTCGGCGGCGATGACGCGAATGCCGTGGTGCGCGGCGGCAGTGGCTACGCCGGCGAGCAGTCCGCCGCCGCCGACCGCGATGACGATGGTGTCGAGATCCGGTATCTGGTCGATGATTTCGTCCAGCAGTGTGCCCGCTCCCGCCGCGATGTACGGGTCGTCGTACGCGTGCGAGCGCAGTGCGCCGGATACCGCCGCGTACCGTTCGCATTCCGCTGCCGCGTCGGCGTAGGAATCGCCGCCGGTGAGGACCTGTGCTCCGAGTTCGCGCAGGCGCGCCACCTTCACCGCCGGTGCGGTGGCGGGCAGGAAGACGGTGGCGGCGGAATCCACCTTGCGCGCGGCCCACGCGCACGCCACCCCGGCATTGCCGCCGGAGGCGATGGTCACACCCGTGCGGGGCAGTGCGCCCGATTCCCGGTGTGCCAGTGTGAAGTTCAGCGCACCCCGGGCTTTGAAGCTGCCCCCGTGCTGCAACTGTTCCAGTGCGAGCCAGATCTGGCCGATGTCACCGCCCGAATCCATGGGTGCGAGCAGTACCGGGCGGATGTGGCCGGAGATGCGATCGGCGGCCGCTTTCACGTCGGCGTAGGTCGGTTGCACTGCGTGTCCTTCACGGGTCGGTCGGGATAAGCGCTCCGGGGGCTGAGCGGTTCCGTTGTGCGGACACACGACTGGCCCCGGACCGATGCACTGAATAGTTACACTGTAACTTACGCTGGTTGCATGCCCAGGACCTCGAAGTCGCTCGAAGAGGCAACGCCGGAAGCCATCGCCCGCGCCGGGCTGGCGATCATCGAGGCGCGCGGGGCCGCGCAGCTCAGTTTCCGGTCCATCGCGGCGTATCTGCACGTGTCGCACACCACGGTGGTGCGGCGGGGCGGCGGTGATTTCTCGGGGCTGCTGGATCTGCTCGCCGATCATCTGGCCGAGGGTCTGCCGGAGCTCGATCCCCAGATAGGCACCTGGTCCGAGCGCACCGAAGCGCGATTCACGGCCTGGCACGATCTGCTCGCCGCGCGCCCCGGGCTGGTGCTGCTGCGCGGAACCCGGCCGCTGCTGGGCCCGCGCCTGCTCGCCCGCCTGTCCGAACCGCAACTGGCCGATAATCTCTCGATCGGCCTGCCCATGCCCGCTGCCCTGCGCGCCTATCGCCAGCTGTACCTGTACACCCTCGGCTGTGCGGCCCTGGTGGAGTTGCACGATGCGAAAGCCGTTCGCCTGCGCACTCGTTCGGCGCTGGCGGCGCTGGATCCCGAGGAGTTTCCGCTGCTCTCGGGCAATCTGGACGGGGTGATGGCGGCGATCACCGATGCGAGCGTGTTTCGCGACGGTCTGCGCCGGCTCATCGATTCCTGGGCGGCCCAGGCCGGTGACACGGCGTGAACGCCGGTGTGCCGGTGCGCGATATCAGGCAGTATCGCGGGCGATGACGACCGCGGGGGAGGAGAGACGAATGGTGTCCGAGGCGCTCGAACGCTCGCCGCGCTGGGAGGTGCTGCGCGATCGCACGGTGTGGACGGTGGCGACGATGAGCTTTCCGCTGGTTTTCGCCGCGCTGACGGTCGTGCTGGTGACCTGCGAGTTGATCGCGGAACGCTCCGGTGTGAGCGCGGCCGGGGCGGTCCGGCCCGGGCTGCTACTGGGCGCCGCTGTGCTGGCCGGCCTGCTGTATCGGTTCGGTGGTTCCGCCGTTCGCGGGCTGGCCGTGGCACTCGCCGTGGACGTGCTCATCCTCGCGCAGTGGGTGCTGTTCGAATGACCGCGCCGACCTCTCCGTCCTGGTTCGGTCCCGCCGGTTTCCTCAGCGCGATCGTCGCCTTCGAGCTCTACTGGCGCAATGCCGAGCACCTGGGCGTGCCCTTCAGCGTGGATCCGGTCTGGCTCCTGGGCCAGATCGGAATTCCCCTCGTGCTCATGGCTTTCCGAGGTCTGCCCCGGCAGCTCGGCTTCGGTCTGCTCGTCGGCTGGCTCGGGCACCTGCTGGTGATCGGCCTGCTCATGGCCGGTGGCGGGATTCTGGCCTTCGCCCCGCCGACGACCGCGCCGCCGTTTCTGCTCGCGCTGGTCGCGGTGGTGCCGATGCTGATCCTGGCGGCGCTCTGTCTGGTATGGGACCGCCGCCGACGGCGCTGAACCGCGATGGCACGATGGGGGTATGGCGCGACTCGACTACAAAGCCCTCAACGACACCATCCGCTACCTCATGTTCTCGGTGTTCCAGGTGGAGCCCGGTGTGCTGGGTGATGATCGGACGGCCGCCATCAAGGAGGCGCGCGAGTTCTTCGATTCCCTCGATGAGCGCGGTGTGGTGGTGCGCGGTCTCTACGACGTCGCGGGCATGCGTGCCGATGCCGATTTCATGATCTGGTGGCACGCGGAGAAGATCGAGGAGATTCAGGCCGCCTACGCCGACTTCCGCCGGGTGACCGAATTGGGCCGGGCCAGCAATCCGGTGTGGAGCAATGCCGCGCTGCATCGCCCCGCCGAATTCAACAAGAGTCATGTGCCCGCGTTCCTGGCCGGCGAGGAGCCGGGCAATTACATCTGCGTCTACCCGTTCGTGCGTTCCTACGAGTGGTACCTGCTGCCCGATGAGGAGCGGCGCAAGATGCTCGCCGATCACGGCAAGGCCGCGCGCGGTTACCCCGATGTCCGCGCCAACACCGTGGCCTCGTTCGCCCTCGGCGATTACGAGTGGCTGCTGGCCTTCGAGGCGCCCGAGCTGCATCGCATCGTGGATCTGATGCGCGATCTGCGCGCCACCGAGGCCCGCCTGCACGTCCGCGAGGAGATTCCCTTCTTCACCGGCCCGCGCGTGGAGATCGAGCAGCTCGTCGCCGCGCTGCCGTGAAGTAGCCCGCGCTCCCACCCCTTTCGCGGCCCGGCCATCGAAATAGGCCGGGCCGCCCCCTTTTCCGGGCACTCGCCCGGTAGCCCGCCGCTGCCCGAGGAATTCGGGGCATGCGCCCCCGGCCTCGCACCCCATAGTCTGCTGCCGGACTCGATCTCCCCGCGGCGGCATCGGCCGTGGCAGGGCCGGTTACCGAGGGGTGCCGCCGCGGGGAGATCGAGCGGTGGCCGGATACGCCCGTCAGTGCGGGATGGGCCCCGCCGGCCGCGGCGCGGGCCGCCCGCTCAGATGCGCTTCGATGATGCGCACCACCTCGTGCATCTTCTCGGTGCCCTCCAACATCGGCAGATACTCGACCGTCTCGGCGAGCGCGGGCAGGTCGACCGCCAGATACAGCGCCATCAGCGGATTCACGAACAGTTCGGATCCGCCGGTGCGCCCGGTGGCGTGCACGTCCCCGAATTCCCCGCGGATGGCCGCCGCGATCTGCGAGTGCACGATGCTCGGCCGCAGCGGTGTCGCCGCCAGCGCGTGTTCGACCGCGTCGCAGTACGCCGCGCCCTCGACGCTGTCCGGCGATACCGAGAGCGCGCCGAGGAAGGCGTTGCGCCGCTGCAGCGCCGCGAGATTCTCGAGCACGTGGGCATGGCACACACCGTGATACGAGTCGATGCCGAAGCCGATCGACACCACGAGCCGGTTCACCCCGTCCAGCCCCGCCACCGCCGCGAGGCTGGTCATGTCCTCGTGCGGGGTGCCGAGCCCGGCCTCGTCGCCGCGCAGCAGGATGTCGGTGCCGCCGTCGATCAGCACGACGGCGTCGATGCCGAGTTGCTCGATCAGGGCGGCGTAGGCCGAACGCAGCGGGCGCACTCCGGATTTGGGGAACGCGTGGACCACGGCGTCGCGGCCGGTGCTCGCCAGCCAGCGGGCGAGGGTGCGTTCGGGGAAGTAGTCGTCGTTGCCGACAGCGTCGGGTGTGATGGCGGCGACCCCGGGCGCGAGCCAGTCCTCGAGCCGCGTGCGGCGCAGATCGCTGAAGGACAGATTCGCCAGGTGCACCCGCCTGCCCTGTGCGCTCAGCGCGATCGCCAGCGGTAATCCGCCGTAGACGTCGAACCCGCCGCCCGCGCCGGCGATCAGGATCGTCGACGCGTCGCGCAGGCGGGTGAACAGGGGTGGTTCGGCCAACCGGAACATGGTCACGTCCCTCATGGTGCCCGGGAAACGCGATCGCCGCCGGGGCGATCCGCGTCCGGTCGAACGGATCGGGGCACCGGGACGAGGTAGCCCCCATTTCCTGGGTGAAGTGCATTATTTTCAAAGATTCGAGGTGGTGTGCCGTGACGCGCTAGGGTGCGTGCGGCAAGTTGCGTTGGTGAGAGGTAAGTCTGATGTTCGGCATCGGTAAACGGTGGTTGTGCGCCGCCGTTGCTCTGCTCGCGGTCACGGTGCCGAATGCGGGTGTGGGACGGGCGGATCCGGCCCCCGAGGGAAAGACGCTCGTGGTGCTCGGCGACTCGTACGCCGCCAACCCCGCGTGCGACGCGGTACTGGTCAAGTGCGTCGATCCGGAGAAGACCGGGCTGGCCTCGTGCCTGCGCGGCCCCACCTCCTGGCCGGTCGAACTCGCCGCCCGGCTGCGGCTCGGCGCCGAGGACTTCACGAACAACTCGTGCTCGGGATCGTCGATCGACACCGGCCCGACCACCTCGACCGGGGAAGAGGTCCGCGGCCGCGACGGCTACACCCTGGCCCAGCAGACCCTGAACGCCGCGCAGAGCGGATCGTTCGGGTCGCGGACCGCGGTGGTCGCCATCCAGATGGGGTTCAACGACTCCTGGCCGCGTGACGCCACCCTCGCCCCCGCCGCGAACATGGTGTTCACCTGCGTCTTCAACGTCGTCCAGGGCTGCGACGAGAACGCGGTCGCCGAGGGCCGCTGGCCCGACCCGGACGCGGTCAACGGCGCCGCCTACGCCGACCGGATCCGCAAGGTCGTCGACTTCGTGAAGTACTACGCGCCCAACGCCCAGGTGCTGCTGGTCGGCTACCCCGAGGTGCTGGCCGAGAGCGACACTGCCTGGTGCTTCGACGCCTTCGGCGCCGTGCGCTGGGTCCAGCCCCAGGCCCGCGCGATGGTCGAGTTCTGGAACCGGCTGCAGTCGGCCCAGCGCGACGCCGCCGCCCTGCTCGGCATCGGCTTCGTGGACGTGCTCCAGGCGACCGCGGGCCACGGCCTGTGCTCGGCGGACCCGTGGTACACCAACTACCTCGATCCGCGAAGCACCCTGTCCGGGTTGCCCTTCCATCCCACCCCGCCCGGCGACGCCGCCGTGGCCACGGCGGTGCACGACCAGATCACCCGGACCCGCTGACGGTCCGCACCCGCACGGCGGTGCATACCGCCGTGCGCTCTCCCGGAGATTCGATGACGCTAACCCACACCGCAACACCGGCATCGGCCGTCGCGCCGCCACGTTTCGCCTGGCGCGGGGTCCTGCTGGTATCCGGTGTGCTGACGCTGATCTGGTCGGTCTCCGCGGCCCGCTTCCAGTACGCGGGCGACGAGCTGTACTACCTGGCCTGCGGACGGCGGCTCGCGGTGAGCTACGCCGACAACGGCCCGCTGGTTCCGCTGATCGCGCGCCTGTGCGATCTCATCGCGCCCGGTTCGGAATTCGTGCTGCGGATACCGGGTCTGGCCATGCTCGTGGTCGCCTCGACCCTGGCGGGCGCGGTGGCCTATGAACTCGGTGCCCGGCCCCGCCTGCAGTTGCTCGCCGCGGCGGGCTTCGGCGCCTCCCCGATGGTCTTCGCCTTCACCGTGCTGACCAGCGTCTCGTTCGATATCGCCCTGCAGGCCCTGATCCTGTGGCTGGTGATCCGCTGGGTGCGGGTGCGCCGGGATCGGCTGCTGCTCGCCGCCGGGGTGGCCGCGGCGATCGACGTCCAGGACAAGTGGCTCGTGTTGCTGCTGGCCGCCTGCGTCGGCGCCGGGGTCCTGGCCGCCGGGCCGCGCGAGATCCTCGCCCGTCCCGCCCTGTGGCTCGGGCTGCTCATCGGCGCCGCGTCCATGACACCCGCGCTGGTGTGGCAGGCCACCCACGACTGGCCGCAGCTGGCCACCAATGAAGCCATCGCACAGGAGAACAGCGCGACGGTGGCGACGGTGGTCGCGATCATGGTGACCACCGGATTCCTCGGCGGCGGGCTGGGCCTGCTCGGTCTCTACGGCCTCGCCCGGGTTCCGGACCTGCGGCCGTACCGCTTCCTGCTCGTCGCCATCGCGCTCATGCTCGTGCTGGTGGTCGCCGCGCACGGCCGGTCGTATTACGTGGCCGGGCTGCTGCCCGCGCTGTTCGGGGCCGGCGCGGCGACGCTGTCCGGTCTGCTCGGAACCGCGGGCGCGCGGGCGATCTGGCGGCGGACCTTCACCACCCTGACCGTGCTCGCCGCGGCCCTGACCGCGTTCGTGGCGCTGCTGCCCTTCCCGCGCAGCTGGATCGTCGAACCGCCCACCCCGCCGCTGGGCGCGCTGCAGCACTACGGCAACGACTACTGGTCCGACCTGGCCGACGCGGTATCGGAGGTGACCGCGACCCTGCCCGCCGACGGCACCGTGCTCGTCGCCTCGTCCTACGGGCAGGCCGGCGCCCTCGATCATTACGGGCAATCCGGCCGTCTCCCACCGGTGTACAGCCCGCACCGCGGCTTCGCCGGATTCGGCCCGCCACCGGAATCGACCCGCACCTTCGTCTACGTCGGGCACGAGACCGGGCGCGAGCAGCGCGAGTTCCTGGCCGCCTTCACCGACACCACGCTCGCGCGCCGGGTGCACGATCCCCTGGGCATCGGCGGGCAGAATTTCGGCATGGCGATCTGGATCTGCCGCGGCCCGCGGGTACCCATGTCCGAGGCCTGGCCCGAGCTGACCTATATGGTTGCTCCACCGACACCGTAAACACCGGTGCCGGTGCGACATTCATCGCTGTCGCCTCTTCGCCACGCCCCGGGGGGTGTACGCGGGTGGGCCTGGTAATCGAGGACTTGCATTGATCACTTTCAGGACGCGGGGCGTGCGGTCGCGCCGGTTCGGACCGGCCGTCGCCGTCGCGCTGCTCGCCGCGACGGTCTCGATGGGCTCGACGGGCGCCGCGCACGCCGACCCCGCCGCCGAGGAGGGCCGCGCGCTGGTGGTGCTCGGTGATTCGTTCGCCGCCAACCCGGCCTGCGACGGGGTGCTGGTGAAATGCGAAGGCGACAAGAACGCCTCCGCGTACGGCTGCTCGCACCGCGACACCTCGTGGCCGGTGCAGCTGAGCGCGCTCATGGGCGTCGCCGGAACCCCGGATTTCGAGAACGCCACCTGCACCAACGCCTCCATCGACACCGGACCGGTGACCTCCACCGGCGAGGAGCTGCCGGGCCGCGACGGATACACGCTGTCGCAGTTGGCGATCAAGGCCGCCGCGAACGGCGCGTTCGGCCCGCGCACCCGCCTGGTAGCCCTGCAACTCGGCGCCAACGACGCGTGGCCGCGCGACTCGGCCACCGCCGCCGACGCGCCGACCCAGCTGATGTGCGCGTTCAACATGGAGCAGGGCTGCGACGTCGATACCGCCGCCGCCCAGGAGCGCTGGCCCCGGCTGGACGCGATCACCGGGCAGGCCTACGCCGAACGCGTCCGCAAGGTCGTGGACTACGTGAAGTACTTCGCGCCCAACGCCAAGATCCAGCTCGTCGGCTATCCCGAACTGGCCCCGGCCGATTCGACCACCTGGTGCCTGGACGTGGCAGGCGTCGCCCGGTACGTGCAGCCGCGCGCAGGCGCCATCGACGAGTTCTGGAACCGGCTCGACGCCGCCGAACGCGAAGCGGCGCGGCTGCTCTCGATCGACTTCGTCGACGCCCGCGCGGCGACCGCCGGCCACGGCCTGTGCTCGGCCGACCCCTGGCTGCTGGGCGTGCTCGACCCGAAGGTGAACATGGTCGGCCTGCCGTTCCACCCGTCCCCGCGCGGCGACGCCGCGGTGGCGGCCGCGGCGTTCGCCGGCATCGGCTAGATCGCGCGACCCGCCCCGCGCCGCAATCCGTCGAGATAGGCGTTGTACGCGCGCAACTCGTCGTCGGCGTACTTCTCGGCGATCGTGTTCTCCCGCACCTCGTCCCGCCGCCAGCGCGCGGCGAACACGATCACCACGATCAGCGCGACGGGTTCGCCGTACGACCAGGCGAGCCCGCCCGCGAACTTCTGATCGGCGAGCACGTCCAGGTTCCAGGCCGCGGGCGGATCGGTGAACAGCCCGATCATCGGCGCCGGGGCCATCATGAGGATGACGCCGATGAACACGTGCAGCGGCATCTCCACGAACAGATCGAAGAACCGCCCCAGGTTGGTCTGGCGCACCGGCAGCGGACCGGTGGACAGCACCGGCACCACGAACAGGATCCCGCTCGCCAGGAAGAACACCTGCAGCAGCAGGTGCCCGGCGAACGAGGTGCCCAGCACGTCCAGCACGCCGGTCAGATAGACCCCGTAGTAGCTGATGAGGAACACCGGGATCGTCACCGCCGGGTGCAGCAGCACCCGGGCGGCCCGGGTGCGCAGCCCGCCCAGCGCCAGCGCGAGGACCGTCCGCCCCACGCTCCGCCGCGGGGTGGCCCGCAGCAGCAGCACCCCCGGGGAGCCCCAGACCAGCAACGGCGGCACCACCATGGACAGCGTCAGATGCTGGAACATGAAGGCGCTGAACACCTTGTACCCGTAGCCCTCGATCCCGAGCCCGGTGACCAGGGCCAGCACGGCACACCCGGTCAGGAAACACGCCGTCCGCCACCACGCCCACGGCCGCCGCACCACCCGGCGCAACCGCGCCACCCCGAGCAGGTAGACCGCCGCCGCCACGAACGCGAGGATCGGCAACACCGGCAGCGGCTGCGGATCCCACGCCAGCATCGTTCCGAACGACGGTGGCGCCGAGGGCACGTCGAATCCGGCGAAGGCCCGGGCGCTACTCGGCGAGTGCGGCATCGATGGCGCCGGTGAAGTCCGCGGCGGTACGCGGGCGCAACTGGACCCCGTCCAGGAAGAACGTCGGGGTGCCGCGCACCCCGAGGGCGCGGCCGTCCTCGAAGTCCTGCCGCACGCGTTCCAGGGTGGCGGGCGCGTTGTAGTCGGCCTCCCAGCGCGCGATGTCCAGGCCGAGTTCCTGTGCGAAGAGCCGGAATTCGTCGTCCTTGGCCACGCGCTGCTCGCCCCACCGCGCCTGGTTCCGGTACATGGCCTTGTACATGCCCTCGAACGCGCCCTGCGCGGCCGCGGCCTCCACGGCGCGGGCCGCGCGCTCGGCGTTGAAGTGCGAGGGGATCGGGAAGTAGCGCACGACGAAGTTCACCCGCCCCGCGTACTTGGTGCGCAGATCCTCCACGAGCGGGAAGGCGGCCGCGCAGGCCTCGCATTCGAAGTCGAGGAACTCCACCAGCGTCACCGCGCCCGGCACGGCGGCCCCGAGCCGATGGCTGTTCTCGCGCACCAGCGGACCGGCCGCGACGGCCTCGACGGCGGGCAGGTCCGCCGGCTTCTTCTCGTACCGGACCGAGACGATGATCACGGTCGCCACGCAGAGGACGGCGACGATGACCGCCGCGATCATCGGGTTCCGGGTGCGCCGGGCGCCGGCTTGCGTTTGGGGAGAAGTGTTTTCGCGCTGGGGCGAGCGGGTTGGTTTGTCTGACACGGGTCTTCCTCACGGCTGAATTCCGAGATGCGGAAAGGGGTGAGGGTGGCGCCGGTATCCGGGCACGCACGAATCGGTACGGATCACCGCTGCGGACGGATCACCGCGGCGGCGGTACGGCACACCGCGATCGCGGCGCGACGGATTCGCGTGCGGGCACGCCGAATTCGCGGAGCCGAGCAGGTGGCTCACCCTCGGGGAATGTGGGGGAGTGCCGTGCTCTCTACGTGCGCAGCACGCAGAGCATGGCCAGGCTGTACGCCCGGCGTGGGTGATGGACGGCCCGGATATCCGGTCCCGCGCGCACCGGAGCGGACAGCGCCCAGGTGTGACCGGTCCTGCGGGCCAGCAGCGCCAGCGCGGCGATCAGCACGGCCACGCACCAGGCGGCGAGCTCGACCGGCACGTCGAAATCCGGTGCGGGCGACTCGATGTCGAGCGCGCCGACGGCGGCCTCGAAAAGATCGGCACCGCTCGGAGCCGGCGCGGCGCCGGGACCGGAACCCGGGTCGGCGGTCCCGTGTGCGAGCGCGTGCGCCGCCGCGGTCCCCGCCTGATCCAGGCAGGGCGAACTCTGCAGCAGCGCCAGCCCGATCAGCGCGGCCAGGACGGCGAGCACGCGCGCGAGCCCGGCTCGCGCGCTCGTCCCGCGACCTCGGCTGCTGCGCACGGCCCCAGGGTAATCGGTGCGCCGGCGGCCGCCACCCGGGGTGCGGCGCTACCGGGGGTGACCGTCCACGTACGCCTGCAATCCGTCCAGGATGCGCCGCAGGCCGAAGGTGAAATGGTCGAAGGACCCGAAGGCGTCCTCGGACAGCCCCGCCATCGTCGGATAGTTCCCGGTCGCCATGGCCCGTTCGATGTAGGGGACCTGCGCGGTCCAGAACTCGTCGTCGGTCATGCCGGATTTGCGTTCGGCGTCGCGCTGATACATCTGGCTGCGGGCCGCGCCGACCACGTAGTTGTCGATCATGGTGATCGCCGCGATCAGTTCGGGGTCGGGCAGGCCCATCGGCGTCAGCCGGGACACGACGCGTTCGAGGCTCTCGATCGCGCTGGGGCCCAGGACCGGTCGCGTCTGGTTGACCTGGATGAGCCACGGGTGCTCGCGATAGAGCGCGAGCGTCCCGTGCGCCAGCGCCTCGAGCGCGTCCCGCCAGCCCTCGCCGAGGAATTCGGGATCGTAGGGGCGCTGGACGCGATCCAGCATGAGGTCCAGCAGTTCGGCCTTGCCCGGCACGTAGCGGTAGAGCGACATCGCGCCCTTCCCGAGTTCGGTCGCCACCCGTCGCATCGTGACCGCTTCCAGCCCTTCGGCATCGGCGACGTCTATCGCGGCCTCGACGATGCGGTCCAGGGTCAGGCCGGGTTTGGGCCCGCGACTGGGTCGCGGCCCGGAATCCCAGAGCAAATCGAGGGTGCGGCTCAGGTCGCCGCTACCGCTGGCCTCGGTCGTCATGGGCTTCAGCTTAATCGGTTGGCAGAGAACTGGGTACGTTGTACTCTAAATCGGGTACAACGTACCCAGTTAACGGACACGCTGGTCCAAGGGGAGAAGAGTGAACGACTACGCCATTCGAGCCGAGGGGCTCGAGAAGCGATACGGGGACAAACGCGCCCTCGACGGATTCGACCTGACCGTGCGCCGCGGCACGGTGCACGGTCTGCTCGGCCCGAACGGCGCGGGCAAGACCACCGCCGTGCGGATTCTGTCCACCCTCGTGCGGCTCGACGGCGGCCGCGCCACCGTGGCGGGTCTGGACGTCGCCGGCCAGCCGCGCGAACTCCGGGCCCGCATCGGCCTCACGGGTCAGTACGCGGCCGTGGACGAGGTGCTGACCGGCAGGCAGAACCTCGAGATGTTCGGCAGGCTCTTCCATCTCGGCGGCGCCCGCGCCAAGACCCGGGCGGTCGAACTGCTCGAACGCTTCGACCTCACCGCCGCCGCGGACAAGGGCGTGGGCGGCTACAGCGGCGGCATGCGCCGCCGGCTCGATCTGGCCGCGTCCATGATCCTGTCGCCGGAGGTGCTCTTCCTCGACGAGCCGACCACCGGCCTCGATCCGCGCAGCCGCGGCGAAGTGTGGGAATCGGTGCGCGCCTTGGTCGCCGACGGCACGACCGTCCTGCTCACCACGCAGTACCTCGAGGAGGCGGACAGGCTGGCCTCGCACATCACCGTCATCGATCAGGGCCGGGCCATCGCCGACGACACCGCGGACAGGCTCAAGAGCAGCGTCGGCAGCGATCTGCTCGAGGTGGTCTCGTACACCGCCGATCTGCGCCTGGTCGCCAAGGTGCTGGACCGGGTGAGCGCGGGCGAGCCCGAGATCGACGAGGCCGAGCACGTGGTGCGGGCCCGCGTCACCGATAGGGTCGGCGCGCTCACCGCGGCGGCCCGCACGCTCGCCGACGAGGGCATCCCCGTCGACGACATCGGTGTGCGCCGCCCCAGCCTGGACGACGTGTTCCTGCACCTGACCGGACATCGCACCACAGCCGACGCGGAGGCCACCCGATGAGCACACCCGATTCGATCCAGGACCGTTCCCGGGTCTACTGGGCGGTGGCCGACAGCTGGAACGTGGTGCGGCGCGGGCTGACCCACTACCAGCGCCAGCCGGTGAACATCGCCTGGCAGCTCGGCTTCCCGATTCTGTCGGTGCTGCTGTACGGCTACGTATTCGGCAGCGCCATGAGCGTGCCGGGCGGCGGGGACTACCGCAGCTTCCTCATGCCCGGCATGTTCGTGATGACCATGGCCTTCGGCTTCATCAACACCGCGACCATCGTGGTCCACGACGCCTCGAACGGCGTCATCGATCGCTTCCGGTCCATGCCCATGGCGTCCTCGGCCGTGGTGGCCGGCCGCGGTATCACGGACCTGATCCTGGCCTGCGCCGAACTGATCATCCTGATGCTCACCGCGGTGGTCATCGGCTGGCGGCCCGAGGGCGGATTCCTCGGCGGCCTGGTCGCTTTCGCGCTGCTGCTGTGGTTGCGGTTCGCGCTGATCTGGCTCGGCGTCTGGCTCGGCCTCATGGTGCCGAACCCGGAAGCCGCGGGCAACCTCTTCGCGGTGGCCTTCCCGCTGACCATGATCTCCAGCATTTTCGTTGCCCCGCAACTGATGCCGAGCTGGCTGGGCGCGATCGCGGCCTGGAACCCGATCTCCTCGACCTCCGCCGCGACCCGCGAGCTGTTCGGCTCGCCGGTCGGCAGCGGTGATTCCTGGATCGAGCAGCACGCGCTACTGATGGCCGTGGTGTGGCCCGCGATCCTGACCGCGATCTTCCTGCCGCTCGCCGTCCGCCGGTTCCAGAGCTTGAGTAGATGACCGGCACGGCCGTGACTGTGTGAAACACGCTGCGTGACAGCCATTCCCAATTCGAATCGGGCCGCATCCAATGGGTGCTGCCCGATTCGCGTCACCTGGCCGTGGTCGCGTCACTCGACCGGGTCGGCCGGTGACCGCCGCCGGTCCCGGGATCCGAGCAGACGAGCGCATCGGAGGATTCATCCGAGCCGGTTCAGCACCATCCAGAATTCGTCGGTGGGATACAGCTCGAGGCTGTCGGGCGTGGATCGGATGTGGATGGCCAACTCGATGTGCCCGTCGTGCCATCGGTAGACGTGCGGGCTTATCGGCCGTGGATCGTTCACGAAATGATGCGCGGTCAGCGAGCCCAGCACGTGTGCGGCCTCGAGCACATCCACGCCGTTGATCGGAGCCGCCCGGATCGTGCCCTCCGAGGCGATCGCGAACAGAGCACCGGCCCGGCCGATGACATCGGCGTAGTCCCCGAGCCACAACGCCTCGGCGCTGGTGTAGTCCGCGCCGGCGAGCTGGAACCACGGCGGAACGCCTTCGGGGAACCCCGCCGGCAGGACCGACAGCGGTGCGTCGGCACGGGTATTGCGCTCGGCGACAGCGAAAAGCTCGTCCTCGCCGACATTCCAGCGCCCCGGCAGGTCGGGAGTGACCTGCGCGATCGTGTTCACGCTGTCGAGCACAATCCGCTGCGTCAGTCCGTCCGCCACCGGCCTGCACACACAGATCCGCGCCTCATCGGAGGACTCCGGGTAGAGCCGGGTACGAATCAACCCCTGTATCTCGGAGAACCTCTCTTCCTTCGGCGGTGTGATCCGATCGGCGCTGTAGTTGCTCAACAGGGTGGCCAGATGGTCCGCGACCAGCGCAGCCCAATCCTGTTGCGGCGCAGCCGCAACGGTGCGCATCAGATTGTCCGGATAGAAGACCAGGGCCTCGGCTGCCCCGGTCATCACCCGCACATCCCCCTCCCCATCCACCCGAGCCGCATACCCGTGCAACTGCGCCGCGACACACAACAGCTCCGCCACCCGCCCACGTAGGTCGTCCACCACGGTCCCCATTCCGTCCGGGATTCACCGCGACCCGCACCGAACCTCGAGTCCGACACCGCCGCACCACGAATCGTGTCCCCCCATGATCCGAGAAGAACCACCCCGAACACCACCACCGACCCGCACTCCCAGTGGCGGGCCCAAGCCGGCTGCCCTGAAGCTTCCTTCCCTGACAACACCACCGTCAGCCTCGCACCCCGAGATAAGCCCACCCAGACGACCGTCTTCGACCCAGATCGTATGCGGGTGACCGAAACCTCGTCCCGCTGAGACTATGTGCCATGCGGCAGCCGACCCGGTCACGCGTCGAGCACGGCACGAGCATCGCCGGTCACTTCACCGGCGGGCGAGCGATGATGGTGACCACGCTCTCTTTGCCTCCGTAAACGAACAGGGTGTTGGTCGTCGGATCGAAGGCGATTCCTGATGCGTCGGCGACCTGGATCGTGTCGGTCAGTGCGCCGGTCACCGTGTCGTAGGCGATGACCCCGCCTTTGTCGGGGCAGGAACTGTAGAGCGTGTGTCCAGTACCGTCGAATGCTCGTCCATACGGGGGTTGATACTTGAAGCAGCCCTGATTTCCGTCCCTGCCGCTGTCGATCACCGTGCTGGTGGCCTTGTCGATATCCACCGCCAGTATTTCCTCCCAACGCTGCTGCGTCGTAACTGCCTGCCGGGTGTTTTGATCGAAGTGGATGTGCGACGCACCATGGGGCAGCGTGATCGAGGAAACGACGGTGTTGGTCGCCAGATCGATGACGTCGAGACTGTCCGCGCCGCTCGCGGTATAGGCACGATTCATCGCCGCGTCGAGCGCGAAATACCTCACGTCGCTGCCGAACGGAACCGCCGGGTCCGCCTCGGCGGCGCCCCACGGGATCACGGACAATGTGCTGATCTCATCCGCCGCACTCGCAGTGGTACAGAATCGTCCGCAGTTGAGAACGTAAGCGGTATGGGTGTTTTCGTCGACTTCGACATCCCACGAGTTCTTGCCGGTGGGGATTTCGGCGGTGATGGCCCCGGCCATGGCGTCGATGACGGTGACGACACCCCCGGTGGTGGGCTCGAACGTACCTGTCACGACATAGACGGTGTGCGTGACCGAGTCGACCGCGACATCTCGCGGATACGAGGGCAGCGGCAGTCTCGCGGTCACCGAGCGGGTGGTCAGATCCACGATCGACAATGCCGCCGTCTCAGGGCCCCCGTTCGCCGTGTATCCGGCAGCGTTCACCACATACAGCAGCGGTGCTGTTCGATCCGCGAAGACCATGCCTTCGGAGCGGTCCCCGCCTCCCACCGTGATTGTCTCGGGGGCAACGGTTTCCGTCGTGGAGTCGACGGTATCGCGGGCCGAACTCGCTTCTCCCGCCGCGAAGTTCTTCCCTTCGCCTCCAATGCCGATGAGTCTGAACAGAATCGCCACAATCGCCGAGATCGCCACCACTGCCGCCATTGCCAGCGCCCACCGCGGGGAATGAGCATGCTGAGCCATCACGGTGGATTCCTGCGGCGACCCCGCACTACTCTCCGAACGATCCATCGACGTTTCCCGCCGGCTCGTCGCGGACAGCGGATCGTGTTCGTCAGGCTCGTTCATGACCCCCCGATCGATTGGATACTCGATCGAATATATCCGGCGGCGTATCCGCGCTCCTCACCGCGCCGAACCGACCCCCGAGCCCGCGATCGATCAGCGAGCGAAGGTTCCAGGCCCTGAGCCGCTGACCGATCTCAGCCGGCGGCGCCCGCCGCCGGCTGCAGCGTCAGCGAGATCGAGTTGATGCAGTACCGCTTGTCGGTGGGGGTGTCGTAGCCCTCGCCCTCGAAGACGTGGCCGAGGTGGCTGTGGCAGTTGGCGCACAGCACCTCGACCCGGCGCATGCCGAGCGAGTCGTCGGCCTTGAGGATGACCGCGTCGGACTTCGCCGGATCGAAGAACGACGGCCAGCCGCAGTGCGAATGGAACTTCTCGCTGCTGCGGAACAATTCGGCCCCGCACGCCCGGCAGGCGTAGACGCCCTCGGTCTCGGTATCGGTGTACTCACCGACGAATGGGCGTTCGGTGCCCGCTTCCCGCAGTACGCGGTACTCGTCCGGGCTCAGCTTGGCCCGCCATTCCTGCGGGGTCAGCTGGATGCGCGGTGCCGGTAGCGAAGTATCAGCGTCGGAACTCATGGTTACACGCTAATACTTCGCGCAAGTGCGTGCCCGAATCAGGTGGTCACGGGCTCGGGGACGGCCGGGCGGGGCTTGCTGTCGATCACCGGCTCCGCCGCGGGCTCGGGCTCGGGCTCCGGCTCGGGGTGCATCCACGCCGGGTCCAGGGTCTGCCCGTCGCGCAGGCGGCCCTCGCGGCGCGCGGACAGGTACCGCTCGCCCAGCACACAGAAGGTGACGATGAGCAGCAGCCCCCAGCCGAAGGTGGTGCGCAGGTATTCGAGGGTGCGCCCGGTGCTCTGCCAGCGGTCCGAGAGCCACTTGTCGTAGGACAGGAACCCGAAGATCGCCACCCACGCGGGCCAGTTGCGCAGCACCGAGTTCTTCAGCACCACGGTCATGATCATGGGGAACAGGAACATCGAGTAGTACATCTGCCCGAGCGAGCCCAGCAGCATCGTGCCCGCGATCAGCAGTCCCGAGGTGGTGCAGACGAAGAAGACCTCGTCCTGCCGGTAGTACCGGTACAGCAGCCACAGCGAAATCAGCACCAGCACACCGAGGGTGATGCGGATGACCCAGGTCAGCCAGTCCGCGACGCCGAAGTACCCGGCATTGCCGACGATCGCGCTGTTGAAGTAGTCGCGCGATTCGGTGAGGTAGGGCAGCGTGTGCTTCCAGAACTCGGCGTAGTCCACGATGAACGGCCAGGCCGCCAGGTTCAGGACGACCGGGACGCCCAGTGCGGTGATGAAGATCTTCCACTGCCCGCGCGCCGCCGCGATCAACAGCAGCGGGGCCAGCAGCGGCCCCTTCACCGATATCGCCAAGCCCATGATCACACCGGCCCAGAGATCCTTGCGCGCCAGCATGAATCGCAGGAACACCATCATCGCCAGCAGCAGGCAGCCGTTGATATTGGTGAAGATCAGCGTGTTGGTGACCGTCTCGGAGGCGAACATGGCCAGCAGCAGCGCGGGCGCGGCCACCGAGCTCAGCGTGAAGTCGAACAGCCGCAGCAGCAGATACCCGGCGAGAATGATCGCGATCGCGTTGAGCCCGATGAAGGCCCAGCGCGACTTCTCCGGATCGATCAGGGCCAGCGGCGCGATGATCAGCGTCCCGCTCGGTGGGTACAGGTAGTGCGGGTCGACCGAGTCGAAATTGGCGTTGTAGATGGGCCGATGGTTCAGAAATGCCAGCGATGCCTGATAGACCGGCCGGTAGTCATCGGTGATGTACCCGTTGACGGCCTTGATGAAGACGCGGTTCAGCACGGTCAGGACTGCTAACGGCCACAGGGCGAAGTTCAATACCTCGGCGGTGGTGCGCGCGGTTCGGGGCTCGAGCTGGCGAAGGAACACTCGGGCACGGTACACCGAAAGGCACGGTCACGGGTGCGCGGACCCGCCGAAATCATGCCGTGGCGCACACCGGACCGCCCGGTCGTAGCCCGGTTGTGCCACTGCGACCCACATCACGCCGGGCAGGCGGTCCCGTCGGCGGGCAGCGTCGCGTCCTTCAGATAGTCGGCCACCGCCTGCTGTGCGCAGCCCGAGTGCGCGAAGGTCGGGTGACCCCAGCCCTGCCACACCACGGTTGCGGTGCGCGCGCCCGCCGCGCCGAGCACGCCGGTGACCGAGGGGCGGCCGTCGGTTCCGGCCACCGGGTCGGCGATGCCGCCGAGTACGAGCGTCGGCCGCTCGAACTTCTCGGGCAGTCCCATGGGCGCGGCCGCGGGCCACGCCGAGCAGGACATCAGATCGATCGCCGCGTTCCGGCCGAACACCGGGTAGCTCGCGCCCCAGGTGCCGAGCAGTTCCTTGGCGCGCCCGGGGGTCGCGGGCTGGGAGTTGTCGCTGCACCGGTTCACGTATTGACCGTCGTTGGCGATGGCTGCGGTCTCGCGCTGCACGAACGGGGTGATGGGCCCGCGGTCGCCGCGCCCGAGAGCGGCCAGGGCGTCGGCGAATTCGGTGATCTGCGCGTTCTGCTGGGTGCGCGGGTCGCCCAGGAAACCGTTGAGCGTGGTGACCAGACTGGACGCGGCCAGATCGCCGAACGCCCCGTTCCCGGCCCGGTTCACCAGGTCGGCCACGGCCGCGCGGGGATCGGCTCCGAGCGCGCAGTTCAGTGCCGCGCAGCGCTGGGCGTACGCGGTCAGCGCTGCCTCGGCGCCCTTGACCCGCTGTTCGGCGCTGCCCACCGCGTCCAGCCCGACCGCCTGCGGGGAGTCCAGCACCAGCCTCCCCAGGTGTTCGCCGTACTTGCGGGCGTAGCTCAGCGCCACGGCCGCGCCCTGCCCGGTGCCCAGCAGCGCGATCTGATCGACCTGCCAGGTGCGGCGCAGCTGATCGATGTCGTCGGCGGCGTGCCCGGCGTCGAAGGTGCCCTGGGCGGGGGACAGGAAGTCCAGGCACTCGATGGTGGCGTCCTGGCTGGCCTCGGCGACCGCGTCCACCGGATCGGTTGCACCGCGCGTGAATTGGGCCTGTTCGGCGATCTCCCTGCGCAGCTCCGGGGTGAGGCAGTTGACCGGCTGCGAGCTGCCGATGCCGCGCCGGTCGACCGCGACGATGGGCCGGGTGGCCAGCAGCGGTCCGGCGGGCCCGGCGGCGAGCGCGGCCAGGGTCGCAGTGGAGGCGCGGTCCGAGCCCGAGGTCAGCACCAGCGGCGCCGCGTCCTTGGGGGTGCGGTCATAGCGAGCGCGCATGGCCGCGGTGCGGAAGTTGCCCGACACCGATCCCGCGGCGTCGACCTGGGTGGTGTACTCGGCGCATTCGAGCACGAGCCCGGCGGGCGGCGTGCCCAGGGACAGCAGATTGAAGCTCGGCACCGTGCAGTCGTGCCAGGACAGTTCGGATTTGGGCACCTCGGGGGCCGGCGGCGCGGGTTCGCCGGGCGCGGTGGTTTCCGCGACCCCGGCCTGATGTGGCCGTTCCACGGCGACGTCCGGCCGATTCGACGGACCGGCGCCACACGCGGTGGTCACCAGCAGGGAGAGTGTGGACGCCACCAGAGCGGCCCGAGTCCAGCGCATGCGCTACAGCCTGCCAGGTCCGGCGCCCGGTTTCAGCTACAGGGTGTGCGCGCGCGTCCACCGGGTGAGAATCGTGCCGTCCTCGGCGAAGATCAGCTGCCGGCATGCCATGGGGGTGGGCATGGCATTGGGGGACACGGCGATTCGCCGCTCGTTCCCGCCGACCAGCAGGGGAGAGATGGTCAGGCACAGCTCGTCGACGGCCTGCGCGGTGATCAGATCGCCGAACAGCGCGGGCCCGCCCTCACACAGCACGCGCCGTAGTCGCAGGGTCTCGAGCGCCGCGAGCAGTCCGGCCGGGCTCACGCTCGTCTCGCCCGCCTGCACGATTTCCCCGCCCGCGTCGGCGAGTTCGCGCAGCCGCGCGGCGGGCGCGGCGGCGGTGGTGATGATCAAAGGCCGGGCCCCGGCGTCGGTGAAGAGTCTGCTGCGCGGATCGAGCGCGGCACCGGCGGTCACCACCGCGATGCGCGGCGGCGCGCCGTCGGGATCACCGCCCGTGCCGTGGTGGTACAGCCGGGTCCGCAGGTGCGAATCCGTATGCGCCGCCCCGTAATTCTCCGCGCGCGCGGTACCGGCCCCGACCACGACGACGTCGGCCAGATCGCGCAGTATGCCGAACACCCGCTTGTCCGCGGGGGTGCCCAGGCCGCCCGAGCGGCCCTCCAGCGACGCCGCGCCGTCGATGCTGGTGACGAAGTTGATCCGCACGTACGGCGCCTGCGGTCCGACCGGGTAGGTGTACAGGCGCACCAGGTCGTCGTGCGTGAGATCTGTGAGCTGGATCGCATTGGGCATACGCTGCATGAGGACCGATTCCACCACGTCCGTACGCTTGTCCGGTGCAACAACGCCTCGTCGATCGCCACCCGGAGGTTCCGGCTGACCAGCTGGTGGCCCAGATGGTTCCCCCGCCCACGTTCGATGAGGTCAGTTTCGCCTCGTACATCCCGGATCCGAAGGAGCCCTCGCAGGCCGCGGCCGTGAAAAAGGCGGAGGAATTCGCCGGCGCGGTCACCAAGCTGCACAAGGCCGCGGCCAAGAAGCCGCTCTTCGGCAAGAAGAAGCAGGTCTCGGGCATCGGCCTGTACCTGGACGGCGGCTTCGGCGTGGGTAAGACCCACCTGCTGGCCTCGATCTTCCACAGCGTGCCGGGTCCCAAGAGCTTCGGCACCTTCGGCGAGGTGACCAATCTGGTCGGCGCCCTGGGCTTCAACAACACCGTCGAGCGACTGGCCGGCAACAGCGTGCTGTGCATCGACGAGTTCGAGCTCGACGATCCGGGCGACACGATGCTGGTCTCGCGGCTGCTCTCGGAGCTGACCGCGCGCGGGGTGTCGATCGTGGCCACCTCCAACACCCTGCCGGGTCAGCTGGGCGAGGGCCGGTTCGCCGCCTCGGACTTCATGCGCGAGATCAAGAAGCTGGGTTCGCTGTTCGAGCCCATCCGCGTCGACGGCCCGGACTACCGGCACCGCGATCTGCCGCCCGCCCCCGAGCCGACCGCCTCCGCGGTGCTGGCCGAGAAGGCCGCCGCCACACCGGGTTCCACGCTCGACGATTTCGACGCGCTGCTGAAGCATCTGGCGACCCTGCATCCCTCGCGGTACAACGCCCTGATCCACGACGTGTCCGCGGTGTACATCGACGGCGTGCACACGGTCACCGATCAGGCCGTGGCGCTGCGCGTGGTGGTGCTGGCGGACCGCCTGTACGACGCGGGCACCCCCGTCACCGTGTCCGGCGCCAAGCTGGACCAGATCTTCTCCGCCGAGATGCTCGACGGCGGCTACCGCAAGAAGTACCTGCGTGCCATCTCGCGCCTGCTGGCGCTGTCCCGGTTCGAGGTGCAGGCGGCGGCGTCCTGACCCCGCCCGGCCACGAGCCGGGAGATCGAGAAAGGGAAGTTGAATGATCCGAACCCGCAAGCTCGGCGCCTCCCTGGTGCTGGCCTCCGCGCTGTCGCTGGGCGCGTTGCCGACCGTGGCACTGGCGGATCCGCCCGCGGCGGTGAAGGTCGACCCGCCCGCCTCGACCGGCAATGTGGTGCTCGACATCTCCGAGCGCTCGCTGAATCTGCAGGGTGTGGTGAACGCGCGGGACGCGGGCGGCTATCGCACCGCCGCCGGCCGCACCGTGCGAACGGGACTGGTCTACCGCACCGGTGAGTTGAGCAAGGCCACCGATGTCGATCTCGCGGATCTGTCCGGGCGCGCCGTGAAGTCGGTGCACGATCTGCGCACGGGCTTCGAGCAGCAGCTGATGGGCGTGGACCGGATTCCGGCCGGGGCCACCGCGTACCACAACGACGTGATCGGCCAGGCGCCGCCGGAGGTCATGGCCTCCACCCTGACCGCGGGCACCGATCTGTATCGCGCCTTCATCACCGCCCCGGGCGCGAATCAGGCGTTCGCGGACGTGCTGCGCGACATCGCGCACAACGAGGGTGCCGTGCTGTTCCACTGCACCGCCGGCAAGGACCGCACCGGCTGGACGTCCGCGGTCCTGCTGACGATCCTGGGCGTGGACCGCGCCACGGTGAACTACGACTACCTGCTGTCGAACTACTTCCGCAACGCCCAGGCCGACGATCCGATGAACGGTGTCGTGCAGGGCGCGCTGGACGCGGCCTTCGATCAGGCGAACCTGAGCTACGGCAGCTTCGACAACTACGTGCGCGACGGTCTCGGCCTGAGCGCCGACGATGTCGCCGCCCTGAAGGCGAAACTGCTGTCCTGACAGCCGTTCTCGCGGTTGTCCCGCGGCGGTTGTGCTAACTCGCCTCGGCGATCGGGGTGCGGGATCCGCGCAGGCTGTACAGCTCTCGGGCGCGCTCGGGGGTGATCGTCTCGAGCGCGGTGGGCAGATCCTTGGACAGGTGCTGCTTCAGGATCTGTCCCGCCATGGGCGCCACGAACGGCGCGGCCTTGATCAACCCGAACGAGCCGAACAGCGTGAAGAGCCACACGATGAGCTTGACCGGCAGCTTGATCAGCGGATCGACGATGCGAGGCACGTTGTAGCGCCCCAGCTTTCGCATCCACATCGGGGTCAGCGCCGCGGTGGGCAGCGACAGCAGCCGGCTGCCGAGGTAGTACCCGAGCCCCGAGCCGTTGCGGGTGGAGGTGCGCAGCAGGTGATGCATGCCCTCCTCGGCCCGCACGGAGGTGCACAGCCGCGGGCGGACCTGTTCGAAGTAGGCGCGGATGCCCTCGCGGGTGAGCGGAACGTCCTCGCGCCTGCAGGTCTGGAGTTCGGCGGCGATGGCGCACTCCTCCCAGTACCGGGCCTCGTCCGCGGCGCTGAGCTTGCCGGGCCCGTAGACCTCGTACGCCTTGAGCACCGAGTGCCAGCCGGTGAGATGGATCCACAGCTGGGTTTCCGGGCTGTTGGCGGCGTAGCGCTTGCCGGTGATGGGCTCGATGCCGGTCATCGGCGCGTGCACCTGCATGAGGTGTTCCGAGGCCTGGATGGCGGTGCGGCCGTCGGCGATGGCCACCAGCAGGAAGTAGGAGAAGGTCCGGTCCAGGCGGCCGCGCGGATCGCTGTAGATCCCGCGCGAGTCCGCGACCGAGGCGGTCAGGAACGGGTCGAAGTGCTCGAGGACGACCGCGCGCTGGAAGCCGATGACCGCGGTCGGCGCGGTCCAGACCTTCCAGCTGGGCGAACCGGGTCCGAAGAATCCGTAGTCGTCCCGGCGAAGGGTGGTCGGGTCGAAGCTCATCGTTGACTCCTTGTGGGGCTGCTCGCCGGAAGGGGCTGCTCGTTCCGAACGAATACAACGCCACCGTAGCAATTGCGGGGGTGGAATACAACGGTCGCGTAGGATTACCGCCAATCGACCAGTCGAAGGCAGGATCGAACCGATGGATTCACGAACGGCGACCGAACGGCCGCGGCGTCGTTACGCGCCGCGCCTGCCTCCCGAGCAGCGCCGCGCCCAGTTGCTGGACGCCGCCTTCGCGGTCCTGGGCCGGGCCGAGCTGCACGAACTGAGCATGGAGGCCGTCGCGCAGGAGGCCGGCGTCGGAAAGCCGGTGCTGTACACCGTGTTCAAGACCCGGGCCGAGCTGGTCGAGGCGCTGCTCGAACGCGAACTCGAACGCGGCCTGGAACAGGTCGTGGAGACCCTGCCCTCGGACCTGCTCGGCGCCGATCCGGTGGAGGTGGCCTCACGCACGGTCGCCGCGTTCGTCGGTGTCGTGCTGGAGAATCCGACGCGCTGGCGGCTGATCCTGGCCAGTCCCGGCACCGCGCCGCAGGAGTACCGCGCGGCCCTGCGCAGTTCGCGCACCGGAATCTTCGATCAGGCCGAAGCTCTCATCCGCATGGGCGCGGCGCTCGACCAGCGCTGGGCCGCAATGGATTCCGCCCTGCTGACGAACTCGCTGCTCGCGGTGGCGGAGATGCTGGGCGGCCTGGCGGTGAGCGATCCGCAGCGCTATCCTCGCGAGCGCCTCGAGGCGTACGTGAGTTCCATCGTGCATCTGCTCGGCGGCGCCGGGCCGCCCGCGGCCGGCCCGTTCTAACCGCGCTGCTCGTCGTCCCAGCGGTCGAGCATGGCGGGCATCTCCCGGGCCATCCACACGAAGAACTCGTGCATGTCGCGCACCCGGGCGGCCTGCTCGCCGTCCGGATCGTCGAACAGTCGCAGTCCGCGCTGGGTCATGGCCGTGAGTCCGGCGTACATCGCGGTCTGCTGGCGGGTGAGCTCGGGCAGGATGCCCGGCCGGATGGTGTAGTAGTCGCGCCGATTGCCCGGCTTGGTGGTCTTGTCGACCCAGCCCATCGTGGTCAGCGTCTTGAGCGCGCTCGAGATCGAGCCCTTGGACGCCTGCAGCGCGTCGGTGATCTGGTTGAAGGTCTGCTCGGGCGGGGTGCAGACCAGGAGCCACCCGGCCGCGCGCCCGGCCATCCGCACCAGCCCCATGCGTTCGAGGACCAGCGCGAAATCCTCGACGAAGGCCAGTTGCGCCGCGGTGGGGGCGGGGCCTTCGTGCGGATCCGATGCGGCGCCGGTCATGGGTCGAGTCGTCCTTTCGGAGGGGGTCCGGGCGAGTGCGATCTGTTCAGTCTCGACTGAACGTGGAAAACATGTCAACTTCGGCGTACCGGACCCCGGCGAAAAAAGGGGTTGACGGCTCCCGGGGGACTTGGCTAACTTCAGACACCTCATGCATGTGTTCTTCATTTCGCTGTAGTCGCCACGCCGCGTCGAGCTTGCTCCGCGACGTCTCCCCGCCCCGCGAATTCGCCACTCGGCGTTCTCTTCTCGCGCGGCGTCCCACAGTGATCCGGCGCGTCCGCGCCGAGAACAGGAGCCTGCCATGCGCACCGCGCAACTCACCCTCTCCGACGTCACCAAGCGCTACGACGATCGCGTCGTGCTCGACGCGATCTCGCTGTCCATCCGGCCCGGCGACAAGGTCGGCGTGGTCGGCGACAACGGGTCCGGCAAGTCGACCCTGCTGCGGCTGATCGCCGGTCGCGAACTCCCCGACAACGGGGACGTGATCGTGCAATCACCCGGCGGGACAGGCTATCTGGCGCAAACCCTGGACCTGCCGCCGACCGCCACCGTCGCCGACGCCATCGATCTGTCCCTCGCGGAGCTGCGTGAACTCGAACAACGTCTGCGCGCCGCCGAAGCGGCCCTGGTCGCACCGGGATCGCTCGGTAAGCGCCTCGAGCGTTACGAAGAACTGGCGGCCCGCTTCGAGGCGCGCGGCGGCTATCGGGCCGAACTACGCGTCGAAACGGCGCTGACCGGCTTGGGCCTGCCGGGCCTGGACCGAAACCGCCTGCTGGGCACGCTCTCCGGCGGTGAACGCCGACGGCTGGCACTGGCGGGAACCCTCGCCTCCGCGCCGGAACTGCTGCTGCTCGACGAGCCGACCAACGACCTCGATCTCGAGGCCGTGGAGTGGCTCGAGCGCGCGCTGCGGGCCCACCGCGGCACCGTCGTCGCGGTCACCCACGATCGAGTCTTCCTCGAACGCATCACCTCGGTGGTGTTCGAGGTCGAGGCCGGCCGGGCGTCCCGGCACGGCAACGGCTACGCGGGCTACCTGACCGCCAAGGCCGCCGAACGTCGCAGGCAACAGTTCGAGCACGACGAGTGGCGGGCCGAGATGGCGCGCAATCGCCGCCTGGCGGAGTCGAATGTGGCTCGGCTGGAGGCGATTCCCCGCAAACTGCCGCTCGCCAACTTCGCGGCGGGCCCGTTCCGGGCGCGCGGGCGCGCGCACGGCGCCATGTCCCGGGTGCGCAACGCGAAGGAGCGCGTGGCCAGGCTGAGCTCGAATCCCGTTGCGCCGCCGCCGGATCCACTGCGCTTCGGCGCGGCGCCGGTGGTGGCCGGTGACCTGGCGGGCGCGCCGGTGGCCGAACTCACGGGTATCCGTGTCGACGGCCGCCTGGTGCTGGAGGACCTGCGGCTCGACGCGGCCGATCGGCTGCTGGTGACCGGTCCCAACGGCGCGGGCAAGACGACGCTGCTGCGGCTGCTGGCCGGGGAGCTCACCCCGGACAGCGGCGTGGTGGTCCGGCACGGCCGGGTCGGTCATCTGCGCCAGGAGGAATCACCGTGGCCGCCCCGGCACACGGTGCTCGAGGCGTACGCCGCCGGCCGGGTCGGCTACCCGGAGGAGTACACCGGGGAGCTGTTGTCCCTCGGCCTGTTCCGCCCCGCGGAGCTGGGCCTGCGGCTCGAGGAACTGTCCTACGGCCAGCGCAGGCGCGTCGAATTGGCGCGCCTGGTCAGCGATCCCGCCGATCTGCTGCTGCTGGACGAGCCGACCAACCACCTGTCCCCGGCCCTGGTCGAAGACCTGGAACGGGCGCTGGAGGGTTTCGCGGGCGCGGTCGTCCTGGTCACGCACGATCGGCGGATGCGCGCGCGATTCCGGGGCAGGCACCTGGAATTGGGTGCGGGACAGCTCAGAACGTCAGCCGCATGACGTAGTCGTGATGCCGCTGCGAGCCGACCAGAAAGGTTTTGGTGCCCGCTATCTCGAATCCCTGTTTGCCGTAGAAGCGCTGGGCGCGCGTGTTCTGCTGGTTCACCCCCAGCCACACCCCGGCGCTGCCGTCCGCGCGAGCGGCGGCCAGCGCGGCCGTCATGAGGGCGGCCGCGACGCCGCCGCCGTGGTGATCGGGCAGCACGTAGATCTTGCTGAGCTCGGTCACCGGGCGCTGTTCGATCACGGCGGCCACGTCCGGATCGGCGGGCTCTGCGGCGTTGAGCAGTGCGTAGCCGACGATCCGTCCCTCGGACAGGGCCTTGAGCGCGATCCGCGCGGGGTCCTTCAGGTACTCGCGGAATCGTTCGGCCGAGAGCCACTGGTCGATAAAGGCGGCGATGTCGGCGGGCGTGGATTCCGGCGGGCAGGCCAGGGGAAAGGTGGCGGCGGCGACCTCGCCCAGCTCGGCGGCATCCGGGATGTCGGCCCGTTCGACGGTCACTGGAAAGTTGCTCACTTGTCCAGTGAAACATGCCCCGCCGTCGGTGGCGCGGGCGCGGCCCGCACGCCCGCGCTCGCGTGGAAGACCTGCGCGCCGCCGATGAGCGCCAGCGCGAACAGCAGCGGCACCGCCAGGCCGCCGCGCAGATCGGTGACCGCGGCCAGCGCGCCCACCACGACCCCGCCCACGAGCGTGCCCGCGTAGTTGAACAGGTTGAGCCGCGCGATCACCGAGTCCAGGCCGCGGCCGCTGGTGGGCTGGCCGGCCTCGCTGAAGCACAGCGGCGCGATGAGCGGCAATCCGATTCCGGCGATGAGGAATCCGGCGATGGCCACGGTCGGATCGGGTGCGGCCACCACGATCGCCAGTCCGGCCGAGCCGATGATCGAGGCCACGCGCACCACCGCGCGCGGCCCGAACCGCCGGACCCACAGGTCCCCGGTGAGCCGGCCGAGCAGCGACGCGCCCTGGTAGGCCGCCAGCGCGAGTGGGGCCGTGGACGTGGAGGCCGCCAGCACATCGGTCAGGTACAGCGCCGACCAGTTGCCGACGGCGAAGTCGATGGCGAAGGCCAGCGCCAGCACGATGCCCACGGCCAGGAACAGCCGGGTGGGAACCGCTGCGCCGGAATCGGTTCCGCCGGGCGCCGATTCGGCGGGCCCGGCCTCGGCGTCCGCCGCCGACAGCAACTTCGGCCCGGCCGCGAGCGTGACGGCCAGCACGATCGTGGCCGCGATCAGCACCGATACCCGCAGGGAGAGGCCGAACTCTTCGAAGGCCGAGACGCACAGCGCGCCGGTGATCGCCCCCGCGCTCCACGCCGCGTAGAACGAGGACAGAATGAACCGGCCGTAGCCGTGCTGGATGAACACCGCCTGCATATTGGTTCCGGCGTCGACCATGCCGACCGCCACGCCGTACACGCCCAGCACGGCGAACAGCACGAGCCGGTTGGGCGCGCAGGCCACGCCCACACCCGAGGCCGCGATCAGCAGCAGGCCCAGCCGCAGCGCGGTCCGGCTCGACCGGCGCAGTGCCAGCCGCTCCGCGGCGATGCTGCCGCCGCCGGCCAACAGGGAGATCAGGGCGACCGCGGCTACGATGTGCTCGTCGGTGAGTCCGAACAGATCGCGCTGCTGCGGCAGTTCGGTGAGCACGACGGCCAGGAAGAACCCCTGCAGCGCGAAGGCCGCCGAGTTCGCGGCGCGCGCGGCCCGCGGTTGCGGGACGGGGGTCGGCGGGTGAATCATCCGGAAAGAGTAGCGATGGCAACGAGTACCGGCATCTCGTGTCGCGATAACATTCCGCCCGGCCCTTGATCACGCCGCGCTCGCGGTTGGGTAACGAATATGGTCGCTTTCCCGACTGAGTGCACCGGTGCTGCGGCACTCTTGTTGTAAGGCGTGGACCGGTGGTTTCCGGGCTCTACGGAAGCGGTTCATGATGAAGTGGCTGGGGCGGTGATCGTGTGAGTACGAGGCGAGTGGAAGTTCCACCTGGTCGATCGGTGGCTCTCGCTGATCCGGACCCGAATCCGACGTCCCCCGGGGCGGATTCGCGCGGTCACACACCGGGTGACCGCTGTCGCGAGCCCGGCTGCGTGGCCTGTCGCTGGGACGCGCAGCGCTTCAAGTACTGGCTGCGCAGCCGGCTGGCGACGGCCGGGGTCGACGCGCAGGTCGACGTGGCCATCGGTACCTCGACCCCGGATGTGCTGTGGCGCAAGGGCGATCGCATCTGCGCCATCGAGGTGTCCACGTCCGCTCCCGAGCTGGCGGGGGCGCGCGCGACCACCGCCGCGCTGCGCACCAGCGGCTGCACCGAGGTGCTGTGGATCTGCCCGCCCGGCTGGTGGATCTCCCAGCTGCCCGCGCTGGCCCTGGACGACTTCGCCGCCGAGGCATGCGACTACCGTACGGTGGGCGGCTTGCTGGCGGCCGGACCGGGCGGTGTGGTCTCGCCCGACCAATCCTGCAGTGAGCTGCGAGATTTCATCAGCGACTGGGTCGCGGAAGAGCTCGCCTACGGCTTCCGTGACGAACACACGGGAGGGTGGGCGACGGTGACCGACTGGGAACGGCACACGCGGACACAGGCGACGGTCATCGCACGCCAGCGCCAGGAGCTCACGAATCAGCGCACGGCCCTGGCGGTGGCTCGAAAGGCCACGCGCGACAAGGCGAAGCAGCTGGTGCGACTGACCCATCGGCTCGAGCGGGCGGAGCTCGCGGCGCAGCAGCAGGCCGACGATCTCGCCCAGGCGCGCCGCAAGCTGGCTGATCACAACCGGGTGGACGCGACCCTGCGCATCACGGTGGCGGGTCAGAAGGCGGCGATCCAGCACTGGCAGTTGATCAGCTGGTTCGCGCTGCTGATCATCGTCACCTTCATCGCGGCCGGATTGGTGATCGTCTGATCGGTCGTCCCCTGTAGATCCGCTTGTCCGGCAGCGAGTTTCGATATCATGGCGGCGGAAAGCGCAGGGGTCGAACGCCATTGGCTCTCATCCTGTGAGATATGCCCCTCGGCAACGCTTATGAAACAGTAATGTTTCATCATGTTCGACACCGTGTATCAGTCGTGGGCGGAGAATCCGGAGCGTTTCTGGGCGGACCGGGCCGCCGAGCTCGTGTGGACTCGCCGCTGGAATACCGTGCTGGACAGCGACAACGCGCCCCTGCAGCAGTGGTTTCCTGGCGGCTGCCTCAACGCGGCGGAGAACTGCGTGGACCGCCACGTCCTCGAGGGCCGCGGCGAGACCCCGGCGATCGTCTTCGACAGTCCGGTCACGGGCGCCGCGCAGACCATCACCTACCGGCGGCTGCTGCACGAGGTGGCCCGATTCGCCGGCGTCCTGGACGATCTGCGGGTCCGCGCCGGCGACACGGTCCTGATCCACATGCCCGCGGTGCCGCAGACCGTCGTCGCCATGCTGGCCTGCGCGCGGCGCGGCATCACCCACGTCGTGGTCCCCAGCGTGCCGCGGGAGGTGCTGCGCGAGCGCATCGAGCACACGGCCCCCGGCGTGATCCTCACGGCCTCCGCGGGTTTCGAGACCCGCGAGCCGACCCCCTACAAAGCGGTGGTCGACGCGGCCCTGGCGGATTCGGCCCATCGGCCCCGGCACTGCGTGGTCCTGCAGCGCCCCGAGGCGCCGATCGCGTTGACCCCGCGTGACCTGGACTGGGCCCAGCTCATGGCCGTGGCCACCGCGCGCGCCCCGATCCCGGTCGAGTCCGGCCATCCGCTCTACCTGCTCCACACTTCCGGCGTCGCCGGCAAACCCGAAGCGGTGGTGCGGGATACGGGCGGCTACCTCGCGGGTCTGCGCTGGGCGGTGCGCGACGTGTTCGGCGCCGGCCCCGGCGACGTGTTCTGGGCCGACGCGCACCCGGGTGCGGTCACAGGACATTCCCTCACCGTCTACGGCGCACTCGTCAGCGGCTGCACGACCCTGTTGTACGAGGGCTCGGCGACCGACACCCCCGATGCCGGCGCCTTCGCCCGGGTCATCGCCGACCACGGAGTCGGTGTCCTGTCCACCACACCGCAGACCTTGCGCCGCATCCGCCGCGCGGTTCATCCCGAATCGGCGAATCCTCACGGTGGACTGCGGGGCGTCTTCCTGACCGGTGAACGCGCCGAGCCCGACCTGCTGGACTGGGCGGAGCGGGTCTTCGGCTGCCCGGTCATCGATACCTGGTTCCCGCCCGAGGCAGGCTGGACACCGGCCGCCAACACCCTCGGCGCGGGCCTGCTGCCCGCTAAGCCGGGCTCGGTCGCCCGCCCGCTGCCCGGCTGCCGCGTCGAGATCCTGGACGCCGCCGGACGCCAAGTCCCGCACGGCATTCCGGGACATGTGGTGCTGAAACTACCCCTACCCCCGGGCGCGCCGCGCACCCTCTGGCGCGACGACGACCGCTTCGTCGCCACCTACCTCAAACGCTTCCCCGGCTACTACGACACCGCAGCCGCCGGCTACCTCGACGCGGACGGGTACCTGTGGCTCAGCGCCGACGACCTCGACAGCACCGCCGGGCAGCCCGAACCCGCCTGACGGGCCCGTCCCGGTCTCAGCCGCGCGACAGCCGGAACGGCCCGCGATCCCAGCGCCAGCCGTGGCGCAGGGTGAGCGCGGCGAGGTCCAGCAGTTCCATCCCGGTGTCGGCGCGATAGCCGCGCAACTCCGCCCACGACAGCGGCCCCTCGGCCAGGCGATTGCGCAGCAGGTTCTCGTGGCGGGCGGCGACCTCGCGCTCGGCCAGCTCGGCCACGCCCTGGTCGCCGCCGGTCCACACGACCCACCCCCAGTTGTGCGCGTGCGCGTAGGCCCGTCCGGCGGCGGCCTTGGCTCGGCTGGCGTGGAACGCGGTGTGCCCCAGCGGTATCACGTCGATCAGAACCACGCGGCCGTCGGTGAACCGGGCCACCGCGGCCGGATGGTGGAGCCGCTCGCTGCCGTCGATGTCGTAGACCAGCTCGGCGGGGTACTCCCGGAACGTCTCGACCCGTTCGCTGCCGTCCAGCTGCCGGAACAGCCGCGCCTGCAGACCGGTGTCGAAAGTCGTTTCCCGCCCGAGCTTTTCGGAGTACATGTGCCCGCGTCCGTCATCGGCCAGATCCAGCGTGCGCGCGACGGTGTCGGGTAGCTCGGCGGGGGAGCCGTCCGCCCATTCCACGCGGCGCAGCCACGGATTCCAGATGTCGGCGGGTATCTCCTCGCGCTGCTGCGGCGGCAGCAGGTGCCATCTGCCCTTCTGCTGCCAGCCCGCGATCCGCTGGAACACGAAGCCCGCCACGCGTTTCGCGTCCTGGAGCTCGTGCCCGGCCAGGCGCAGCTTCAGATACGCCCAGTCCTGGGCGACGATATCGGTGTCGGTGGCGTAGGTTTCGGCCAGCAGCGTGCGCACCAGGCGCTCATCGCCCCAGCCGACGGGATAGCGCTCGGCGAACACGCCGAGATCGGTCGCGCCGGTGGCGCGGTGCTGGCGGATCATCTGGCCGATGGCGCGGGTGTAGAGCTGCCGGGCGCGGTCTCGGGACACGCCGAAGCGGGCGCCCAGCAGGGTGAGGGTTTCGGGGTTCTCGCCGTCCAGGCCCAGGCGGCAGGTGATGACCGCGCCATCGCGCGGTCGTTCGGTGGCGGCTTCGACGGTCAGCGCGGACAGGGCCTCGTTGACGTCCTCGAGTCCGAAGGACGTGCTGTCCCGTTCACTACTGCCCACCGCGGCCCCTACCGTTGTTCGCCAGTCTGTTCGACCGAGCCTGAACAGAGCGTAACCGCGGGGGCCGACAGAGCGCGGGAGGTGAGCCGGTTATCCGATGGCCGCGTTCATGATCGTTCCGGCGCTGGTGGCGATCACCCCGCCGATCATCGCGCCCGCGACCATCTTGGGCGAGGCCAGGCCGCCGCCGGACCACTTCTCCCAGGCGAAGCGACCGCCCGCGTAGGTGATGGCCATAACGCCGGACAGCAGGATGAACCACGTGAAGTACCGGACGAGCTTCATGAGCTTGTCGGCCACCGGGGGTGTCTCCGGGGTGGGATTGCTGATCTGGGCGAGCACAGTGTCGTAGAAGGCGCTGAGCGTGGGGGTCACCAGAGAACGGTACCGCGAAAGGCGGTGGACATGCCCGGGAATGTGCGCGAGATCTATTGCGCGAGAGGAACATTCGTCCTTCGTGAGGCGAACTTCAGATTGAGAGCGGATGACGAGATTCGAACTCGCGACCCTCACCTTGGCAAGGTGATGCGCTACCAGCTGCGCTACATCCGCTTACGCGTCTTCGGGGCCGTGGAGCCTCTCCGTCGTGCGGGGAAAACATTAGCCGATGATCTGCCGAACCTCCAAAACGCCCGGAATCCGGACCCGTCGGCCTCGTCGCGGCGCGCCCGGAAGCCGGTGCGCGCGTGGCGGATCTAGCGGGGCACGGTGTCCCCCTCGGTGTAGGGCACGACGGCCGAGACCAGCGTGCGATCCCCGATCGCGGTGGTGAGCACCAGCTGCGCCGGCCAGACCTTGCGGCTCTTGTCCGGGTGCGTTTCGGTCACCACCATCACGTGCTGGCTCGCGAACGGCCCCGGCATGATCTGCACGCAGTACGTGGTGCCCGGCGGAATGCTGTCGATCCCGGCCTGGATCGCCTCGGCCGTGGGCGTGGTGGGCGAGTCCGGCACGAACATCTCCCGCACGCGCTGACCGTTGCGCTCGGTGTAGTAGCGGTTCTGTAGCGCGAGAATGACATCCGGCCCCGAATGGGTCGATCCGGGACCGTTCCCGCGCACGTGCGTGCCGACCGCCTCGTTGGGACACAGATCCGGCGCGCCGCTCGCGGCCGGTTGCATCGAGGTGACGGTGACGGGCGCGGCCTCCGGGGTGGCCACCGTGCGATCGGGTTCGGGCCCGGTCGCCTTGGCGAACTGCACCGCGACGGCGGCGGTCAGGGCCAGCACCGCCAGCACCCCGAGCAGCGGAACCATCCACTGCTGTCGCGACGACGGCCCGCGCCCCGACGTCAGGGACGATCGCCGATACGGATTCCCGAGCCGCGTGCGCGGCGGTGGGGGATCGTCGTAGTAGTCGTCATCCTCGTCGTAGTCGTCCGCGTAGTCGTCGTAGTCCTGCGCTGCCCGGGGGCTCGCGGGCGCCGGTGCGGGTTCGGGCGCGATCCAATCGGCCCAATCGCCGGTGTACTCGTCATCGTCGTCGTCGGCGCGCGCGGTCCGCCGGTCCCGGGGCGGTGGCGCAGCGCCGGAATCCGGGGTGCTCATCGGGTGACCTGCGGTTCGGGTGCGGAGAACAGGGGATAGCCGGTGGTCGGCGCGCCCGAACCGCTGGTGGTCGGCGCGGGGCCGGTGCTCGGGGCGTCCCCGCCGAGCGGGAACTGGCCGCCGCCGGGCGCGGTCGTGGTGACGGTGGTGCCGGGGGAGAAGTTCAGGCCGAGCGCGGGCTTGTCGCTACCGCCGGAGGGCACGCTCCCGGCCGGGGCGGTCTTGGACAGATCCACCGCGGTTGCGGCGAACCAGTGCCCGACGTAGGCGGCCGGGCTCTCGCCGAACCCCGAACCCTCGGCATTGGCGTAATCGTGTTTGCGCGCGGTGTTCCAGTACTTCACCCACGTGGTGACATCGAGCAGATCCTTGTTGTCGGTGACGTTCTGCACCAGCGCGGTGAATGCCTGCCCGGTCAGTTTGCTGATGGTGGTGGGCGGCACCAGATTCGTGACCGCGCCGAGCACCTTGGTGCCCAGCACCATCAGCCCGGCCAGCGGATTGGCGAGCCCCGCGGTGGCGATCTCGGCGATATTGGTCGCGGTCAGCACCGTGCGGACAACGGAGACAACGGAATTGAAGGCGATGGTGCCGATCTTCACCAGCGCCTGGATGGCGCCGGGGATGTCCACCGAGGTATTGCGCGGATCCGAGGCCTCGGCCACCCGCTGAGAGATCGACTTCTGCGGGGTGATCGACAGATCGGTCAGCGAGGTGCCGGAGATATCGTTGTTCACCACCTCGGTGAAGGTCTTGATCGAGGTGAAGGCCACCGCCTCGGCGACCGAGCGCAGCGAATTGATGGGATCCCCGCCCGAGAGTTCCACCTGCGAGGCGATATTGGCCACCACCCGGACCAGCGGCGCGGCATTGGGCGCGTCGCAGGCCAGATCGCCGGTGCTGCAGAAATTGGCGACCCGCCCCGCGAGCGTGCCGAATCCGGCCTGCGGTGCGCCCGCCGAACCGATGCCCGAGCCGACCGCGGGTTCGCTGGACTGCGGCGGGGACGACAGCGCCTTCACCTCGGTGCCATCGGTGCCGGGCGCGGCATCGGGCACGGTCTGCCCGGGCTTGCCGGGGAACAGCGCCGCACCGGCATTGCGCGTCGGATCGCCGAACAGCGCCACCGCGGCGATCTTGTCGGCGGAGACGACCCCCTTGCCCGCGCCCACCTCCTGGGCGAACAGCGACGCCACGTGCGCGCCTTGGGAATACCCGGCCAGCGCGATCCGGGTATTCGAGCACCGCTCGACCACCTGCTTCGCCATGGACTTCAGTCGATCCAGGCCACCGGTGATCGACTGCATGTACGGCGTGACCCCGGTGCCGGTCAGCACCGCCCCGCCGAAGGACGCCTCGTAGGGCACGTACGCGCGATCCACCAGTCCGTGTTCGCCCGCACCGGACATCATCGGCCGGAAGACCGCCGACAGCATGCCGGTATCGGTGGTGACCGCGGCATCCGGCGAGGACTCACCGGTGCCCTGGATGCCGAGCGCGTACAGCGCCGGGCAGGTATCGATGGGGATCTGGGTCTCGGGGGTATCGGCGGCCGCCGCGCCGACGGACGCCGCCGTGAGCGCGCAGACCGCGGCGACGACCAGCGCGGAGCGCCGAATGCCGGTCAGGGACAGCGATTGTCGATTCACCACGCACCTCGTTCGGGTCAAGTACTCGCGTTCTGCGCGACGGGTTGCGCGCGGGCGGTGATCCTCGCCCCCGCCGCTCGGGCGGTGGTGAGAATCAGTTCGGCCAGCAGCCGAACCGATTGCGGCGGTGTGCGAGTGGGATCGCCGTCATCCAGCGGGGTATTGCCGGAGCCGGGTTCCCAGGCCGCGAGTTCATGGGGTTCGAGCGCGCGCCACTGTTCCAGCCAGCCCAGCCGCCAGGATTTCGCGCCGAGATCGAAGGCGAGCGATTCCACCTCGCGGCGGCGTTCCTCGGCCGGAACAGGCAGCGGCCGTGCGGAATCGGCGACGGTGATGACGCCGACGATCTCGCTCCCGGCCGGCGTGGCCTGCGCCCGGTGGGCGATCAGCGCCCGATGCAGGGTGGCGAGCCCGCGCATATGGGTGCGCGCCACCAGGACCACCAGGGGCGAATCCATATCCGCGCCGAGCCCGATGCGCGCGGGCCAGCGCTGCCCGGCATCCCCGGCCCAGCTCATGCTGGCGGCGAGGCTGCTCACCCCGGCGCCGCCGTGCATGCCGATGAGCCAGACCAGCGGCGGACGGGGCGGTCGATTGGGAACGGCGCGGTGCCACATGGGAACCGGCGCCGCACCGCCCGTCATCGCAGCGCCCCGAGTAGCGCTAGATAGGCATCGCGCGTTTCCGCGGTCAGACGATGCCAGGTGATCTTGCCGCCGGTGGCCAGGTGCAGATCGAAGGGAATCTTCACGACCTCGCGCACCCAGGAACCCAGGTGCGCGCGCACGTGATCGACCACGGTGGCCGCCGAACCGGGCACCTGTTCGGTCAGCACGATCACCGCATCGCCCACGACGAACTCGCTGAAATTGTCATCCAGCCAGGTCAGTGCGGGCTGCAGGCGATTGATCGCATCCGGGCGCGCGGCCACGGTGATCACCAGCCCGACCCGGGGATCCGACAGCAGGGGAGCGGCCAGGCGACTGGTCACGGGCGCGCCGGCATCGAAAACAGCCAGCAATCCGGCGGTTTCGAGATGGCGAGCCACCGACACGAGGGTCTCGCGGCGCGGGAACGCCTCCGGACTGCGCGTCAGCACCCGCACACCGGTGGACGTGCGGCCCGCGCACGCCTCCACATTGGACGGGAATTCGGGATGATCGGTGCCGAGCCAACTCTGCACGGTGCTCACCGGCGCCGAGGTATCGCAGCCGCGCAGCGCCAGATCCCCGCCGCCGAGCGTGGAATCCACCGCCACCGGCCAGATCTCGCCCTCGCCGTCCACGGCGGCGGCAGCGGCCAATCCGAGCGCGGTGGTCGAGGCGCCGGAGGAACCGGACCCGCCCAGCACCAGCACCGAGGGCAGCACGGGGCGCACCAGCCGTCCCTGGCCACCGCGCAGCGGCACCGAATCGGTGGGCGAGCCGGCCGGACCCGGCTGCATGAGATTACTGACCGGGGGTTCGCTCAACTGGCGGATGAGATCGTGGACATCGGTCATGGGTCACTGTCCGCTCGCCACAATGGAACTGATGCGAACCTGACCATCCTGCTGCACGGTCGTGAAGATCTGCTGCCACGAGGTCTGGGAGCCATCGGGGCGGCGCTCGTCCACGGTGACGCTCCAGCGATCGGCGACATTCATCCTGGCGATGCTCACACAGTGCTGCGTGCCGGGGGGAACCGCGGCGATGGCGGCGCGCGTATCCTGCTCCGGCGCGGCCTTGGCGTCGGCGGTGAGCAGTGCGCGCACGGCCTGGGCGTCGCGCGCGACATACCAGGAATGTTCCAGGCGCAGAATCACGCCGGGCCCGGTGGTGAGATCGCCCGCGCCCGAACCGCTCACCTGTTCCTGCGAATCGACCTCCCGGCACCACGCCTGCGATCCCGGCCGATCCGCCACGGGCGTCACCGATTCGGTCGTCGGAACGGGAGTGGATTCGGCCGCGGTGTCCTCGGGCGTGAACTGGAACCACAGGGCCGCCGCCAGCAGCACGAAGGCGACGGCGGCGGCGCCGCTCAGCGCGATCCGATCCCGAATCACCTTGCGCCTGCGCGTGATCGCCGCGCGTTCGCGAGCAGCGCTGACCAGCGGCGCCATCGGATCCTCGGCGGCCAGATACCGTTCGGCGGACGCGCGCGCCCGCGACTGTCCGTGTGCGTCCGGCGCGTGATCCGCGTCGAGCCATTGCGCCCAGCCGGCGGCGGGTTCCCCGGTGGAATTCGCGTCGGAATCCGCCCGTGGACCTTCGGGATTCGGCGGCAGAGCCGGCATCGGTGGTCTCGCCGCCGTGACATCTTTCTCTTCGATCACGGCGTCACCCTTTTCGTTCGTGTCAGACACCCGGGGCAGGCTGCTGGATGGAAGCCAGGAAGGCCTCCGGTGTCAGGACGGGCATCTGGGCTACGGCCGAGCGCAGCGAATCGACGGTGGCGACGGTTTGATCGACTGCCTGATTCACTTGGTCGGCGACCTGGTCCACGACGGTATTCACCTGCTGGACCACCGGGGCGACGGCCTGGGCCACCGGTTCGGCGACGGCGGGCGGGACGTAATCGGGGATCACGGGGGCGGCGAGGACGGGAGCCGAAACGGGTTGAACGGCAGGCTCTACTGGGGCTGCGACTTCGACCAGGTTCGGATCGGGCGGAGCCGGCTGGTTGGCGTCTCCTCCGCTCAGCCAATTGCCTGCGAAGGCAGCCAATGTCGCGCCGCCAATGACAATCGGCCCGCTGACGAGCCCTCCGAGCGAGCCTCCGATGACGCACCCTCCTGCGCCTCCGATGATCGCACCCGCGGGGGCTCCGATTCCGGCAGTTGGCAACCCGCCGATCGCACCACCTGCAATGCCGCCTACGACAGCTCCTACGGCACAACCCGCTGGAACCAGAGCCAGGGGGGCCACCGCCGCAGCTCCGACGCCGACGAGCGCTCCCACAGTGCTGGATGCGGCCATGCGATCGGAGTCTTCGCGGGAGAAGCCCATGCGGTCGTAGGCGGCGGCAATCTGCCATTCCGCCATGTCGAGATATGCCTGGGCCTTGTTTCGCGACTTCAAGTCGATGAAGTCCGGCAACTGCACGGTATTCCTGCCGACCCGCAATTGATGCGGGTCCGAAGGCATAACCGCGGCCTGATCATTCGGCGCGACGGTCTCTTCCTCCGGCGCCGACTCGATCTGATTCTCCGGCTGCACGAGGGTATCGATATTCGGCCGGGTCTGCTGCTGCGGCCGGGGCCGATTCGGCGGCGCCACGGGCGGATCGGGAATCCAATCCGCCGGGCTGGGCGCGGTATTCACCGCGGGCGGCTCGGGGACGGTACTCAACCCCGGCTGTCCTTCGCCGGGCACCGCGAGCCCCGGTTGTCCGGGAGCCGCCGCGGCGATTCCCTGGCTCGCTACCAGCAGCATCGGTAACACCGACCATGCGAGCGAGGTACGTGTAGCGCTCATCTCTACCCCATTCCCCATACGGTCATCTGTGGACTCCCCGGCCCGAATCCCCCTGACGGCCAGGCTGTGTGCCCGCGACCGACCACATCGCAGATGAGTCTCCGACCCGTGTCGTGGTGACCCATGCCGAAACCCCACCGTCGTGCGATGATCATGTTCCGGGCTCGATCCTACTCGTAACCACGCTTCCCACAACCGGATACGGGACAGTCGGAACCAATTCTTGCCACTTCTCGAGCCGGCGGCCGTATGATCCCCGTCGACCCCCGCAAGAACCGTGCGCCCCACCATGTCTCGACAGGCCACCGGTTCTCGGAAGGAATTCGCATGTGCGCCAAGTCAGCACACTCTCGGCAATCGCCCGCCGGGCTGGCCGCTCCCCGCGCCCGCCGCCTGACGATCCTGCCCATCCTGGCGGCACTCCTGCTCCTCGCCGCCTGCGGCGCCGACTCGTCCTCGACGACTCCCACGACGGAGCCCCCGGATCCGTCCCGCCCGCCCGCGAACATTCACTGGGAGTCCTACCAGGGCATCCAACTCCCCATCGGCGCCGACGGCCCGAAGAATGTGGGCACGGTGGCCACCGGCTACACCCATTCACCCCAGGGCGCGGCGCTGGCCGCCATCAATCACAATGTCCGCCTGTCCCTGGCTCCCGACACCACCTGGCCCCAGATAGCGTCCCAGTCCCTGATCCCCGGTCCGGCCAAGGACAATTGGGTACTGTCCCGCTCGCAAATCTCCATCACATCCGCCGCGAATCCCGCCCTCGCTCCCCGGATCACGGCCTACAAAATCAACAACTATTCGCCGGAGCGAACAGATCTGACCGTCTACTCCACTTACCCCGACGCCTCCATCACGTCGGCCGAGCAGACGGTGCTCTGGGTGTCGGAGGATTGGCGCTTGCTGCTGCCGGATCCGGTGGCGAAGATTCCGACTGTGCACTCGATTCCGGTGATTCCGGAGGGGGTTGTGACGCTTCCCGTTGTGGGGTGAGGGATTCGGGGGAGTTCTCGTAATCGGCAGCTGGGTTTCAGCGCGCGTGGGGTGGTCGCTCGGAGAACAACGCGCCGGCGGGTGCGTGCGGTGGGGGTTGGGTGCTCAGCCACAGAGGCTCGATAGCGGAGGACCAGCGGGCCTGTTGGTCGCCCTGGCGGCGGAGCTGCCGAGGGGGAGATGCCTGGACTAGGGGTACCAGCGGAGAGACTTGGGTAGCCCGACCCCGGTTGGGTGCCCTACCGAGGGAGAGAAGCCTGGATAACGGAGTACCAGCGGGATGACGTGGGTGCCTCGGCGGCGGTTGGGAGCCCTACCGCCGGAAAGAAGCCCGGACAACGGAGTACCAGCGGGGGCACGTCGGGAGACTCGGCTGCGGTTGGGTGCCCTACCGGGGAAAGGACGCCTGGATAACGGAGTACGAGCGGGGGCGGGTTGGGTGCCTCGGCTGCGGTTCCGGCCCTCCCGGGCCGATATACGGGATCGAAGCCCCTGGATGCGTGGCCGAGTTTCCAACCCTGGGCCGGGCGCGGCAATCACCGCCAGAGACATCATCCTGTTGTGTTGATGACGAGTCTTTGTCTGTAGGTCTCTAGAAGGTTCCCACGGCTGGCCAGCTCTGCTGGAAGGGCGAAGGCGCTCCTGGCTGGGGAGCCATAGGCCGGGTACGGCAGGCGAAGTGACCAGCACTGTCGCATCTGTATTGCCTGCTCTCCCGAAACCCGCTGGAAGCCAGAGGGTGGGTGCGGGTTCGGGCTACGTCGGCCACGGGTGTGAACACCGGTGGGTGTGGTCGCACCGGCGGTGTGGGTGAGATGGCCGGGCCGGGGGACAAGGTGTGCGGGAGTTCGTTCGGCGTCGAAGGCCATCAGGGCGCGAACGAAAGTGCGTAGAGCAGCAGGACGGATATCAGGCCGGGGTGCGGTCGCTGGCAGAGTCGCCGTGTGGGAATGCCTGGTGCTGGCGGTGGAGTTCGGGTGGGTTCGACGCCAAGGGGGTGGGGTGTGTCGGCGCACGAAAGCCTCTTCGGCGTCGAAAGCCGAAGAGGCAGAGACGAAAGCGGCGGTGAGGCTCGAGACCAGGGGCCGGGTGGCTAACAGCGCCATCGCGCGGGGATACCCGGAAACTGGGGATGATGACGGAAATTCACGCGAGGTCGGCGTTTCGGATCGATATGTGGCGGCGGAATCCAGCCGGTCTTTCCCGGATTCTCCGAATCCTCACCCATCACAACGGTTTCCCAGCCGTTCGGGCCGGTGTTGATCTGGGCGTGGCAGGCATCGCACGCGAAAGTCAGGTTCTCGATGTCCGTTTCACCACCATCAGCCCATTCCCGGATGTGGTGGACGGCCGAGCGGCTCGCTGGCGCGTCGCATCCCGGGCGCGTGCAACCCCGCTCGGTCGCGGTGAGCGCCAACCGTTGTGCCGGGTTGGCGAGACGCTGACCTCGCGACAGGTGCAGCGGTCGGCCGTTGCGGTCGAGCACCACCAGGTACGGGGTGGAGTTCTTGGCTACCTGGAGTGCTTGGGTGATGGACATCGTGCCACCGGTCGCGGTCGTTGCCACGCCTGTGCGGCGCTCGAGGTCCTCGATGCTCATGGTGATGATGGTCGAGACCGGAAGTCCGCGATGTGATCCCAGCTTCGTGGGGCCCATGTCGGGGCGGAAGAACACCATCAGGGCGTCGTGGTTGCGCTGTTCGGCGTTGCGGTGGTCGCGTTTGGCGGCGGCGCGCAGTTTCGCTCGAAGGGCGGCACGGGCACGCTGGGCCGGGGTCAGTGTGGGGTCGTCGGCCTTGGCGTCATCATCACCGGTGTCGTCGCCATCGTCGAGTTCGGTATCGAGACCCAGTTCAGCGGTGGTCCAGGGGCTTTCGGGGTCGTAGGGGTTGCACATGCCGGGGCGTCCGAATTTCTCGAACATCGGGATCATGACCGCACCCAACTGCGGAGTCAGGAAACCTGAGATCGGGTACATGCCATCGATGCCCTGATGCCCGATCTTGATGCCCCGGACTCGCTGACGGTCCCGGTCCTCGGTCAAACGCCCATCGGGATCGACATGGGCCAGAATGTGAACCCCGAGCTTGGTCACACCCTTCGGGTCGCCTTCGCGGGCGTATGAGGTGAGGTGTTGTTCGGCATGGTCTTTGACCTCCACACCAGCGGCGTCGGGGATCCGCGTCAGCGCATCATTGATTGCCTTCACGTGGTCGGCGGAGATCTCTCCGGCCCGTTGCGCTCGAGCCACGTGTGGCAGTTTCGGCGGGCGGGTGCTCGAACCTGCCGACACCGTCGACAGCAGATCGGCGTTGCGAACGCGGGCGGCGGCCTCGGCGTAGGACAGTCGCAGTGCCTGTTGCAGGAACAGGATCAAGCTCTTCACGCCCGCCCGAGGGCCCAAGCCTCGCGCTCCACACTCGAGAGCGAACCGCTGCTTCACCGCTTCGAGTTTGCGGAAGCTGGTCTCGAGTTCCTGCATGACGTCGATGACCTCGCCATCGGTCATTGAGTACATCGGTAATTCGAGCAGGTTTTCCACCGTGGCGCCAAGTGCTTTGGCACTGGTCGCGATGGTGGGTACCTCTCTCGAATCCATGCCTCTATTCTACGCCTCAATAGCAGATATGAATAGCCCAATTCTGTTGGGATGCAACATTATTCGGACCAACATGATGATTCGGGCACGCCCTGACTACCTCGATAATCTTCTCGTCGCCCGCCGATAACATCTCGCCCAAATCCGCCAAAAACCTTAGGGTCGCGACGTGCCATTACCCGAGTGCGATAACTCCACGATCCCCACTCCCGCAGAGCCGTTCCGTGCTGCCCCCGGCACCCTCCAGGGAATGATCCAGCGCGGTCACGGAGCCGCCCGCGCCAACGCCTCGGCCAACCCCCGCTCCGCCGCCGGCTACGTCATCGACTGCGTGATCCACGACCCCCGCTGGGATCACCAGATCGAGTCGCGCTCTTGGCTGTACGCGACCCTCGTAACCGACCTGGGCATCGCCCTCCCGGACCTCCGCGCCGCGTACGCGACTCCCGTCGACCCCTCCGGCGATTCCGATGCCTGGCTCCTCGTCGGCGTTATGGAGTGTCTGGCGCAGCGCGGCATCCCCGGAGCCGTCTCCGAACTACGCCGCTACCTGGCCACGGGCCGCGACCCGGAGTTGGCCCTGAACTCCCTGATTCCCTTCACCGATCATCCGGAAGCCGAGGGACTCCTCGGCGACCTGCTGGACGTCGCCGACGACGAAACACTGACGTCGATCCTGCTGTCGTCCTGGCAATTCCCCGATCTGTCCGCACACCCGTGGTCGAGCTGGCGGCGCGCCGATCCCCGCATGGACCGGGCGGCCGAGGCGGCGGAACGTGCTCGGGCGCAACATCGGCGGGAACTTCCGCCCCGCGCGACTCGGCAGGCGATGATGCGTGATCGAGCGGTGCGGTTCGCGATCGACGCCGGATTCCTCACCACCGCCGACGCGGAGTCGGTCACCGAGGACCTGTGGACCCGATTACTGCTGGATTTCGCGTCGGTCCGGCTCGCCGACACCGACCTGCCGCCCGACGTTCGGCATTGGCTGCGTAGGCAATTCCGGACGCTTCGAACGCCGGATGCGCTTGCGTGGGCCCGCGCGACCGTGTTCACGGACCGTGATCACAACATCCTCGCGCTGGACATGCTGGCCGCGCTCGGCGAAGAATCCGACGCGCCACTACTGCTCGAACGTCTGAAAGCTGCTGCTACCGAAGGTGATTTCGGTATCGGCGACCTGTGCGACATCGTCCCCGCGCTCGGGCGGCTCAGGTTCGCCGCCGCCCGTATGCCGATCGAGGAAGTGTTCGACAGTACGCCCTATTCGTATCTGCGCGAGCGTTGCGCGGGGGCGTTGAGCGCCCTGGCCCCGGACTTTCCGCGACTGCGTGCCGTCGAATGTCTGGACGACTGCGAATCCGGTACCCGAGAGATCGGCATCGCACACGCCGACCTCTCGAATCCCGCAGTCCGAGAACGCGTCACAAATATCGCCGCCGACGCCTCGGAAGGACCGGAAACCAGGCGGGCGGCCACCGCCCGCCTGGCACGGCACAACGTCTGATCGGCCCCGGTCCCAGGACGGCCGCGAGACCGCTACATATCCCAGGGCGCCTGAGGCAGCACCGCGCCGGTCTCGAGCAGCGACTTGAGATTGGCGAGCACGGCGGGCCAGCCGGACGAAATCCCCTGCCGCATTTCCTCGTTCGGCAGATTCTCGTGCGTCACCGTCAGCCGGACGATGTCCTGGTGCGGCTCGATCAGGAACGTCACGACCGACGGGTCGCGATCCTCGTCCAAAGAGTCCTCGAAGGTGATCACCAGGCGCTTCGGGGGATCGGTCTCCAGGACCTTGCCGATGACGTCGACCTTGTCGGTGCCGTCGACGCGGCGGTGCTCCCAGGTCGAACCCTGTTGCCAGTCGGACACATTCGCGTGTCCCCAGTACTGGGCGGTGAGGTCGGCGTCGGTCAGGGCCTTCCAGACCTGTTCGGCGCTCGCGCGAATGTAGGTGACATAGACGTAGTTGGCTACTGCGGTGGTCATGGCGTACTCCTCTGCCTGATTCTTGATGCCGCGGATCGCGTCCAGCCGGGGCTGATCGAAGACGGATATCCACCGCATCTCGATGTCGTGGATCGGTGCCGGATTGATGTAGTGCACCCGCTCCCGCCCGCGCCGCAGCACGGTGACGAGCCCGGCGGCCACCAGAATGTCGACGTGCTGGGTCAGTGACTGCCGCGCCATGTCCACGCGCTCGCAGAGCTCGCGCAGCGTCTGCCCGTTCTGCTCCCGCAGCCGGTCGAGTACCAGCCGCCGGGTGGAGTCCGCCAACGCCTTGAAAACCGTGTCCATGTCGGGTTCGGGTTGCACCCGGAAATAATGCAGGTATTTACCTGCATATGTCAACAACGTCGAGGAAAAGGCCAGCTAGAGGCTGTTAAAACGCCTCTACCCGCCCGCCACATCCAGCTCCGGCGCAACCACCAGCCGCCAGAACTCCGCGTACCTCCCACCCGCCCGAACCAGCTCGTCATGGCTCCCCGCCTCCACGATCACCCCACCGTCGAGGAACACGATCCGATCGGCCTCCCGCACCGTCCGCAGCCGGTGCGCCACGACCACCACGGTCCGCCCCGCCATCAGTCGATCGACCCCCGCGTGCACCGCCGCCTCGCTGACCGGGTCCAACGCCGACGTCACCTCGTCCAGCAGCACGATCGGCGCGTCCTTCAACAGCGCCCGCGCGATCGAAACCCGTTGGCGCTCACCCCCGGACAGCAGCGCCCCGCCTTCGCCCACCGCCGTGTCCCAGCCGTCGCCGAGCCGCGCGATCACCTCGTCGAGCCCCGCCGCGCTCGCGGCCGCTCGCACCTGCGCGTCCGTCGCCTCGGGCCGGCCGAGCCGGATATTCTCCGCGATCGTTCCGTCGAACAGGTACACGTCCTGGAACACGATCGCGATCCGCGCCATCAGGTCGTCGGCGCTCATCGAGCGGACGTCGACCCCGCCGATCCGCACCGCGCCCGCGTCCACGTCGTAGAACCGCGCGATCAGTTGCAGCAGCGTGCTCTTGCCCGCGCCGGACGGCCCGACGATCGCGAGCCGGGTGCCCGCCGGGACGGTGAGCGACAGGTTCTCGACCACCGTGCGGCCGCCGCGCCGGAATCGCACCCCGTCGAACTCCACCTCGTGCGTGCGCGGCCGGATCGGGGTGTGCGGCTCCGGCAGCGGTTCGGTGCGCAGGACCGTGTCGAGTTTCGCCAGGACCGCACGGCCCGAGCGGAGCTGACTGCCGATGTCGGAGAGCGAGAGCAGCGGGTCCGCGCTGCGGGCCGCCAGCACCAGGATCGCCAATACCTCTGCCGCGCCGACGTTTCCGCCGACCGCCAGATACGCGCCCAGGGCCAGCAGCACGGTGAAGACCGCCTGCACCGTGAGAGCCAAGCCGAGCAGGCCGGGGACCGCCGACCGGATCGAACTCCGGCTCGCGCGCTCCACATCGGTCAGGGCGTCGTCGAGCAGTTCGAACCGTTCGGCCGTGCGACCGCCCGCGCGCAGAACCGGTTGTGCCCGAAGGTATTCGATGACCCGCGCGGTCGCCTCCTGATCGCGCTCGTCGCGCGCGGCGTCGGTGGCGGCCATCGCCCGGCCGGTGCGGATCTGGATCAGCACCACGACCGGCGCGGCGAGCAACGCGGCCAGACCCAGCTGCCACTGGTAGGCGAGCATGACGAGCACGATGGTCAGGGGCGTCACGCAGGCCGACAGGAACGGCCCCAGGATGTGGGCGATGACGCCCATCGACTGCAGCACACCGGCACTGGCCAGCTCGGACACCTCACCCACCCGGCGCGCGGTGAACCAGCCGACGGGCAGGCGCGCCAGGTGATCTCCGAGCCGGTGGTACACCCCGTGCAGCAGCGCCGTCCCGACCCGGAAGCCCGACAGGTCGCTGCGGTAGCGCAGGATCGCGTACACCGCGACCGCGGCGGCAAAAGCCGCCAGCCACGGGCGGCCGTCCTCGGGACTGTCGCCGAACAGCGCGCGCAGCAGGGGAACCAGGAACGCGTACGAGAGGCCCTCGGCGACCGCCGTCGCGGTCATCAGCACCAGGGTGCGCCGCAGCGGTCCGGCGTACCGATGGCCGAGCAGGTGCAGGAGCATGCGGATCATCGGGCTTCGCCTTCCTGGAGGTCGCCGAGCGATTCCGCTGCGGCGGTCGTGTGTGCACGGTGGAGTTCGGCGAAATCGCCGTGGCGGGAGAGCAATTCGGCGGGGGTGCCCTGTTCGGTGATGCGGCCGTTCGCGAGCATCACCACGGTGTCCGCGCTCGCGATGGTCTCGAGCCGGTGCGCGATCACCAGGATCGTCCGATCGGTCAGCCCGGCCAGAGCTCGCCGGATCGCGCGCTCGGTCAGCGGGTCGGCGAACGAGGTTGCCTCGTCCAGTACCAGCACGGGGGTGTCGGCCAGCAGCGCTCGCGCCAGCGAAATCCGTTGTGCCTCACCCCCGGACAGTTCCGCGTCCGCGCCCAGGATTGTTTCGTAGCCGTGCGGGAGTTCGAGGATCCGATCGTGGATGCCGGCCATCCGGGCCACCCGCACCACGTCGTCGAGGCCGGCGTGCGGCGCCGCCAGCGCGATGTTGTCCGCGACCGAGGCGCGCAGCAGTCGCACGTCCTGGAAGACGAACGACACCCGGCGATACAGGTCCCGCGCGCTCAGCTCGCGCAGATCGACCCCGCCGAGCAGGACCGCGCCGTGCGTGGGATCGAAGAAACGCGGCAAAAGCTGTACCAGCGTGGACTTTCCGCTGCCCGACGGCCCGACGAGCGCGGTGGTCGTGCCCGGCTCGAGCGTGAGGTCGATGCCGCGCAGGACCTCCTCGCCGTCGGTGTAGCCGAAGCGCACGTCCCGCAGCTCCACCCGATGTCCCCGCGGCACAGCGGGTCGCGTGGGTTCGGACAGCGCCGGCACCGCCAGCACGTTCCGGATCCTGCCGAGCGCGCGCCGCGCGGCCTGCAGATCGTCGAGGCCGTGCCCGAGCGCGGCCACCGGCGCGGTCAAACCGAGGCCGAGCAGCAGGAACGGGAGCAGGTCCGCCGGGGCCAGGGAGCCGCCGGTGATGAAGGCCGAACCGCCCGTGAGCACGACCAGCAGGACGAACGGCGGCGACAGCGCCAGCTGCATACCCGCCGCGATCAGCGACATGCCGAAGACCCAGCTGCGCAGCGTCTCGGTGAAATAGTCCGCGGCGGTGAGGAACGCGCGGTGCGCGCGCGACCCGCCGCCGAAGGTCTTGACCACGGCGATGCCCCGCACGAATTCCACGGCGGCCCCGGCGATTCGGCCCATGGCCGCGTCCATCTCGTGCTCCAGGCGCTGGCGCTTCGGCGTCATCATGAGCGGTACCAGGGCCAGGGCGAGGCCGACGGGGATCAGGGTGATCAGGGTGAGCCGCCAGTCGATCGTGGCGAGATAGATCAGCGACACCAGCGGGACCACGAACGCGGCGACCAGTTCACCGGGCGCGTGGGCGATCAGCGGGTGGGTGGCGCTGACGTCGCGGCCCACCATCGTGGCCAGCTCGCCGCTGCGCCGGCGTGCGAACCAGCCGATCGGCACCCGCCCCAGCTGTGCGGCCAGCCGCCGGCGCAGACCGAGCTGCACCTCGGCGTCCAGCAGGTGCCCGAGGCCGGCGGACGCGGCGGTGAAGATCAGCCGGACGAGCAGCCCGCCCACGCCGGCCAGCACGACGAGCCGGACGTGCCCGTGGTCGATCGGATCGGCGGACAGCAGCGTCCGGCCGAGTTCGGCGACCGCGAGCAGCGGTGCGAGACCGGCGATCGCCCCGATCACCTGCAGGACCAGCACCGCGGCGAAGCGCGCGCGATACGGCGCGAACAGCCCCCGAGTGCGCGGGGGCTGGTCGGGGGGAGTGGATCGGGTTCCGGGCCCGGCCTGTTCGGTGATGGTCATCGCGCCGCCGCTCTTCTCGCGAACCGGCGGAGGGGTTCCGCGTGTGCGCCGATTCGAGTTGTCCTGGGGGGAGTGCGCCTGCGAGCCCGCGCTCCGCCGGGCCCGTCCTGCCGACGGGCCCACCGGTAGGCTCGCAGGGGTGAGGGTCGGCGCGCTTTCGGAAACCTGCGGTTCGACCAGATTCCCCCGGGTGTGGATTCGGCCGGGCCACGCGGGCTACATCGGCCCCGAACTCGGTGTCGATCTGCACGCCCCCGCCGTCGCGGTGCTCAGCGTGGGACTCGACGCGCCGTTCGAACTGGACACCGCGACCCACGCGCCGATCACCACCCGCAGTTGCTTCGCCCCCGCGCACACCCCGCATCGCGTCACCGTGCCCGGCGGCTGGATCCTGCTGCTGTTCGTGGATCCCGCGAGCACCCGGGCCTCGGCCATCGCGGGGGCGATGACGGCGTTCGACGACCCGTACGGGCTCGGGCATCGCCACGAGCGCGAGCTGATCGAGCTGTGCGGCTCACCCGACCCGGATCCGGATCGCATTGTGGCCCGGGCTGTTTCGGGCTCGACGCCCGCCCCGGACCCGCGCATCGAGCGGGTCGCGGCCGCCATCCGCGACAACCCGGACCGGACCTACCGCGCCGAGCCGGTCGCCGCGTCCCTCGGCCTGTCCACCACGCACTTCCTGCGGGTCTTCGCCCAGCAGTGCGGGACGACGTTCCGCGGCTACCAGCGCTGGTCGCGCATCCTGCGGACGATGCGTGCCGTGGGCGCCGGCCACGATCTGACCCGCGCCGCCACCGACGCGGGCTTCGCGACCCCGTCGCATTTCAGCGAGACGTTCCACGCCATGTTCGGCATCTCGGCCACGGCGACGCTGCGCTCGGGGATCCGGTTCGACCTCGGCACGTGACACGGTGTCCGGCCTGCGCCCGGCACTATCCGATTCCGGCCACTCATGCCCGGAGTCGAGAACGCCCACGCGATCACCGCGGCCGGTAATGGCGATCGCCGCCCGATCACCGATGAATCTCCGGCGCTCGTGCCGTCTCATCTGTGATCGAAGAACGATCCCGCATCGCTGACAGCCGGTGGGACTCCCGGGAATCGCGGTCGGCCCGGCCTACTGTGGTGGCCCGGGTGCGTCCGCTTCCCGGAGTGATTCCGCCGCACCCGGCGGGCATGCGGCACGGAGAGAGGTCGGCGAATGACGCAGTCGAGCACAACACCCCTGTGGTACCGCGAGTACGGCGCGGGTGATCCGCTGCTGCTCCTGCACCCCGCGGCCGTCGATTCCCGCGCCTTCACCCCCAATGTGCCCGCCCTGTCCGAACACTTCCGCGTGTACACCCCCGACCGCCGCGGCCACGGCCACACCCCCGACGTCGACGGCCCCCTGACCTTCGACCTGATGGCCCGCGACACCGTCGACTTCCTGGAACAGGTGATCGCGGCCCCCACGGCCCTGCTCGGCTACAGCGACGGCGCGACGGTGGCCCTGCTGACGGCCCTGCGCCGCCCCGACCTGATCACCCACCTGATCCTGGTGGCCGGGGTCTACCACCGAACCGGCTGGGCCCCCGGCGTTCTCGACAACGACCTGACCCCACCGGATTTCATGCGCGACGCCTACGCCGAAATCTCTCCCCACCCCCGCGCCCACTACGACACGATCCTGCGCAAGTTGGCCACCGAACACGCGACCGAACCGTCCCTGACCCCCGCCGACCTCTCAACTCTCCCGACCCGGACCCTGATCCTCCTGGGCGACGACGACGAGGTCCTCCCGTCCCACGCCCAGTCCCTCTACGAAAGCCTCCCCGACGCCGAACTGGCGGTGGTCCCCGGCACCTCCCACGGCCTCCTGTCCGAGAAGCCCGCCCTCTGCCACGCGATCCTGCTCGACTTCCTGACCAACCCCCCGGTCGAGACCTTCGCCCCCATCCGCCGCAAACCGAACCCCTGATCCTGGCGTCAGTAGGCAGATGAGCCGTGGGTTCCCGGCCCGACCAGCTGATCCCGCACCGCGCTCACGGACCCGTCCCAGCCGTCGCCTGCACGCCAGATCGACCGAATGCCGAGCGTTTCGAGGAAGTCGACGTAGACCGCGCCGATCGGTTCGGTGAAAAGGGCTACGACGTCTATGTTTTCGTCGCGATAGAGGAAGTGCCGGGTGTAGGTCAGGGAGCCGATCGCGGCTTGTACGGCGGCGGTTGCATTGCCGTTCGCGACTACCCTGGTTGCCACGATCCACCGTCGTGATCCCCGGCTCAGCACCAGATCGCCTGTTGCAGAGTCCTTTTCCGGGCGCAGCCGGCGGGCGGTGGCGGCCGCACCGAAGTCGGTCGCCAGTCGTCTCTGATCTCGTGAAGTGACACGGAAGTGCGCTCTGATCGCGGAGATCAGTACGTCTTCGCTGCTCGGCCTGAACTGCGGGAGATCGATGTCCGGGGTGGGCGCTGAGTTGTCGCCGATATCGGTGTCGTGATCAGGTTCGGAATCCGGTGCAGAAAGAAGATCGTGGCGTAGCTGCCGCGCGAAGGCGTGCATCCGGTCCGGGTCGCTGATGAAGGCGTTGACAACCTCCAGGTCCAACGCGCCGTGATTGCTGTCCTTACGGGTCGAATTCGGATGGCAGTGTGCGATGTTCATCATCTTCCGCCGGACGGAACCGCGGCTGCGAAACCGCGCGTTGTCGGCCGCTCCGGGGTGGATGTCGAGCCGGCGCAGGATGTTCGAGAGCGCGACGACTTCCTTGTGGTTGACATCCAGCTCGTGCCAGCCGTGCCTGGCGGTGAGATCACAGGCGAGCACCAGTTCGTGCCAGGCCCAGGGTGGTAGGCGAGGGGATGCCGGGGAACTGTCGGCGGACCGGAGACCTCCGATTTCGTCAGAGGGGTGTTCCACTCTGCCGGTATGCATTTCGAAACCGAGACCGCGAAGCGTGGTTGCCACGGTGGCTTCGCCGCCACTGAAGTCTGCGGGCAGGAGAGCATCGCGGCCGGGAAGGTAGCCGTGCGCGGCCCCGGCGATCGCCTTGGAGTCGTACCGCCTGCCCTCGAAGACGATGAAGTAAGACCGCGCCCGTCCGAATTTGTACTTGGCCAGGAACTCGTCTCTGCCGACGGCATCGAACTCGGTCAGTGCCGCGAGCACCGCGGCCTCGGATAGGTCCTGAAGGCTCACTTATCGTCCGATCCACATCAATCCGGGCGGAACCGGCAGGCCGGGTCGCACATCCAGTAGAAAGCCGCCGCCGGTCAGGCCTGCGCCGTAGCGGGTCCGTGCCTGCTGCAGTTCGGTAACCAGGCGTATCCGTTTTGCCGTGGCGTCGAAGGGGAGGCTCAGCAGGTTCGTCGGGTCCGTGTCGCTGATTTCCGCATGAGAGCCCAGGCCCAGCCGGTTCAGGAGGTAGACGAGTTCGGGCCCGGCCTTGTCTTCCCGCATCAACAGGTGGGCGATGCGGAGCAGGACCCGGGCTCGCGTGGTTGTCCGGACGAGGGTGGAATCAACGCCCTGCTCCAGCATTCCGGCGGCGAAGAGCGTACGCACCCGTCGCTCCAGAGTGTTCGAGGAGTGGCCGAACGTTCGTGCGAGCTCGGGGTAGTTCATGAAGCCGGCGGTGGCAATTCGGTCCAGCAATCCCAGCAGGAGCCCGGGGATGCCGACATCTTTCAGCAGCATGTCGATGTCGACCGAGGACAGACGGCCGAATGTCACGTTCAGCAGCAGATCGTCGACGACCTGATTCTTGATCGCCGCTCTGGCGACTTCGCGTTCGGTCTCGTTGTCGACGTTGAAGGACGGGTAGCTGAGCAGGCGCAACACCTCGACCCGATCGGCCAGCCGGTGCCGTGCATTGCTGAGAAACTCCTGAATACGGCCGACGTGGCGGGCCTCGTCGGAGTAGAGGTACACCGGCAGATGGGAGTCGGTGTCGTGCAGCAGAGAGGCGAGGTCCTTGTCGATCCCCGCTGCATGGTGGGTCAGTGTCTGACCGATCAGATTCCGAGAGTGATCACGGGTCAGCGTGCATGCGAAGTCGAACTGGCCGCGGTCGGCTTCCTCGTATCCGAAAACCTCCGAACGGGACAGTTCGGCAGCACACTGAATGAAGACGCTGGTAACGAAGTCGTGCTCCGCAGACCTGGACACGATGACAGTTCTACCGGTACCCACCGACATTTGCTTGAACCAACAACAACAGCAAGGACCCCGATGCCGGTTCCGCCCAACCTGACGGCGATCCTGGCCGGAACCGAGTCATCGGCGGCACATCAGGCCGGGGAGGGGCTCCGCTGGCAGCTCCCTGGTGGCGAGGGACAACCGGGCGATGAACTGCCATCCGATGCACCGGCGCCATCCCCCATCTCGATTCTCTCCGCCGCGCTGATCACCTGCACCGTGTGATGCGAATGCGGCCGCGCAAGCCCCACGACCCCCTCGACCACCAGCAAGCCGGGCGCAGCCGGCCGCGCCCCGCCCACCGCTCACTCACCATCCGCAGCAGAATGGATCCGTGCAGGGATCCCCGACCTCGCTGCCGTACACCGCGAACCCCCGCACCGCGTCGAGCAGCCGCCGCGCCGCCGCCGGACCCCGCGCCCAGCTGCGGAGGCCGAGTGGCTTCCCCCAGCACGCCGGTGCATCCTCGACGTCGAACCGCCGTACCCCGTCCACGAACAGCGTCCACATCGGGTGATCGGGAAAACTGTTGAGCCGCAACACCCATTCGTGCCCGTCCACCAGCGCGGCCGCCGGGAAGTGCACCGACCCCGTCCGCAACCACCGCGGCCGTATCCCCAACTCCGGCTGCGCATCCGGCGCGGGCAGATCCTCTCGGCTCATCCCTCGAGTATCCCCTCCCGAGAACAGCGGAAGGGCCCGGCGTGAACCGGGCCCTTCCGCCAATGCTGGTGCGCGATACTGGGATTGAACCAGTGACCTCTTCCGTGTCAGGGAAGCGCTCTCCCGCTGAGCTAATCGCGCGTGTTCCCCCGTTGAGCGGATGACGAGATTCGAACTCGCGACCCTCACCTTGGCAAGGTGATGCGCTACCAGCTGCGCTACATCCGCTTGCTCGCCCGGGCTCGTGACCCGATCGGCTTGCGGGACAGAACTTTAGGGACAAACAGGGTCAAATAGCAAATCGCCTGTATACGGGGGTATTCGAGGCTCCGAGATCACCCGCCCACGCACTGGCCGGCGGCGACCAGCCGAACGGCCTCGCGCACCACCGCGGGATCCTGCACCGGCTCGAGATACTGGGCCGCCTGGTTCTCCACGATCGCCAGCGCCCCGGCCTCGCCGTGCTGGCGCACGAGATCCACGTACCCGTGGCACTGCGCCTGCGCGATAGCGGTGATGTCCGAACTCGGCGGCAACGGTTCCGGCAGAGCGGTTTCGGTGAGCGGCTCGGTGGTCACCGGCGCGGGGATGGTCTCCTGCGGCACCGGCTCGGCCGCGGTCGTCTCGGGAATCGTGGTCTCGGGGACGGTCGTCTCCGGCGCGGGCTCGACCGGCGGCACGGGCAGGCCCGCGTCCGGCAGCGGCTCGATCGCGACCGGTGGCTCGGTGACCACCGTTTCCGGCAGCGGCTCGGCGACGACCCCCGGTTCCGGCAGCACGCCCTCGGGCAGCGGCTCCGCCGGAAGCGCCAGCTCCCCGGGCGGCAGCTCGGCGGATGGCGGATCGGTCACCGCGGGCGGCGCGATGATCTCGGTGCTCGACGCGACCACGGACGTGGCCGCCGGAATGGCGACTCCCGGCCGATCGGTATCGCGATTCATCTCGACCGCGATCACCGAGACGATGCCGACGACCAGCACCGCCGCGGCCGCGCTCAGCATCACCCCGCTCCCGCGAAAAGCGTTGCGCTCCTGTGCACTGACCGCCGGTCTCGACGGCACGGGCGCGACCACCGGCACCGGTTCGTGCTGCCGGGTGATCCCGCTCAGCCCCGACGCCCCGAGCGAGGCTTCGGTCAACGCGGCCAGCGCCGCGTCCGCCAGCGCCCCGCAGCTCTGATACCGCTGCTCGGGATCCTTGGCCAGCGCGGTGGCGAGCACCTCGTCGAACGCCGTGGTCAGATCCGGCCGCACCAGACTCGGCGCGACCGGCGCCACCCGCCGGTGCGCGATCTGCACGGCCTCCGGATCGGTGCGCGGGAAAGGCGTTCTCCCGGTGAGGAACTCGTAGAGCACACAGCCGAGGGAGTACACGTCGGCCCGGTGGTCGACCGGGAGATCGGGCGCGAACCGCTCCGGGGCGGTGTACGCGTAACTGGCGGTGCCCAGGTCGTCCAGCGCCCGCGCGATGCCGAAATCGGTGACCAGTACCCGGAGTTCGCCGCCGTCCTGGCGCACGATGAGATTCCCGGGCTTGATGCTCCCGTGCAGAATCCCCTCGCGGTGCGCGTGGTCGAGCCCCGGCGCGGCCGCCGCGATCAGCGTGACCGCTCGCCCGGGCGCGATCGGGCCATTCTCCAGCAACTGCGCCCCGTCGACGCCGTCGATGAACTGCCCGGCGATCCAGAGCTGTTCCTCCCCGGCCGCGCCGTAGTCGTCGACCGAGGCGATGTTGGGGTGATCGACACCGACCAGCAGCGCTGCCTCGCGCCGGAAACGCGCCCGGGCGCCGTCCCGGCCTGCGAAGTCGTCATCGATGACCCGCAGCGCCAGCAGCCGCCCGGTGTTCGAATCCCGGGCGGCGTACACCGCCCCCAGCTCACCCTCACCGATCAGTCGATCAATGGTGTAGCCGGACAACACATCTCCGCGCAGCAGCGGCACGCGCACCTCCTACCATCCCGGGCAGCGGAAATGCAAACCCCAGGCGTAACGGTGCGGAATCCTACCCAGCGCCCCGGACATCGGCTAGGGCCTTCCTGCTCGGTGGTCGGCGCTCGCCCTCGTGTCGTCCTGGCGTGTCGCGACAAACACCCGATAGCTCACAAACTGGCGTCCCGAAAATTGGGGTCTTCCGAAAACGCGATCTGAATCGATGCTCTTTCATATGCTCTGTCCGGCGGAGCGGGGAAAGCACCGCGAAGCCTCGGCTCGAAAGTTAAGAGGACAACTTCATGAAACGAACCATTCTCGTCGGTGTAGCCGCCTGCGCCCTCTTCGGAGGTCTCACGGGCACGGCTGGGGCGGAGGGGGTTCCACTCACCGCCTCCGAGGTCGACGCGGCCCCCGCCGACGTGCCCGTGACCACCGGTTCGGCGGAGGATCTGGGCAACGCGATCGGCGCGGGCTCGGTGAGCACCGGCAGCACCGCGGCGCAGCTGGGCAGTGCCTTCGGCAACGGGTACTGGGACGGGGTGCTCGGCAGCCTGTCCGCCAGCGCTTCCGCGCGCTGATCCAGGCCGGAACAGGGCAGGGCCCGGCGCTCGCCGGGCCCTCGAGATCCGTACGCGCACGAGGTTTCACACGATCGGAACGATGGCCGAGACGCCGGCGAGCGCCACCGCCGCGAGCATGATCAGCACGACGGCCGAGCCGCTGTCGGTGAGCCGGGAGACGATCAGCGCCGCTCCCACGAAGCACAGGGAGGGCAGGGTGGCGACGGCATAGAGCGTGGTTGCCAGTACCGCCGCGCCCGACACCGCCGCGAACCGAACCCCGTGCGGCGCGGTGAGTTCGCGAAGAAAGCAATTCTCGTCCGTCCTCTCGGTCGGCTCGGACCGCGCCGCCCGCTCGAGCATCCGCGCGCACAGGCGCAGCACGGCGTCCTCGAGCCCGATGCCCAACTGCGCGGCCCGGATTCGGGCCATCTCCAGAGCGAAGCCGTCCCCGGCGGGAGCGGGATCGCTCAGGAATTCGTCCAGCACCATTCCGCTGATGGCCTGCTCGCGATCCAGAGCCCGATCCGGCAGCCAGCTCAAAACCCATTTCCCGCCCGCCGCGGTCGGAATGTAATGCGCGGTTTCGGGTGTGGTGTCACTGGTGATCAACCACTCGGTTATCTTGAGCGCCATAGTGTTTCACCTCGTCGTTGCTCGCTCGGTACACCCGCAAATCTAGGAGCGCGAATCGGTGGCATCCACCGAATTGCCTGCCATCGTGGGGCAATTGCCGGGGCAATCTGCCTATTGCCAGGCGCTGTCCCGAATCATCCGAACCCTGGTGGCATCTCCTGCCACGAACTACGCTCGAATGACACACCGTGGGCATCGGTAAGGGGCCGGGGATGGCACGCGCTGGTTCGGTCGGCGAGCCGATCGGGGAACTGATTCGCAGACTCCGCAGGGAGCGCGGCCTGACGCAGCAGACACTGGCCGACCGAGTCCAGTGCTCCCGCAGTCTCATTCAGCAGATCGAGAGCGGCGCCCGGATTCCCCAATTGTCCCTGCGAGAGCGGCTGAGCCTGGTCCTGGGGGTGAGCCTGCCCGCCACCGGCCGCGTCAGCCATCCGCCGGACGCCGTGGACGCCGGATTGGACGCTCTCCGAATGCGATTCAACGTGCTGCTCGGGCGAGACCCGGCTGCCGCCACGCGGGCACTCGACATCGCGCAGAGTTTGATCGAGGCCGAGCAGGCCCCCGCACCCCTGCACGCCATCGCCGTCCGGCAGCTGCACCGCGCGGAAGAGGCGCTGGCGCAGGTGCCCTCGAGCAGCGCCACCATCTGGGAATGGAACACCGCCAGCGACTGGCTCACGATTCTCCAGCAGGCGACCCGATCGGTACACGCCGTCCACGTGGCGGGCCTGCGGTCGATCGGGGGCGAGGTAGGCGACGCCTACCACGCGGCCATGGTCGAGATCGCCTCCCGCAGTGGCGCCGCCCGGGTCGACCTGCGCCGGATCTACGTCCTGGACGCCATCGAGGAACTGTGGCCCTACGAGGACATGCTCTGGCGACTCACCCGCGCCGGCGTGGAGAACCTCATCATCAAGGGCGAGCACGCCCGCGGCGCGACCGGCATGTTGATCGTCGACGACCGCTACCTGGCGCTGGGCGAATACGACCATCGCCGCGAAGGCCGGGTGGCCACCCGCTTTTCGGCGCTACGTCACGATGTCACCTTCGGCAGTCGCCGCTTCGACAAGCTGTACGACCTGAAGCGTTCCGGGGCCGCGCTCTCGGTCGATCGGGTGATCGGCGCGGCGCCCTTCACCAGGTTCGAGCGGCTCGGCGACGCGAACTGCCGCGAACTCTTCCGCGCCGCGCTCACCGAATCGTGGGCGGCGATCCCCGATCTGTGATCGCTACCCGCACTGCCCGGCGTCGGAGAGCCGAATGGCCTCCTGCAGCACGGCTCTGCCCTGCCCCGGCGCCAAGGTCCAGTCCGGCTGACTCTCCAGGACCGCGAGCGCCCCATCGGTCCCGTGCTCACGAACCAGGGTGATATAGCCGGGGCACTGGGCACGAGCCATCGAATCGATGTTCTGAGCGACCGGAACATCGGTGGTGGCGGGCGTCGTGGGCTCGGAAGTGGGCGCGACGGTCGGCACCGGCTCGGCGCTTACCGGAACCTCGGTCACCGGCGGCGAGGTCGTCTCGGTGAGAGGCACAGGCGGCAGCGCGGATTCCACGACCGACGGCACCGCCTTCGCCGCGTACGCGGCCGACACCGGGGGAGCGGTCGTCGGCTCGACCACCGCGGGCGCGGTGCTCGAGCTGCTCGTGGGAGTCGCGGACGTGCTCACGGGCTGGGCGACGGCCTGATCCCGCCCCGGATCCATCTCGATGGCGATCAGCACGAGTGTGCCGACGAGCAGGACCGCGCTGCCGGCGGCCGTCAGGATCCGGGTGGTGCGGGAACGCTTGGGCGGGGCGGGGATCGGTTGCCTCGCGGGCTGCGGCGGGGTGTTGGCGGCTGCCGGGGAGACAACCGGTACGACGGGTGCGTCGCTGCCGGCCACCGGTTCGGCGGGGGCCTCGATCGCGGAATCCGCCGCAGCCGCTCCGGAATCGGCGATGGCCACCGCGGCCGGCTGCCACATCGGCGCGGCAGGCGTCAACGTCGCGGACGCGGCCTCGGCGAATGCCCGGCAGGTCGCGAAGCGCTTGCCCGGATCCTTGTCCAGCGCCGTCGCGATCACCGCGTCCAGCGCGGCGGGCACGCCCCGCAGCGTGCTCGGCGGAGCGGGATCCGTGCCCAGGTGGGCGGCCATGACCGCGGCCGGATCGGCGCGCGGGAACGGCGTGCTGCCGGTGAGTAATTCGTAGAGCACGCAGGCCAGCGAGTACACCTCGGACCGTTCGTCCGGCACACCGCCGGAGAACCGCTCGGGCGCCGCGTAGGCGAAGGAGCCCGAGACGTCCCGGGCGGCGTCGCCGAAGGCCGCGGCGAGCCCGAACCCCGTCATCGTCACCCGATCATCGCGGCCGACAAGCAGATTCGACGGCCGGATGTCCCCGTGCGGAACACCCGCCGACCGGGCGTACCACACCGCCTGCGCCGCCGCGGCGATCAACGCGACCGCACGGGCCGGATCGACGACCCCGCGCGTGAGCAGCTGCCCGGCGCCGACACCCTCGACGAGTTCGCTTGCGATCCACAGCGGTTCATCGACTGGCGTTCCGGTGGCGAGCACCCGCGCGATATTCGGGTGGTCGAGCCGCGTCGCCGTCCGCGCGTAGCTCGCCCACGCACGCGCGCCGGCAACGGATGCCGCGACCCGCGCCGCGCACACGTCGTCGAACACCTTCAGCGCCACCAGCCGGTCGCCGGCATCGCGGGCCAGATACACCGACCCCGAGCCGCCCACCCCGAGCCGGCGCTCGACGGTGTACCCGGCCACTACATCTCCGCGCAGCAACGGCACGCGAACCTCCTACCGCTCGTCGCCCCGGCAGACTTCACCATGGCATGACGGTGCGCAAGCCTACCGAGCAGTCTGCACAACAGCGAACCTCGATCCCGATCAGCGCGAATGGTCAAGGGGAAATACCGTCTAGCCCTCTATCGGCCGCCGCGAGTCGAGCCGGGCGCGGTCGGCCGCCGCGCGACCGGCGTCCCAGCCCTCCGCGCTGCGAATCGCGATGCCCCGGCTGCGACTGCGCGGGAACAACGCCTCGAACGCGGCGTTCACCGCGACCTCGTGCGAGGCCAGCACCGGCAGGAGTCGTTCGGACTCGGCCGATTCCGCGATGGTCGCCGCGGTGGCGGCGGCGAGCCGCTCGCCGATCCGGGTGGCGTACGACACGAGGAACGCCTTGCGGAAGGCCCGGCTGCGCGCCTGATCGCTGCGGGAATCGGTGTTCCCACTGGCGATCATGGCTCGGGTGGCCTGCACCAGCAGCGAGGTGGACAGCAGTTCCACCGCGTCCAGGTCGGCATCGTCACCGACGATGGTGACGAATCCCCAGTCCGAGGCGAAGATCGCACGGCACCGGTTCGCCGTGGCGACGACGTCGATGAGCAGCGCCTTGGCGTCGACGTAGGGCGTATCGAGCCAGATGCGCCGCGCGCCCGGCAGATCCGGCGCCGCGGCGTCGGCGTCGACCAGCACCCGGTCCAGGGCGTACTTGGTCATCAGCTCCTGCGCCTTGGCCGAGAGTGCTTCGGCCTCTTCGGGAAACGACGTCGACTCGGCCTTGGCGAGCAGCCCCCGCACCCGGCTCAGGGCCTTCTCGTCGATGTGGTGCGGCGTCTCGGTCCGCGGCCGCGCCGAACCCGGCAGTGCCCGAATACGTTCCATCCTCGGCAGCGACACCAGCAGCGCGAGCGCCTCGACGACGGTGGTCAGCGCCTCCTCGCGCGTGAGCATCTGCTCGGCCGTCCACTGCTCGAAATGCGTGTCCGTCCGCGACCACCGGATGCGCGCGTCGATCTCCTCGAGCTGCGCGAGCCAGGTCTCGTCGACGGTCTCGCGCGCGAACGGCTCGCTGTACACGGCGATGAAGTCCCGCAGGAGCCCGCACGCGAACTCGTCGACCCGCCGCCGGGCGGCCTGCCACACGTCCGCCGGCAACCAGCCGTTCTCGAAGACCAGGGTGATGACGCGCTGCCCCGCCAGCCCGACCGCGTGCGCCACATCGGTCGCGAGCTGCTCCTCGCCGGCCAGCTGCGCTCCGAAAGTCCGCGCGAACACCGCCCCCGAGTTCCCGAGCCGAACCACCTGCAACGCGACCTCGACGAGCGCGTTGGCGAGCTCGGGCGCGGTGGGCGGCCGGTCCTCGCCCCCGTTCAAGATCGCCCAGAATTCCGTCCCGCCCTGCCGGGCGGCCAGCTTGGCGGCCCGATGCTTGCGATTCGGCTTGGCCACGGTCGGGGGTTCCTGTCCTGGTGCGAGCCCGGAATACAAAAAAGACCCGGTGTGAACCGGGTCCTTCTCGCTGTTCTGGTGCGCGATACTGGGATTGAACCAGTGACCTCTTCCGTGTCAGGGAAGCGCTCTCCCGCTGAGCTAATCGCGCTTGCTTGGTGCCTCTTACTAAGAGGCGGCGACGGGAATCGAACCCGTGTGCACGGCTTTGCAGGCCGTTGCCTCACCACTCGGCCACACCGCCAACCCAGGCCGGTTGGCCTTCGAGCGGATGACGGGATTCGAACCCGCGACCCTCACCTTGGCAAGGTGATGCGCTACCACTGCGCTACATCCGCATTCTGTCCCCGGCGCCTCTCGGCTGTCCGGCTGACGAGAAAGAACATTAGCCGACGATGGTTGCGGACAACAAATCGCCTGGTGAAAGGGGGTAAATGTGAACTACAGGGGTGTAGTTAGTGACGTGTGGGGGTGGGGTTGTGGCCGCCGGGAATCTGCGGGGGTGGTCGGCGGCTGCGGGTTGTCCTGCCCGCGCGGGCGTAGGCGCGGGTTGCGGCACGGCCGGCGCCGGCAAACTCGCAGCCGCCGTCGAGGCGGTTCGCCGCCACGGCTCTGTCGCCACAGTTTGCTGCTGCCGTGGGCGGCTGGATCGGGCCCGGCTATCCCTGTGTCGGGCTGCCCGCTGGAGGGGAGGCTTCGGGGCGGACACTCCGGACATGCCGCCCTGCCCGGGTGTCTCCCCGGTAGGAGGTCGGTTTTACGCCGTTGTGCACGCGATTTGGTGTGACGCCGGGGGTGCGTGTTAATGTTCTTTCTCGTTCGGACCGGCACAAACACCGGCCCCGGACACCCGCCGCAAGGCACCCGCACGGTCTCATAGCTCAGCGGGAGAGCACTCGCCTCACACGCGAGGGGTCGCTGGTTCGATCCCAGCTGGGACCACATATAAAAAGGCTGGTCAGACACGGTTTCCGTGGATGGCCAGCCTTTTTCGTGCAATATACGTGCAATAGCGACCCGCGTTCTTGTGTGTCCGCCGGATCTCATCCGAGGGATGCTCCCGTGAATGTGCCGCCGGCTAGACGAGGTCGTGGTCGACGTCGAAGCGCGGCGGCAGGGGAGCTTCAGCAACTCGAATCCGGCAAATCGGTACCCGGCATCCGAGGGTGCGAACTCAGCGGATCGGTCTCATTGCGGCGTGGAAGTCCTCGATCGCGATCCGGATCTGCCCGCGGAAGCGGTACGCCTTGAGTTGTCCGCTCGAGATCATGCGCCGCACAGTGTCGGTACTGACGCTGGCGCGATCGGCTGCTTCCTGAACCGACAGGTAGAAGTGTGAGCGTTCGCCGTTGGGTTGGGCCTCGCGCGGGGAGTGGACCTGGCTGTGGCTGTCGATGTTGGTGGTGCGGCGGTTCTGGGGTGCGGGCATTGTGGGCCTCTTCGCTGGGTGGCAGGGGATCCCGGCACGCACCAAGGCCACGGTCGGGGATCGGATGAAGGAAATGCGTGCTGGAAGCGGTCGGTGACGAAGCCGTGGTGCACGGTCCCAGTTGCATCTACAGGGCTGCCACTACAGTCCCCGGAAGCTCGGAGATGGCCGGTTTGCGCTGCTAGATGGCCATTTATCGAGTCTCGTCAAGAGTAGACCGTCAAGTCTGGATCGCACAACGACAGGCGATCGGACCTAGGTGCTGTTAGGTCTATATGCGCATCTATGCACTATTCTCTGGCCATTCGAAACCCATGCGCCCGAAATGCGTGGGTTTGTATGTGCGGGAAGCGCTTCCATGCCTGGACAAGGGAGCCTGGCTACAATCCCATGCCGGTGTCGAGGCTCTGTTCGGTCTGCTGAGGCGCCTGCGCGTGCGGGGCGTCGTACTCGCTTGTTTGGGCTTCGGTTGATCGATGCTGGGCCCGCAGGGACTGCTCGGCCCTGGACTCTGATGGGCTGAGGCCGCGTCGGCGCGCCTTCTCGGCGAGTGCCCTGTCCAGGCGGGCTGAGGTCGCGGTGAGCCGTGTGGTGTGGCGGTCGAGGGCTTGTCGGGTGTCCGGTTCCAGGTCACGCGTTTGTGCCTGGAATGCCATTGGGTTCGGGGTGGTGAGTGTGCGTCGCAGTCGGTTGATCTCGCGGTTCAGCTCAGGGCCATCGAGTGCCCACAGCGGATCGCTCGGCAGGGCTCGTATCCGTTGGAGGTCCTCGACGGCTCTGATCTGGCGTAGGAGATCGGTGGCATGCTCGGTGAGCGGACGATCGTGGCCCGGGTGCTGGGGTGGCACGAGCGCCGAGTCGGATTCCGCGGCAAGGGGTTCACCGGTTTCAGCTCGGTGGCGCTCGATGACCGCCTCTGCGAGATCAGCCAGGACTGTGGCCGCGGCGCGGCTGTTGACCGGGGAATGGGTTTGACCTGTGGTTGTGATTTCGCGGAGGAGTGCGGTGGTATCGAGGCCGGCGCTTCGCACGGTCGCGACTGTGTCGAGAAGGCGTAGATAGTCATGTCGTCGCCCGGCCTGGATTTGGTTGTACAGCCCGGTCGGCAGGATGTGCGCGAGTTCGTGGCGAGCCCAGTCGCGTCCGAGGACACGAGTCGAGCGCGTGTATTCCCTTCGGAGGCGGTTGACTCGATCGTGCAGTGCCACACTGGGTTCAAGGCTCTGAGCAGCGGGGGCGTTCTCGGTATCGTTTGGCGCATGTTCGCCGCCGGCGAGGCGCGTACGCAGATCTGCGGCGTAGTCGGCGAGCTCGGTATCTGTTCCAGGGTGGCGGGCGGGAACTGGTGCTAGTTCGGGGGCGGGCAGATCGCGCACCGTGAGGAATCGATCTTCGTAGGTGCGGCCGAGTCGGCGGCCGATGTGGCTGTCCGCGCGCCACCGCAACACTGCGGCCGGATCGTCTGTGTCGGAAAGCCTTTCATCATCGATGCGCCAGCGATCGGTGGCGATCAATCCGACGAGGGTTACCGAGTCGAGGCCGTGTTGGTCGGCGCGGTCGAGTGTGTCGAGCAAGGTTGAGTAGTGCTCGGACTGCTGGATTCTCTCGAACAGGGCAGCGGGCAACGTGCGGTCGAGGAGGTCTTCCAGGCGTGCGTGGGCCAGGAGTTCGCGTGCGTGGTCGTAGATTTCGCGGAGCCGCTCCGGATCGTCGATTGTGGCGAATTCTGTACGCAGGACTTCGGTTGCGGTGAGGTTGTCGTCTTCACGGGCGATTCCACGCTGCCACACCTGGTGGTCGGTGAGTTCGGCGTCGGGTGGGTGGTGCAGGTCGACGTCGGGCAGGGTGTCGGTGGTCAGGAACAGGCCGTTGTAGTCGCTGCCACGGGTCAGTCCGACGTAGGCGAGCGAGCGTCCCAGCGCGGTTCCCATGAGCAGGTAGGACCGTTGGACGGTCATTCCTTGTGCTCGGTGGACGGTGCACGCGTACCCGAGTTCGGTGTTGTCCGCGACGTACCGTGCGGGCAGGCGAACAAAGCCGCGGTGGCCGACTCCTGCCACGGTGAGAGACCCGTCGGCGTGCACGGTTCGCACTGTCCATTGCTCGCCATTGTCGATCGGATCCCCGGCTCGGCAGCCGCCGGTGATGCGTAGCCGGTTGGTGTTCTTGCGGGTGGTGATCAGGTCGCCGATGTATGCGGTGTGGCCGTCGGCGAGTGCGGTTCCAGCGCTTGTTGTGTCGATGTTCCCGTTCAACGCGCGGGCCGCTTGGGCGGCTCCGTTGAGCAGGTGAACGTCGGTGAGGGTGGCCGCCATCATGAGGGAGGTGGCTCCGTGTTCGAGGTCGTTCAGGTGCGCGTCGAGGATCTTCGCGCGTAGTTCGTCTGCCATGCCGGACACGACTCGTCCGGAGGATTTGTAGAACTCCCAGGCCTTGTCGGGGTCACCGTCGCGTAGTTCCAGAGAAGCTGCGGCTTCACGCGAATCGGTGAACCGGACGACTGCCGCCAGGTGCGGAGCGTGGGTGTCCTTGGCGAGTAGCCGGAGCGCGCCGCCGGCGCCGATCGCGGCGAGTTGGTGGGGGTCGCCGATCCATCGGACGATCGCCCCGCACTCGGCCGCGATCGTCTGCAACGCGGCCAGATCGTGTGTGCAAGCCATACCGGCTTCGTCGACCAGGAGCATGGTTCCAGGTGCGATGTTGATGTCTCCGCCGTGTTCGGCCAGAGTCAGGAGCGATGCGATGGTGCGGGCCGGAGTCCCCATCTCTGCACCGAGAGCGCGGGCGGCGGACTTCTGCGCAGCCAACGCGATCACGTCATGTCCGGCGTTGTTCCATGCTCGGGCGACGGCCTTCATCGCGGTCGTTTTGCCGGTGCCCGCGGGCCCGATCGCGACGGCCAGTCGGGTGCCGGATGCGCACAGATGCCGCACGATTTCGCGTTGTCCGGCGTTGAGTTCGTGATCGAGATCCTCGGTCTGTGTGATCGCGGTGTCGATCGCAGCGGTGCTGAGGAACAGCGTCGTCGGGTCCGTCGCCGCCGCGCGCAACGCGTTCTCCGCATCGAGGATTTCTTGGCTGGTGAAGCGTTCGGTGGTTGCCGCGCACCGGCTGAAGATGTGCTCACCGTTGCGGCGCGCCAGAGCGGCGGGGACCGGATCCGGGTCGATGGTGAGGGCGATGCTGCGGTGCAGGACCGCGGCGACGAGCTGTTCGACGGCCTCGCGGTGGTCGTGTTCTGTGGCGAAGTCGCAGACGCTGACTCTGTCTTCGGCCGCGGCGCGGATGTGTGTTTCGGTCCAGGTCGCGCGGCGCCGGGAGACCGTTCGCAGGACGTCCGATGCCAGCGTTTCGGGGTCGTAGGCGGTGCGCCGCGCGGCATTCGCGGCCATCTCGACTTGGTCCAGGAGGTTGTTCTCGTGCTCGGGATCGAGCAGATCGAACACGTCGGAGGCGGCCTGAGCGCGGGCGGATTCGTCCGCGAAGAGGTAGTTCTCCAGGGCTGCTGTGATGTCCGCGCGGACCTGATTTCGCGTGAGTTCAGCGAGCCCAACACTGCCGCCGAGCCGCACACCGATGGCCAGCGCGGTGCGGTGCGGGTCGTAGATCCGCGGCGCGTTGGGGTCGTTGCTGAGGCGGATTATGTCGTTGGCGAACTGCTCGCCGGTGCGTCCGTCGCCCAGGAACTCTTCGGCCTCTCGCGCCCATTCAGCGACCATTTCGGCGAGCGATTTCGGCACCGGTTTGCCCTGGCGGGTGGCCAGGGTTGCTTGCTGGGCGAGGTCGATCTGCGTCTTCTTCGACGGATTGCGGCCATGCTTGGCCCGGTAGTCGGCGACGAGCTTCTCGACCTCGACGAGAATTGTTGGCCGCCGGGAGAAGCGCCGGATCATCGCCTCGGGCACGTCAGCGATCTCTAGGACGGGGGCCTTGCCGGTCCCGTTCCGGTAGCGCTCTTCGTACCGGTATCCGAACTCGCGCTTGAGCTCTGCGGTCTTGCGGGCGTTGTATTCGCAGCTGAGCGAGACGGTGGCTTGGTAGAGCGCGCGGGCGTCGAGGGCGGACCATTTTCCGTCCGAGCCGAGCACGCGCGAGGAGACCATGACGTGGCTGTGCGGATTCGGATCCCCGGCTCGGTTGTCCCAGTGATGGAAGATCGCGAAGGTCAATCCTTCGGCGTCGATCACCCGCTTACCCCCAGCGCCGCGCCGCGCGAACGCGTAGCGTTCCTGCGCGGTTTCGAGCGTGGCGTGCAGGGCCCGAAGATGGCAATCCCACATCCGCTGGCGATCGGATTCGCCGAGCAGCCCCCACTGGATCGACTCGGATTTGGTCCACGTCGCGGTCATGTCGTAGAACGCGACACACGAACGGCTGCGCTGTTTCTCACCCGCCAGCGCGGCGTTGATCTGGTCAGGTGTCGGCGTCTGTCCGGTCTCGGCCAGGAGGTGTTTGCGCGCCGCCCCGATGCGCAGATCGAGCCATTCCTGCCGGTTCGGTGAGCGTTGATGCGTGGCCAGGAACGTGGCTTTGTCCTGGTTGTAGATGACGCTGATCGCGGTCGGCCCGGACCCGATCGCATTGTGCCCGGTCCCCAACGCTGCGGCCCGAAGTGCCTCGGGCACGGTCTTGCCGTCGTTGATCGCGTCGAGGATGATCCGGTCGGCCTCGGGATGGATTCCCTCGCCGAACAGCGCGCGCATCTGCGCTTCGGTGACCTCCCCGTCCACGCCCAGCAATTGCGCCCCGCGGCCGAACCATTGGCCCGGGGGAGTGCCGGTGGCGGTGTAGTAGTCGGTGAGGCTCTGTCCCTTCTCGCGCTTGCGATCACCGTTGGCAACGGTGTTGGCGAGATACAGGAATCCATCTCCGGCGTGGACCGCTTTGATGGTCAACACACTTCGAGTGTGCGCGCACATGATCAAGTTAGAAAGGGGCGGGGGCCCGAAATCCACAATAGTGCAAGAGGTGTGCTCGAAAACGTATCTTTTCTTGATGTTGTTTTCTTTTAAGAATCGACCGAAAAGTATTGCGACCTGGGTGGGTTACAGCGCGTTGGGTGAGCGGGATTCCGCTGAATGTTGGTATCGCACAATAGGATCGATAACCAGTTTCCGAGGGTGAGGCGATGACGCACACGTCCCAGCCGTCGGCCTGCGCGGTGTCGACGAGCTTGCCGATGTCGCGCACAGCCGGCGATCCGGTTACGAGGGCATACAGGACCGGGGCACCGTGATCGTTCATGAACCCATGGTTCGGCTGCGGATGCCACACCAGGCCGCAAAGCCCGCAAGGGTATTGGTCGATCGAACATCGCTGACGGCCAAGGCATGAATCGTTTCGTGCACTTGCGGGTGGGAGCGGGTGTGAGTTGTGGCGCGATGCGTCGGGGCAGACTTGTGATCTGAAACAAGTTTCGTCCTTCGAACTCTTCCCGCCGTGCATGGACGTTCGGCACCGCAGTGCACGAGCATGGGAACCGACGACAGCATCGAGGCTGTCACGGCCTCGGGACGAGGTCGGCTCGGTCAGTGAGGACAAACGCGTGCTTGACCATTTCGGGGATCGTGGAGGGCCTGTCCGGCCTATCGCTCAGTGCATCGAGTTCGAGGGGGGTAGTGCGCAGTCGCGTATTCTCGCCGCGGCGATCCGGAGTGCGATCAAGCCGATGCTTTCGCTGTGGGCGGTAGCGCCCGAACTCCGATGGCCGTACCGAATTGTGGACCACGTCGGTCGCTTGCTGCCGGTGGCGGCCGGTACGACGCACCGCTCGATCGCACTGCCGAATTGCGCGGCTGAGATTGCCCGCCCGGGATCTGTCCGCGGCGATCGCTACATCGTCTACATGCCCGGCGGGGCTTTCATGGTCGGGGGGCGGTACCTGCATCGAAATCTCATTGCGGAACTCGCCTCAGCACTGTCGACGGAGATCCTCGAGGTCGACTACCGCACGCTGCCCAAACATACGATAGGGGACGGAGTCAGCGACTGCGTCGATGCGTATCGCTATGCCCTGTCGCAGGGCATAGCTCCCGAGAAGGTGGCCTTCGTCGGCGATTCAGCCGGCGCGTACATGGTGTTGATGGCTGCTGTCGTCGCGAGGGAGCAGGGCCTGCCGATGCCGGGAGCGATCGTCTCGATGGCGCCGGGTGTGGCGCTTGACTGGGAGGCGAAGATCGCGGCACTGGGGGACGCGACAGACGCGCTCTTCTCGAGACGTTTCGCGCGGTCGTTCCAGCGGTTCATCTCCCGGCACTGCCCCGACCCCGAGACTCGCCGCGAACCGATCGATGCGGACCTCAGCGGCTTCCCTCCGACCCTCATCCAGATCAGTTCCGCCGAGCTCTTGTACGCGGACGCGAAGATGTTCGCGAACTCGCTGGCCGAAGCCGGCGTCCCCCACCAGCTTCAGGTGTGGCACGGTCAGGTCCACGTGTTCCAGGCGGCATGGTCGATCGTCCCGGAGGCCGCGCGAGCAGTCGGCGAGGTGATTCGTTTCATCGACTCCACTCTCGCGGTGACCGTGCGCGAGACCTCGGCCTGACCTGCTACCGACATCGGATTTCTTCCACAATATGAGGGCTCACGTAATGTCTTTGCCACGATTCGAAACACTCTGCGCAGCTTTCCAATACACGGCATCGGTCGACCCCGGTGCGATCGCGCTGCGGACGCCCGGAGACACCGCCACGCTTACCTGGGCGCAGTACTCGGCTGGGGTTCGTGCCGCCGCGGCCGGCTTGGCGGCTCTCGGTGTCGGGCGCGGCGACACAGTCGCGTTCATGATGTCCAACCGGATCGACTTCTTCCCGCTCGATGTCGGAGCCCAGCACCTCGGTGCGACATCGTTCTCGCTCTACAACACCCTCGCCTCGGAACAGATTGAGTTCGTACTCGGCAATGCCGGTGCCCGCGTCGTGATCTGCGAGCCTGCCTACGTGGACCGGATCCGCACCTGCGGACTGGCGCTGGACCACATCGTGTGTCTCGACGCCGTCGCGGGGACACTGTCGGTGGCGGATATGCTCGCCGGTGGCGATCCCGCCTTCGACTTCGACGCGGCGTGGCGCGCGGTGCGCCCCGAGGACGTCGCGACCCTGATCTACACCTCGGGCACAACCGGCGAATCCAAGGGAGTCGAGACCACTCACGCCAACCTGCTGTTCCAGGCATACGGTGTCGGTGATGTGCTTGGCATAGGATTCGGCGACACCATCACGTCGTATCTGCCGACCGCGCATATCGCCGACCGGCTGACCTCGCTCTACTTCCAGGAGGTCTTCGGCACTCAGGTGACTGCGGTCACCGATGCCAAGCAGATCGCCGCCGCGCTGACGGAACTGCGACCCACAGTCTGGGGTGCGGTGCCGCGCGTATGGGAGAAGCTCAAGGCCGCCGTCGAATTCGCGGTCGCCAATGAACCGGACGAGCAAAGGCGACAAGGGCTGCTGTGGGCGTTGGGGGTGGCCGCCGAACGCAGTAGCTACCAAATCGCCGGGCAACCGGTACCGGCCGAACTGGCGGAAGAGTGGGCCCGGGCCGACGTGATGGTGCTGTCGCAACTGCGCGCTCGGCTCGGGTTCGACCGATTGCGCTGGGCACTTTCCGGTGCGGCCCCGATTCCCGCGCAGACGCTGGGATTCTTTGCCGGGCTGGGTGTTCCGATCTCCGAGATCTGGGGAATGTCGGAGCTGTCGTGCATCTGCAGCGTCAGTCACCCTGACGAGGCGAAGCTGGGCACCGTCGGGAAACTTCTCGATGGGATGCAGGCGCGCTCGGCCGAGGACGGTGAGCTGCTCGTGCGCGGACCGCTGGTGATGAAGGGCTATCGCAACGAGCCCGAGAAGACGAGGGATGCGGTGGATTCCGATGGCTGGCTGCACACCGGTGACATCGTCACCGTCGACGCCGAGGGATTCCTGACGATCGTCGATCGCAAGAAGGAGATCATCATCAACTCGGCGGGCAAGAACATCGCACCCGCCGCGATCGAGAAAGCGGTCAAGGCTGCCACCCCGTTGATTGGTGCCATGGCGGTCATCGGAGATGCCCGTCCGTACATCTCCGCGCTCATCGTGCTCGATGCCGAGAGCGCTCCGATGTACGCCGCCCGGCATCGGCTGCCCGATGCCGAAGCGGCCAACCTCGCGGCGAATCCCGAAGTGATCGAAGCGATTTCGGCAGGCATTGCGGCTGGGAACGAACGACTTTCCCGAGTCGAGCAAATCAAGCGCTTTCGGATTCTGCCCGTCTTCTGGGAGGCAGGCGGCGAGGAGATCACCCTCACCATGAAACTCAAACGCAAGGTGATCGCGGACAAGTACGCGGCGCAGATTGAGGAGATGTATCTGCCTGAACCGCCGCACGACGTCTACCAGCCGAACTGACCCTCGATCTTGGCACTTCAGCACCGATCGGGTCGGCGAGACGGTGGACAGTGAGGGTACAGCTGGCATACATCCGGCGACGGTTGATTCGAACACTGTCGATGGGATATCGAGCGCAGCCCATTTCCAACCGGTGGGATCGTGATGCCGCTGACGTGCAGGTACACGATTAATCGGTCGTCTCGGGGGTTGGGCTGGGTAACCAGCTGCGCCGTACAGTGTTCCAGCGGTTCGGCCCGGCGGGTCATCCCGCGCGGTCCGACGCTTGCTCCTCGGCAGTCACGGTTGTTCTGCTGAAGTCGGCTCATCGCGGGATGCTCGAAGCTCGAGGTGTTTCAGCCGGCGGCGCGAGTGATCGGGGCCGCTGCCGGATACACGGAGGTGCGGACTGCACGGCAGGCCAGATGGGCGAAGTGGGCGAGTCGACCGTCGCCGATCGAATTGGCTTGATTTCCCAGGTGATTGGTGATGAAGCCGATGGATAGGCCGAGGTCGGGAACGGCTAGACCTCCGGAACCACCGATACCGTAATGCCCGAAAGCATTTCGATTGATTCTTGTCCCGACCGGGGTGCGATGGTAGCCGCGAGCGAAGTGGGCCGGTACACCCAGGACGTAGTCGAAGGCGCTGTTGGACGGCATTTGCGCTAGTGCGCGGGTGGTTTCGGGTCGGAACAGGCGACGGCCTTCGACGATGCCTTCGTTGGCTATCGCGCCGTACATCCGGGATAGGGCGCGGGCGGTGAAAACGCCGTTCCAGCTCGGCATTACGGCGTCGTAGGCGCGCTCGCCCTGACTCAGGTCGGCCCACCCGGGATACGCGGCGGAGGTCGCCGAGCGCAGGAGTGAACTCGGCAGCGCGCCGATGGGTGCCAGGAGTCGGTCGAAGGGAATTCGGGCGATGCCCAGGCGCTGGCCGAGGCGTGCGATCCGATGCCGCTCCGAGTGTGGCACCCCGAACCAGAAGTCCTTGTCGCCGAGGGGCTGTCGCAGTTCGCCGGCGAGCAGCTCGTCGAAGAGCAGGCCGCTGGCCCGCTGGGCGAGCTCGGCCACCAGGGTGCCGAAGGTCAGGCCGTGGTAGCCGCTGGCCCGCAGCCGCCACGGGTCCGGCGCCTGGTCGGCGAGCCGCGCGGCGAGGTAATCGTGGTCGAGCAGTTCATCGTGATTCGCGGACAGCCCGCGTAGCCGTTGCAGACCGGCGCGGTGGCGCAGCACGTCCGACACCGTGATGTCCTGCTTGCCGTGGGCCGCGAACTCCGGCCAGTACGTCGCGACCGGCTCGCCGAGGTCGAGGACCCCGCGTTCCACGAGCCGGTTTGCCACCGTGGCCGCCACGCCTTTGCCCGTCGAATACGACAGCGCCAGGGTGTCGCGTTCCCAGGGCCGCCCGGCATCGGCCCAGCCTGTCCAGATGTCGACCACCAGTTGCCCGTGCAGGTGAACGGTGAGTGCGCCGCCGCCGCGTGGGCGGTTCCGGAAGGCGCGGAAGAACCGTGCGGCGAGGGCGCCGAACCGGTGGTCGATGAGCATTTCGGAACCGGATCCGGTAGGTCTGGGGGTGGTGGACACGATCGGAGCCCTTCTGTGTCGGTGGTGTACGCACGAGCGCGTACGGGGTGCGGTCCTCAGTTCGGGCCGGGCAGCTCGCGGCGCAGCACCTTGCCGGTGGCATTGCGGGGGAGCGCCGCGGTGAAGACCACCTCGCGCGGGACCTTGAATCGCGCGAGGTTCGCGCGCACGTGGTCCTTGACCGCCTGCGCGTCGAGGTCGGCTCCGGGCGTGCGAACAACGATGGCGCGCAAGCGCTTTCCGAACTCCTCGTCGTCGACCCCGATGACGGCGACCTCGTCCACGCCGGGCAGGGCGGCGAGCAGGTTCTCCACCTCCAGCGGGTAGACGTTCTCCCCGCCGGAGACCACCATGTCGTCATCGCGGCCATCGATGAACAGCAGTCCGGTGACATCGAAATGGCCCATGTCGCCGGTGGACATGTAGCCGTCGAGGATCTGCTTGCCGCGGCCGTCGGTATAGCCCTCGAACGGGGCCGCGCCCCGGACGAATACGCGACCGCGGGCGCCGAGATCGCGGATGCGGCGGTCCGCGTCGTCGAACAGCGCGATCCGGGTCGCCACCGGCGCGCGGCCGACCGTGCCCGGGGCCGCGCGCAATTCGTGCGGTTGGGCCACCGCGGCGATGTTCACCTCGGTCGAGCCGTAGAAGTTGTAGAGGACATCGCCGAAGGTGTCCTGGGCGCGCACGGCCAGCTCGGGCGCGAGCGCCGATCCGGCCACCACGATCACCCGCAGCGCGGACAGGTCGTACTTGCCGATCACCTCCGGTCCCAGCGCGATCAGGCGGTGCAGCATGGTCGGCACGGCGACCAGCATCTCGGCGCGATGTTCGCTCAGCGCGCGCAGGGTCGCCTCGGCGTCGAACCGCCGCAGCACGACGGTGTGATTCGCCAGCGCGGTCGCCACACCCCACAGCGCGAAACCGGTGCCGTGGAACAGCGGCGACACGATCACCACCGTGCGCCGGTGCGGAACCGGAATGCGGTCCAGGAACAGCGCGCTCACCAGCGGACTGACCCGGGTGCGCGGCGCCCCCTTGGGCAATCCGGTGGTGCCGCTGGTCAGAATGATGAATCCGCCCGGCCGCGGGGGCGGCGGCGGGGTGCGGGTATCGCCCGCTGCGATGACCGCGTCGAGGTCGTGCGATCCTGCGGGCACCCGATGTCCGGGCTCCACCCAGGTCAGATAGCGCGGCAGTGCGGGCGGCAGTGCGTCGAGCAGGTCGCCGAATTCGCTGTCGTGCAACATGGCTCGGACCTGTTCGCGCCGAGCGACCTCGGCGAACTGCGGCTTGGCGAATCCGGTGTTCATCATGGCCAGGCGCAGCCCCGCGCGGCCGGCGGCGCTGATCGCCAGCACCAGCCCGCGGTGATCACGAGCGAGTACCCCGACCACCGACCCCGGCGTCAGACCGTCCGCACGCAGCGCATTGGCCAGGGCGTTCGATTGCCGGTCGAGTTCCTGGTAGGTCAGGGTGCCGCGCGCGTCGGTCAGTGCCGGGGCGTGCGGGGTTTCCCGGGCGGCCCGCATGATCATCGCCGAATGCGGGCCGTAACGCCGTGTCTCGCGGGATACCCGCAGGATCCGGTGCGGGCGGGTCAGGTCGATGACACCGGCCCGGTGCATCACGGCGACGGACTTCAGCTCGTCGGACGCCCGCGCCAGGTGTTCGCTAATGACTTTGGGAGACAGTTTCATTGACATCTTCTCTGCAAGTTCGTGCCGGGGCCCCGGTGCCGGTCGGATCATGGTGGTCCGGCCGGTGACGTTCCGGGTGCGCGGAACTGCCGGGGGCGCCGGTCGATTCGGGCGGGTCAGGATTTCGGGGACAGCCCCACGGACTCGGGGCGATCCGATGCCGCGGCGCGCAGGATCGCCACCGTGCTGCGCGTGCGCGCGGAGTCCGCCGCGGCGGCCAGTTCGGACAGCGCCGGCGCTGCGGTCAGCACCGGATGGGTCGTGAGCCGTGCCAGTACCGAGTCATTGAGCGCGGTGAGCACGTAGAGCAGCTCGCGCCACGCGGCGCGGTCGGTGACGACCGCGACGAACCGCTCGAACTGATCGAGGGTCAGCGCGCCGAACAGGCTGTTGCCCAATAGATTCGCCTGATCCTCCGCCAGCCGGGACAGCAGCGAGAGCGTGGCCGCCACCACCTCGGGCGCGCCGTCGGCGGCGGCGCCGACAATGCGGTGCGCCCGAGCCGGCGACAACTGCCGGACCGTGTGGTCGAGCCGGTCCGGCGGCCAGATCAGCGCGATGGTCAGCATCAGTCCGGCGTCGTCGTCGATGCCCGCCTCGTAGCCCGCGATCTGCTCATCGGTGGAATGCTCGACGAACAGCGCTGCGGTCAGGTGATCGCGCCGCCGCAGCAACTCCTGGGCGGCCGGCACGAGGATCGACACCGGTAGCAGCCCGGTCAGCGTGGCCGTCGTGCGCCGGTCGAGAAACGGTGCGGCATCGGCCAGATAGCTCGGCGGCAGTCCCCGCAGCACACCCGCCACCCGCTGCGGATGATCCGTGCCGAGGGGGCCGCCCGCGCGACCGGCGACCTCGGCGGGGATGGCGTTCAGCGCCACCTTGGCGGCCAAGGCGTCCGGAACCAGGGTGGCCAGTCTGCTCACCCGCGCGAAGGTGTCGGCCTGGTCGTCGCAGAGGAAGTCCGAGACCCGCTCGTACAGTGCGCGCAGCTCGTCCGCGGAGAGGGTCCCCAGGGCCTTCAGCTCGGTCGGATCGGCCCCGATCGTGCGAGCGAGTGCCTGAATCTGGCTCTGGGCCAAAAGGTTCGTCACGGTTGGGCTCCTATCCGAAGAGGATGGCACGGGCGGGGATGCGGACCAGGCGGGGCAGCGCGCCGAGCGCCGCGGTGATCGCGGCGTCCAGGGCCGCGCGCTCGGTGGCGGTGCGGCGATGCAGCAGCCTCAGCAGTTCGGCGGCCTGCTCGTCGGTGAGCCGTGTCAGCACCTCGCGCGGCTCGCGCAGTTCCGCGAGCAACTGTTGCTTCGCATCGGTCATCGGGGGGTCCTCTGTCTCTAGGTGGGGATATGTGAATTGGCTTCAGGCACTGCGCTGTTGAGCGTGTTGCTGCCAGGCTCGCTCTATGAATACGGCCGCCGCCTCGACCGCGGCCGCCGCCTCCGGGACGATGCTCGCTGCGGCCTGGAACACGTGCACCTGTCCGGGCCACAGCTGGAGTTCGCAGCGAATGCCGTGCGCGGCCAGCCGCTGGGCCATCAATTCGGCATCGGGACAGAGGCTTTCGGACGAACTCGCCTGCAAGAGCACGGGTGGGAGGCCGGCGAGGTCGAAGTCGACCGGTGAGGGCGGGGTCCCTGTGCCCCGCGCGGCCAGCTCGCCGAGTCGCTCGAGGGTGCTGCGGGGGAACAGCGCACAGCTGTCCGTCGTGGGTGCGGCGAGCTTCGAGGCCGGATTCCAATCGGTCAGCGGCGAAATCGCAACCAGTGCGGCCGGATTGGGCAGCCCCCGGCGTTTGATCTCGATCCCGGCCATCAGCGTCAGATAGGCGCCGGCCGAATCGCCCATGATCACGATCTGATCCGGGCGGTACCCCGATTCGAGGGCGTGCCGATACGCGTCGACACTGTCCTCGATCGAATCGGTGATGCCGTGCCGGGGCAGTTGGCGATAGTCGACGGCGAGAACGGTGGTACTCAGGCGGTCGGCGAAGCGACCGATCATCTGCTTGTGCAGGTGATTTCCGCCGACCAGGAAACCCCCGCCGTGCAGGTAGACGATGAACCGATCCGTACGAGCCCGGGCGGGTGTGACCAGATGCGCGGCACACCGCTCCAGCGGCGCGGCCCGCCTGCGCACCCCGCGCGGGACGGTCAGCACCCGGCCGACGTGATCGACGACATGGTAGGGCCACGACAGTTCGGGGAAGCGGATCCACGCCGCGATGACGGGGCGCACGGTGCCCCGGATGGCCAGATCGAGTAGCCGCGATCGGAAACTGCCGCCCGGAAACTCGGTCCGGACGAAATGGCTCGCGGCATTGACTGGTGACTGCATTGTCGGCCTCTCTCGAATACCCATGGCGACCGGTCACAGCGCACGCCAAAGCTGCCCACCGCTGCGTCGCGGGGTGGGACGAAGGCTGCTTTGAATGCCTAACATGTGATCGGATCACAAGTATTGGTGTCCGAGACGGTGAAAGTCACTGCATCAACCGGAGAATTGGCAGGAACCGATTTGTCTCCGGAGCCAAACGGTGGCGATCAGGTGCGCGCGTCACCCGGGCTGTCGGCGGTGACCGGATAGAGCCGCTGCACCATCAGCGCCGCCGCTATCAGCCGCGAGCCGTGTGGATCGCTGGGATCGATGCCGGTGATCTCGGTGACCCGGCGCAGCCGGTAGCTGAGGGTGTTCGGATGCACGTGCAATAGGGCGGCGGCCGCCTTGCGATCCGCGCCGTGCGTGATGTGCACCTTCACCGCCTCGAGTAGATGCGGCTGATCCAGAATGGGAATGATGCGCTGCGCCAGCCGATCTCGTGCCTCGCCGGGCCGGGTCAGCTGATACTCGAGCAGTAGATCGTCGAGCCGGTACACCCCCGGCGGCCGTCCGAGCCCCTCGGCCAGCTGTGCGAGTTCGGTTGCCTGAGTGGCCTTCTCGGGTATCGCCGCGCGCGGGACCGCCGAGCACTCGCCGATGTGGATCGCAGCGCCCAGGCACCCACTGAGTTTGCCTATCGCCCGGGCGTATTCGGCGCGCGGTCCCGTTCCCAGTGTCCGCGGGAGCAGTGCGATACCGCTGGTTCCGTCGAAGGTGTTGAGCGCGGTCGTGCCCGCGATCTCATCGAGCACCTGCTGGACGATCCGCGCCCGGCGGCGGGCCACGGCGTTCTCGGCCAGCGCCGCCGAGCCGGGAACCGAGCTACCGGCGACGGTGACGGCGAGCACGTCGTAGTGCTCGGCGAGCGTATGGTCCGCGCGCGCCGCGAGCTCACCCGCGGGCGCGCCCCGCAGCAGCGCGACGGCCAGTCCCCGCCTCGCATCTCGCTCGAGCCCGTAGACCGATTCCTCCATGGCGGTATAGGTCGAGGTGACCAGCGTCGTGATGTTCATGAGCAGTTCGAGCAGGTGATTGGAGAAGGCGGCCAGATCGGCCAGATCCTCGGGTTCGGTGAGCGCGAGGGTTTCGTTCCACACCCGCCGGACCGCGCCGTGCAGGCCGGTGAGGATCGCTTCCAGCGGCAGTCGCTCCTCGGCCAGCGTTTCCACGATCGGGGTGATGAAATCCCGTACCTCGTCGACCCGGTACCTGCGTTGTTCGTCGAGCGCGCGCAGGAAGCCCAGCCCGCCGGCATAGACATTCGGCACCACGATCTCTTCGAAATGCCCGGTGGGCAGCGTCGCGGTCGCGGGCACCATATCCAGCGACGCGTGGAACATCTCGTCGATGACCATGGGGAGCCGCTGCATCAGCCGCCGCAGGATCGGGGCTTCGGGCGCGAGGGCGGGCAGGGGCTCGGACATAGCCTGATTGTCACCGCCGCCAATATTTGCGGCAAGTTTCCTGTCGCGGCTCCCGGCTGGCCGCCGCTCGCGAGCGGCCGGTGCTGCGCCTCCCGTAGTGCGGTGGCACCCCGGCGATAGGTCCGGATGCGGTGATGGCTTCGCCAAGTTGTTTCGCGAGACAAAACTGACGTACCAACTTTTCTCGTCCGTGCAGTGACATGAGGTATGCGGTCGCCATAGATTCGGACACCGGCTCGGCATATGGCCCGAGTCACAATCCGAATGCAGGGGCAGGGGTAACGCATTGTCGGCGGCTTTTCAGGACGATCCGGTGCCGAGGGGCTCCACGGCCGGAACTTCGAGCTTGATGGCCGCCGCGCAGGCGGTGCGCGGCAATTTCGCCGACACCGTGCTCTCCGCGCTGCGCACCTTCGGCCGCGCGGTCGATATGGCGGGCGCCGCGACAGGCGGCGCCGCCCGTGATCTCATCGCCGCCCGCCTGCAATGGCGCGAGGCGGTGCACCAGGCCTGGCGCATGGTCACCGTGACCGCGCTGCCGGCCATCCTGATGGCGGTGCCGTTCGGCGTCATCGTCTCGGTGCAGGTCGGCAATCTCATTCACACCCTCGGGGCCGATTCCCTGCTCGGTGCGACCGGCGGCATGGGCGTCATCAAACAGGGTGCGCCCATGGCCACCGGCTTTCTGCTCGGCGGCGCCGCGGCCTCGGCGATCGCCGCGGATCTGGGCGCCCGGACCATTCGCGAGGAGATCGACGCCCTGCACGTCATGGGCATTTCGCCGATCAACCGGCTGGTGATTCCGCGCATGATCGCCATGCTGGTGGTCGCGCCGCTGCTGAACGTGCTGATCATCTTTGTCGGTGTGCTGGCCGGATACGCGGTGGCCATCGGCGGTCAGGGTGTGACGCCGGGCAGCTACTGGGCCACCTTCGGCGCGTTCACCTCGGTGGCCGATGTGGCGGTATCGCTGCTCAAGGCCGTCATCTTCGGCTTCATCGTGGTGGTGATCGCCTGTCAGCGCGGCCTCGAGGCCAAGGGCGGCCCGCGCGGTGTCGCCGACGCGGTGAACGCGGCGGTGGTGCTGTCGGTGGTGTCGATCGTCGTGGTGAATCTCGCGCTCACCCAGGTCACCACGCTGTTCCTGCCGATGCGGATCGCATGATGACCGCAACGCCATACGCGCCCAGGGGATTCGGCTGGATGGCGCGCCTACGCCGGGCACAGCTGCCGCGGCCCGTCGAGGTGCTGGGCTTCGTGGCCGCATTCGTCTGGCAGGTGCTGGCGGCGGTCCCGTTCACGCTGCGGCACTACCGCGCGGAGACCATGCGCATCGTCAGCGATATGACCTGGGGCCGGGGTTCGGTGATCGTCGGTGGCGGCACCGTGCCGATGATGATCGTGCTCGGGCTGGCCATGGGCGGTTCGGTCGGGGTGGAAGCCTTCGCCACCTTGAACATGCTGGGTATGGGTCCGGTGACCGGTCTGGTCTCGGCCTTCGCGACTACCCGCGAGCTCGCGCCCATCGCCGCGGCCATCGGTTTCGCCGCGCAGGCGGGATGCCGGATGACCGCCGAGATCGGTTCCATGCGGATCTCGGAGGAGATCGACGCGATCGAATCGCTGGGTCTGCGTTCGGTGCCCTTCGTGGTGACCACCCGGGTGATCGCGGGCGCGGTGGCTATCGTGCCGACGTTCCTGATCGCGCTGATCCTGAGCTACCTGGCCTGTCGTGGGCTGATCACGCTGGTGCACGGGCAGTCCGGCGGCGTCTACGACCACTACTTCTTTCAGTTCGTTTCCGGCTTCGACGTCATCGCCGCCGTGATCAAGGTGGCGGTGTTCGGGACAGTGGTGATTCTCGTGCACAGCTATTACGGATTCTTCGCCGCGGGAGGCCCCGAGGGCGTCGGCATCGCCTCGGGGCGTGCGGTTCGCGCCAGCTTCGTCGCGATCATCGCCATCGATATGGTGCTCTCGATCGTGTTGTGGGGCTTCAATTCCGCCATCAGTTTCCCGGGGTAGCGGCGTGCCCGAATACGGAATGCCCGGCGTACGGGTGAGTCGCGGGGCAGCGCGCAGAACCGGCGCGGTCCTGGTGACGCTGGCGGTGCTGGCCGGAGGCTGGGCGCTGCGCCCGGACCCGAACGCGGCGGACGGACTGCGTATCGCCCTGCGGACCGAGCACATCGGCGACGGTGTGGTGCTCGGCACCGAGGTGCTGCTGGACGGCGTGACGGTCGGCGAGGTCGTTGGCATCGCGCCGGACGAGCGGGGCACCCAGCGCATCTCGCTGGCCCTGGACCGCTCGCAGCTGGGCGGAGTGGACGACAGCTTCCAGGTGGACTACGCGCCCTCGAACCTCTTCGGCATCTCCGCGCTCGAATTGCGCCGGGGCGCAGGGGGTTCGCCGCTGTCACCGGACGTCGTGGTCGATCTCACCGGAGCGCGTTCGGCCCTCGTGCAGGACGCCACCATGAGCAATCTGATGCGCACCCTCACCCAGGTCACCACCGAGGTGCTCACCCCGGAACTGGCGAGCACCTTGGCTCGATTGGCTTCCGATATAGGGGCTTTCACCCCGCTGGCGCAGGCCCTGGTGGTGCTGGGGCGCACGGTCGCCGACACCACGACCGTCGCGCCGTCCGAGCTGCTGGGCGGTTACGGATCCGCGCTCACCGGGGGCGCGCGTTTCGCCGACGCGCTCTTCGAGGTGATGAACTCGGTCTATCACATCGACGTGCTGCGCACCGATCGCGGCCGTTTCGACGCCACCATCGCCATGGTGGTGGATCGGTTGTTCCCGGCTCTGCGCAATACCCTCTACGGGGCCCGAGGTGAATTCTCCGAATACGCGGGCATGCTCGCGCCGATGCTGGCCGCCGCCGCGAGCACCGTGCCGGCCCCGGAGCGCTCCGGCGCCGAGCTGGCGACCCTGATCGAGAACCTGCGCTCGACCATGCCCGATACCCCGGACGGGCCGGTGCTCGAGGTCGATGTGGACCTGAGTCTCGTTCCGGTGCTGGGTATTCCGGATGTTGCGCCCGGAGGTGCGCGATGACGGGCGTGCTCGCGCCGGCCTGGCGTCTGACGGCTTTCACGGTGGCGATGCTGGGGGTGCTGGCGCTGGTGGTGGTCGTCATCCGGCAGCCGGTCGCAGGGCCGACCGAGGACTACCGCGCGATCTTCGCCGATGCCAACGGTCTGCATTCGGGTGACGACGTCCGCTTGTACGGGGTTCGGGTCGGCAAGGTGGAATCCATTGCGCTGGAACAGGGTCGGGCGGTCGTGCGGTTCACCGTGCAGCGCGATTCCGCGATCCACGACAACACCCGGCTGGCTATTCGCTACCAGAACCTCACGGGCCAAAGGTATCTGGATATCCAGCGCGATCCGGTGGCGGGCGCGCGTATCGCGTCTGGCGCCACCATCGGCGTTGAGCGCACCACCCCGTCGTTCGATGTGACGGGCCTGTTCAACGGTTTGAAACCGGTACTGGCGACGATGTCCCCCGATGCGATCAACAGGTTCAGCGAGAGCATGATCGCGGTGATCGAAGGGGACGGTGCCGGCGTCGGCCCGGCGCTGGAGGCGATCGGCCGGCTCAGCGAATACGTGGGCGATCGGCAACTGGTGATCTCCGCGCTGATCCGGAACATGGCCGAGATCTCGGATCGGATCGGAGGCCGCTCACCGCAATTGGTCACCCTGCTGGGCAAACTCGCCGATGTCTTCCAGACCCTGCAGACCCGGATCGACGGGTTGATCGACTTCGCGCTCACCGCACCGCCGGTGCTCGACCCGATCGACGACCTGCTGGCCACGCTCGGATTGTCCGAGAACGTGAATCCCGATCTGGACAACGTCATTCGCACCTTGTTCCCGAATCCGCAAGAGGTGATCGACATGCTGGGGAAGGCTCCCGCTCTGCTGGCGGCGCTGCGAGCCGCGGTGCCGGCGGCGGGTAGCGCTCCGCCTGCTCCGTGCAGCCGAGGCTCGGCCGAATTGCCCACGGCGCTGCGCATTCTCGTCGCCGGACAGCAGGTGACGGTATGCAAAGGATGAGAGGGTTCGCCGCGCGTCCGCGTCGCTCTCGGCCCGACGCCGCCTCGCTGCGCCGGCGGGAACTGCGGCTGGGCGTGGCCGGGGCGGTCCTGGTGGTGGCGGTGTTGGCGGCGGTCGGTGTGTTGTACGTGGTGCCGTTCGGCAGGTCGACCTACACCGCGGACCTGAGCGAGGCGCAGTCCGTGCGCGTCGGCGACGATGTGCGCGTGGCCGGGGTCCCGGTGGGATCGGTGAAATCGCTTACTCTGCAACGAGATCGAGTAACCATGACTTTCACCGTCGACAGTTCGGTCTTCCTGGGCGACCAAACCACGATGGACGTGCGGATGCTGACCGTGGTTGGCGGTCACTACATCGCGGTGTTCCCCGCCGGTGATCGGCCGCTGGGCCGCGGGGTCATTCCGGCAGATCGGGTGCGGCTGCCCTACAGTCTGGCCCGGTCCTTCCAGGACGCGGCCGCGCCGGTGGCAGCGGTGGACGGAGATCTGGTGCGGCGCAATCTGAGTGGTCTGGCCGATGCGCTCGAGGCCGGTCCGGGGGCGCTGCGCGACACCCTGGACGGGGTTGATCGATTCCTCGACCTGCTGCTGCGGCAGCGCACCGAGGTCTCGAAGGCGATCTCGATCGCCGAGGAGTACCTCTCGGGCGTGGACACCGCCAAGGGCGAACTGCGCCGCCTGATCGACAAGATCAATGTGCTCGAAACGGTCCTGTCGGCCAAGCGCTCGGAAACGCGGACCGCGCTGCTCACCCTGAACCGGGTGATCGCCCGGCTGGCCGCGCTGCAACCGGCGTGGGAGAGCACACTCGAGCCGATGGCGCAGCGGCTCGTGGCCGTGGTGCCGGAGCTGGAAGCACTGGGTTCCCAGCTGGATTCGCTGCTGGACTCGGTGCACGGCCTGGCGAGCTCGCTGACGGCGTTGCTCACGCCCGACGGGGGCGTCGCCGTGGACGGGTCGCGCCAGACGGTGCCCCTCGATCCCGCCGCGCTCGCGCCGGTGTGCGTCCCGGTGTTCGGGCAGGTCTGCTGATGCTGATCCGTGTGCTGTCCGCCCGGGTGTTCATGTCGCTCGCCGGGGCCGTGGCGCTGGTGCTGCTGACCGGCGCCGCCTATCTGGTCGCCTTCGATCCACTGCGCAAGGTCGAGTCCTACTGCGCGCTGATGCCGGACACGGTGGGCCTCTACACCGGTAATCACGTGACCGTCCGGGGTATGCCGGTCGGGGCCGTCACGGCGATCACCCCGCAGGGCGGCACGGTGCGGGTCGACTTCACCGTCGATGCCGACTATCCACTGGCAGAAGATGTTTCGGCCACCACGGTCTCGGACACCATTGTCGCGGACCGGCAGCTGGCCCTGCTCGACAGCGGCGCGGCGACTACCGATTGGGATCACTCGCGCTGCGTCACCAAGACCCTCACGCCCAAGAGCCTGACCGAAACCCTCACCGCGCTCGCGGATCTGGCAAACGAGACGCTGGGCCCCGATCCCGCGCACGCCGACGCGCTGCAACGCGGCCTGACGGCGCTCGACGCCGCCACCGCGGGCACGGGACCGCAGATCAACGAGATCATCACCACCCTGGGCGCGGCACTCAACTCACCCGATGCCGCGATCGGTCATCTGGCGGGTGTGATCGACGCGCTGTCCTCGCTGGCGCGCGGTGTGTCCGGGCACTGGGGCGATATCAAATCGATGCTGCTGCGCCTGGCTTCGGTGCTCGATGAGGTGAACAACGGATTGTTCTCGACGACCATCGAGATCATCGACGGCTTCCAGCGAGTGCTGCCGATGCTCAACGACATCACCACGCTGTTCGGGGATCCGATTTTCGCCGCCCTGGACGCGATCGTGCCGCTGGCGCGTTTCGCCGCCGCGAACGTCGGGAGCCTGCGCGAGCTGGTTTCCATGACCCCGGCCATCGCCTCCGCGTTCACCGGTGTCCTGGATCCGAATACCGGTGCACCGGGCCTGACCTACGCCTCTCCGCGGGTCGCATTGCCGCCAGACGCGGTGGATCGCCTCTGCGCCGCGGTGGACGCGCTCGCGCCCGGGCAGTGCAGCAGGACCCCGGACGGCTTGACCGGTGTGCCCCTGGTTTCCCTGGTGCTCGGGCTGGCGGGTGCGCGATGAGACCGCATCGGTGGCACTCGCTGTGCGCCCTGGCCGTAGCGGCTCTCCTGCCGCTCGGCGGCTGTGCTTTCGATCCGGCGCGAATTCCGGTGCCGGGAACGGGGATTTCGGAACCGACCTATCGGGTTCGCATCGAATTCGGCAATGCCCTGAATCTTCCCGCGCGGGCACAGGTCGTCGCCAATGGCGCGCGGGTCGGAACGGTTACCGGTGTGCGGGTGGTGGATTCGGCAGATCCGGCGGTCCGCGGCGGCTACGTGGTGGTGGAGGCCGAGATCGCCGAATCGGTGCGCCTGCCGGCGCGGACGACGGCCGAACTGCGTCAGAACACGCTGCTCGGCGATATCCACCTCGCGCTGACCACGCCCCCGGACGGATTCGGCGAGCTGCTCCCCGCGGACGGCACGATCCCGCTCGGGCAGACCCGCCCGCCGATGCAGATGGAGGACGCCATGGCCGCGATGGCCACCTTCGTGCAGGGCGGGGCCATCACCCGGTTCCAGGACATCGTGAACCAGCTGAACGCGGTGCTGCCCGCGGATCCGCGCGAGACCGCCCGCATCGCGGGTGTGCTCGGCGCGAACGCGGTCGACGTGGCGAACAATCTGGATCAGGTGACGGTCTTCCTCGACGGGCTCACCGCGGTCTCGGCGGCGGTGGGCGAGAACTCGGACGATCTCGCGGAATTGCTGACCGCGCCCGCGGTACAGCAGGTCACGGACGCGGTGAACTCGATCGTGGCGACCATCGGGGTGGTCGGCGCACTGGGCGAGGTCGCGCATTCGCTCGCCTGGCTGGCGCCGCTGGCGCAATCCGGCGACGCGGCCGCTCGGGCCTTCGTCCCGCTGCTGTTCACCGATCGCCCGCTGGATCTGAACGCGCCCTCGAATCTGAACGCGCTCGTGGCCCTGCTGCGGGACAGGATCATCCCCTGGGTCGAGCACGGACCGGCCGTGAATGTGCGCGGTGTGCGCGTGCACGGTCCGTCCGGCGAAGAGCAGATCGATCGAATCCTGCAGTCGCTGCGCATGATCGGAGCCGTTCGATGAAGCCCTCCGCCTGGTTGTCGCTGGCCGGAATCCTGGCCGTCACCGTGCTCGGCGCCGCCTACCTGGCCTTCGGGGTGGTCCGTGCGGAGCCGTTCGCGAAAACCTTCACGGTTACCCTCACACTGCCGAATGCCGCCGGCCTGCAACCGAGTTCGCCCGTGCTGCTGCGCGGTGTCGAGGTCGGCGCGGTGGCTTCGGTCGCGCGCGGGGTGGCCGGGGTGGAAGTGGTGCTGCGCCTCGAGTACACCCATCCGATACCGGTGTCCAGCCCGGCGGTGATCGAAAGCCTCTCGGCGCTGGGGGAGCCGTATGTCGAGTTCACTCCCGCCGACGACCGCGGTCCCTATCTGTCCGACGGGCAACGGCTCGATGCCCGGACGGTGCGCACGCCGCCGTCCATTCCCCAGGTGGCCGGCCAGGTTTCGCAGGTGCTGGCCCAGCTCGACCCCGCCGCCATGCGTTCGCTGGTCGGCACCTTCGGCACCGCCCTGGCCGGTACCGAGCCCGTCATGCCCGAGCTGACCCGGGCCTCGGAATTGCTGGCCGCCGCCATCATGTCCCGCTCGCCGCGGATCGGCCCGATGCTGACCGATCTGCAATCGATCGTCCCCGATATGGCGTGGGCCGGCCCCGCCATGACCGAAGCCGCACCGAACTTCATCCAGTTCGGTGAGCGGGTCGATCAGATCGCCGCCGCCATCGGGCGGCTGATGAACACCGGCGACACCCCGCGAATGTACCTGCGGGACAACGGACTGGTCCCGTTCCTGGACACCCTCACCGAGCGGTTCGCGCAGCTGGGTCCGGACCTGAAACAGCTCGTGCCCGTGCTGCGGCCGTTGGCAGACGGCGCGGCGAATCCCAACCCGCGACTGGATCTCAGCGCACTCATCACCCAGGCGCTGGCCGCCACCGAACCCGAGGGCGCGCTGCACATTCGTGTGCGGGTCAAGTAGCCGACGACCAAGGAGTCAGTATGAAGACCGAAACCGACAGCTCCGCAGCACTTTCCACGGCTGATCCAAACACCGGCGGGACCGTGCCGGTCGACTCCGTGCCCGCGCACTCGGGCACCGCGGACAAGGCCACACGAACCCTGTCGATCCGACTGTCGACGGTGTTCGCCGCGACGGCCGCCCTGGCTGCGGTCGTCGCCATAGTGGTGTTGAGCGTGCTGCTGGTATCAGCCCGCGGTGAACTGTCCGACCGGACGGCAAGTGAGGCGGATCAGCGTCGCGCCGAACAGGTTGCCACCGACTACGCGGTGGGCGCGGCCACGGTGAATTATCAGGACGGTGCGGCGTGGCTCACCAGACTCAAGGCCAATACTGTCCCGGAACTGGCCGGCAAATTCGACGCTACCGCGCCCACCTTGCAGGAGGTGCTCGGCCCGCTGCAGTGGGTTTCGACCGCCCAGCCCATCGCGGCCCGTGTCACTTCCGAGACCGGTGGCCGCTATCAGGTGGAGGTCTTCGTCAACGTCACCTCCACCAACGCGCAGTCACCGCAGGGCGGTCAGACCACGGTGACCTACACCGTGACTGTCGACCGCGACACCGACTGGAAGATCGCCGACGTCGGGGGTCTGGACGGTGCGTTGCGCGCGAAGTGATTTGCGCGCCGGCCGCCATCGGTCAGCGACGTGTCTGCCAGGCATGGATCTGCTGCTCAGCGATGGACACGAGGCGGTCGTAGCCGAAGTTGATGTCGACCAGATGGGATTCGAACAGGGGGATCTCGTTGAGATGGTCGGTACCCCGCATACTCACTTTGTAGAAGTTGTAGCCGTCGCGTTCCTGGCAGCTCCCGGTTCCACGGGATGCGGTCGAGGTCCAGGCCGAATCCGACGTCGGTAGGGTGCCGGGGAAAGTGGTGTAGCCCAACAGGATCGAGATGATTCCGAACGCGTACGGTGCGGACGGCACGGTCACGGGCTGGGGAGTGTCGTCGCCGCTGAGGATGGCGGGGTCAGTGCACGCCACCTGATATCCGGGCCCGTGGGGCAGGCCCCAGCGCATGGAGATCAAGCTCAGGTCCGCATTGCCGAACAGAGATAGCAGTGGATCGTTCTGCGCGACCGAATAGGCGACCACGCAACCGTATTCGCCGCGCCCGGTACAGAGGGGAATTGTGGCAAAGTCGCCGCCGGCGGTGCTGCCGCGGGCGGTGGTGACGTTGCCGCCCATCAGGAACGCGCCGACCAACAGCGATCGCAGCTGTGGGTCAGGGTCGACCTGTTCGCGAATCAACTTGCGCGCCATCAGGGTTCCCTGAGAATGGCTGATGATGATCACGCCTCGACCATGATTGTCATTGGCGAGGTAGTCGTTCCATGCATCGACGACGTCCTGGTAGGCGAGCTGAATGAGGCCGACGCCGGTGGCCAGTTCCAGCGGCAGCGCCGTTAGAGTCACCTGGCGGTAGACGGGTGCGAAAACCCGGCACTGATTCGAGAAGCGGGCAGCCTGGAACTCGGCGATCGAGCGCACTTCGGGCTGGGCCACCGGGTCCTGGTTCAACGCGACCTGATTGCTCACCGTCGGATACAGATAGAAGCAGTCGACGGGCTTGTCCTGTTCGGCGACCGGGGGTGGATCGGATACCGCCCCGGTCCCCAGATCGGTGGTCCGCAACGGCAGATCGCAGGGGTCCGCGCTCAATTCGGGCTTGCACAGCCATACCGGCTTCGCCGACGGAGTAGGCGGGTGTGCGTACGCGAGCCCACCGGAGGTCAGGCAGATGGCGGCGGCGAGCGCGATTCCGAACCATCGGCGGGTAGGCAGAGATCGTCGATGGGATTCCGCTGCTAGCGCCATGGCGCGCCTTTCTCTATGGCGGCTGTCATTGCATGCGCCGCCACGTCGTCGTAGTGGCAAATGATTTGCAGAGCCATGATAGCGGCATCATCATCTGCGTTACGGAACATCCCGAGCAGAGGAAAGTCGTCGAAGAATCGCTGTGCCCGAGGTCGTGGACGGCGATTAGCGCGCTGGCTGAGGCATCGAAGACGGCGTAGCGGGTGTACCCGTTAGCGGCTTTGACCAACCGCTGCCTATCTTGACGATCGTTTCGGAAGTCTAAGCAGTACGAGCCGGCGGTGGTGTAAGGAATTTGATGCGTTGACGCTCGCCGACAGGGGTTTTCGCTCGAGGAAGCGGATATTTTGATGGTTTGTGGAAGGTCACTCGCCATGTAGAGGCGTCGAGGAGTGTGGTCCCAGCGCGAGCCTTGAGACATTGTCCGCGAGTGTTCGGGCGCGGCCGGCTGCGATCTTCTGGTAGCGCCTGGCTGCCTGTGGTGTCTTGTGGCGGAGGCGTTCCAGTACCTCGGGCAGGGTGCCGGCGGCATGAGCGGCGACGGTGCCGCCGGTGTGGCGGAGCTCGGCCGTGTGGAATTCTTTGCGGCCGATCGTTGAACTTACAGTCAGGGCAATCTGTTTGGTGAAATAGGAAGACCGAGCGACATTGTGCATCGACGGAGAAGATCGCTGTGGGTTGGGTTCAGGGTTCGCCGCACGGTGTTCGGGTGAGCGTCTCAGCTCGACTCGCAGGCGGGTCCGCATGCCGGATTCCGCCGGTTCGTGACGACGCATCGCTGTCGGGCCATGCGTCGCCGCGCCCCGCTGAACGTGCCTCGAAGCTACTCGACTCCTATTGTGAGGGCTTTCAGAGTGCCCGTCGCATCGCCGTGTTTTGCTACCGTGTACCCGCATCCGGTGTCCGCGCAGATAACGTCGGCGAACTTGACCAGAGCCGAAATGTCGCCGTCTTCGAAATGATCGAAACTCGGTGCGATCACAGCGCTGACGGATTCGTTGTACGCGTAGTTCATCAAGCGATTGATAACGGCGCCCGGGAGGTTCGGGTCGCCGTAGTACATCAGGACGATCGACCACCCGAACCGTTCTGCCAGTGCGTGGATACTCGCTTGGTCCTGCTGCCACGCCGCACCCGAAACCTCGCGCCGCAGGAATCCGATCACGAATTCGGTCATGATCGTGCCTCGAGGTAGCCGTGGTAGGCGGGCTGGGTGAGCGCTCGTCGGCCGCGTTCGGTCGAGCGCCAGCGCGCGGGTCCCTGCGGTGTGCCCAGGACGAGTCCGCTTCGGCACAGGCGCATCAGGGCCCGGCGGATCGAGGACTCGGAAAGCCCGGTCGTTGCGCCGAGTTGCCGCACGGTCATGGTCTGGATCGGTTCCAGGAGTGAGAGTGCTCCGAGCACCTTCACCTCGTGTTCGGTGAATGCCATCGCTACCTCCTTCAGCTGATCGGAATGTGCGTACCGGGGTGCTCTGCGGCCAGGCGGGCTTGGATGTCGGCGACGGTGAGCCGCGGCCCCGAAGCAGCAGGGGGGTGCACGATGTGACCGATGCCGGCGGCCGTGAGGACAGCGAGCGATACGAGCGTGATCGCGAGGAGGAAGTCCATGTCCAGTACTCCGGGATGCTCGATGGTCTCGGTTGGCCGCGGCTCGGCCCGGTGGTGGGATCAACTCTTCTCCGCGCGATGTGCGCATTGGAGTGACCGAGGGTGTACTGCGCGAGTACTCTCGGTGCACCGTGGGGCACAGGGGTATCTGATGAGTGCGTGCACGCAATGGTCAGGGGTCGAATGCAAGGCGTTCCGTCTTGCCGTGCGAATGACGCAGGAGGCGTTCGCCGATCATGTGGGGGTTTCGCTCGACGCTGTCAAGAAGTGGGAGCGTCGAGGCGCGACGATTCAGTTGACGCCTCGCTACGCGCGGCGCATGGACGACAAGCTGGCCGCGGCCGGAGGAGTTGTAGAGCAGCGCTTCTGGCAGTTGCTGCACACTCCGGCCGACCTCGTTACCGAGGGCGCACCAGCAGAATCGGTCGAGAGGGCCGACGCCGGCGATCACATCGTCGTGTCCGCGCGCACTCTCACCGGGGAGGTAGTACTGGTGGCTGTCCCTCGTCGGCAGTTCCTCGCCGGGATCGGTACAGGGGTGATCGGATCGGCGGTGACCTCGACCGTGATCGGCACCTCTGCAGGCAATCTCAACTATCGGGCGATGGCCGGATTGTTCGCCAACGCTCCGGTCGATCATGCCGCGCATTTTCAGAAGCGCCGAATGTCGCTGATCGACTCGGACAATCTCTACGGCTCGGCGCAGACGTTGCCGCACCTGCTCGCCGACCTCGCCCTGTTGCAGCAGCTGCACGCGGCGCGGGTGGGAAGTGGGCAGGAGATCCTGCGGTTGATGGCGATGTTTGCCGAGACCGCAGCCTGGGAATTTCAGGATCAAAGAGACTTCGAGAACGCCCAATACTGGGCCGATCGCGCGTTGCGGTGGTCTCACCAGCTCGGCGATGACTTCTACGTGGGCATCGCTCTCGCTCGTATGAGCCAGCTCGCGGGCGATCAGCGCGACTCGGTCAGTGCGATGGATCTGGCTGACGCGGCGAAACGCGCTGCGCCACCGAATACGTTGTTCATGGCCGCGATCGTGACCTTCCAGGCACACGCCTACGCGCTGGCCGGCGAGACCTCGCGCAGCGATCGGATGTACGACGAGGCGCGCAGCATCACCTCGCAAGCGACGTGTGATCAGAGCTGGGGCATGTTCGTCGATATCCCGTACATCGACGCGTTCCAGGCGTACAGCCAGGCCGAGACCGGTCGATATCGCACTGCCACAGATCAGTTCGAGTTCGTGATGACGCACATGCTGCCCGGCTATCCCCGGGACAAGGGTGTCTGTATGGCGCGATCGGCGGTGGCGCACATGGCCGACGGTGCGATCGAACCGGCCGCCGAGCTCGGGCTCGCGGCATTGGGGATCGGCCTGGGAACCGGCTCGGCCCGCATCCTGAGCAAGGTCGAGTGCCTGTCCGGCATGATCGATCCCGCGAGCAGACAACCCGGCGTCGGAGAGTTCCTCGACGCGTTCTCCACCTGGAAGGCCGAGAGTTGCCCCGACCGTACGTAGTTTCCTCCGTCGCAGTCAGCCTCGACGGATACATCGATGACATGTCCCCGGACCGGCTGCTGCTGTCCAACGACGCGGATTTCGATCGGGTCGACAAAGTGCGCGCGGAATCGGACGCCATCCTCATCGGAGCGGAAACAGTGCGCCGGGACAACCCGCGCTTGATGCTGCGCAGTCCAGAGCGTCAGCAAGCCCGCGTGGCCGCGGGGAAGCCGCCCAACCTGCTGAAAGTGACCGTCACCAGGTCCGGCGATCTCGACCCGGCCGCACGGATGTTCCATCATCACGTGGAGGCCGGCCGCCCGTTGATCTACACCACGGCCGAGGGCGCGGCGAAGATGGGCAGCGCGTTCGATGGGATCGCCGAGGTCATCGAACTAGAAGACACAGAAGGATTTTGGGAAGCCCTGCTCGACGACCTGGGCAACCGCGGCATCGCTCAGTTGATGATCGAGGGCGGCTCACACATCCATACCGCGATCCTGGAAGCCGACCTGGCCGATGAGTTGCATTATGTGCTGGCGCCGTTGCTGGTCGGCGACGCCGGTGCTCCTCGGTTCGTGAACCCTGCGGCGTTCCCTGGTGGGTCGCGGCGTCGGCTCGGTTTCATCGACTCGATCACTCTCGGCGATGTAGTCGTCCTGCGCTACCGTGCGAAGGCCGGTGGCGCAGAGGAGGGCAACCAATAGTCGTCGTGACCGAATCTTTTGTGAGGTAAGCAGATCGGTGCCGGCGGGTCGACCATGCGGTCAAGTTCGAATTCTCAAATGGTCGAAGCCGATCGAAAACAGGCTCGGCCACGTTCATCGCCGTCGCGCACGAGGCGGCATCCTGCCGGGCCGCGTGCCCGTGTGCCTCCACCGGTTGGTGGAGGTCTCGGCGTTTCGGCAGCAGGTACTCGAGCTCACATGGCGACGATGAGTGCTCGATAAATCGCGACTACTGTTGCCGCGCCGATGATTTCGCCGCGCTCAATCATTGCCGCCGCTTCTTCGAGTGGTATCCACCGGATGTCCTCGGCTTCGTTGATATCAGGTTTTGTGTCAGTGGGGTCCGCGCCTCGGGCGAGGTAGATCTGCTGGGGCTGATCGAGTGTGCCGATGGCCGGCTGGTAGGTCACCAGATGCTCCATTGTGCGAGGGCGCCAGCCGGTTTCCTCTTCCACCTCGCGTGCTGCGGCAACCGCGACATCCTCGGCATGGTCGACGTAGCCCCCGGGAAGTTCCCACACCCATCGATCGATGATGAATCGGTGTCGGTACATCAACAATACGTCGCGATTCTCGTTGAGTACCAACGTCATTGCGCACGGTGGCATCCGTGCCACGTACTGAGTGAAGAGCACGCCATCTGGTAGTTGGATGTCCACGGTGGAGAGTCGAATGTGCCGATTCTCGTCAACCAGTTGCTCGCCGAGGATGTTCCATTGCGTTGCACGCTCCACGATCCAGACAGTACGCCGCCCTCGGTCCCGCTGGTTGTAGGTCGGAGTGCGGCTCGGGTAGCTGCTCGGGCGGTTCCGCGAAGTGCTGAGGCGAAGCTCCACCTTGCTCACGCTACACATGAGACGTCATATGTAGCGTGATTGCGTCGAAAATGCGACTATCTATCCACGGCCCTGTTTGGAGCTACCGGATCGACCAAAGACGTTCGAAGGATGAGCAGATGACTGATGTCAGCGGCTCGGCGCTCACCGCCGCGCACCCGTACGACTACTACTACCGACCGGGAAAGCCGGTTCGACCTCGCCCGGGGTCCGCGGTTGCTTCCCCGGCGTGGCTGCGGCTGCGCACGGTATTGGGGTCGCGATGGATGGATGTGCGACTTACGCCGCAGGAGACTCCGATGACCCGGCTGGTGTCCGATCACATGTGGCAGGGCGACGAGCTGATGGATGCGGTCGTGGTCATGTTCCGGCGGGTCGGGCCGGCGAAGGGACGTAAGTGGCTCGATCAGGCCCTCGAGGAAGGCATCGATTCGCTGACCGACCCGCCCGAGGAATTGGTCGCGCTGTTCGAGCATTTGGACACCCCGCCGTCGTGGCACGATCCCGCGGCGTGGGATAGGGGTCGTGCGGCGTGGACGGATTCGTCGTTCTTGGGCAAGTTCGGTATGGCGCTGATCGATACCGCCTATACGACGATGCGTTATGACGTGTCCTCGGCGACCGGGTCGACGCGCTGGTTCGAGCAGAACGCGCTGTTCCGCAATCGCGACTCGGCCGCCTGGTTCGCCAGCCTCGGGACGCCGGGATCGATGGAGCGCTTCGCGGAGCCGTTCAAGAACACCGTTCGAGTGCGCCTGATGCACTCGCAGGTTCGGTATGGCCTCCGGCAGTCGCTGGGACCGGAAGCGTATGCCGAACGGGGAAATCCGATTCCGAACTCGACGATGGCCGGCGGTATCGGCGCCTTCGGGCTCAGCCCGTTGCTCATCGATCAGCATCTCGGACGCAAGGTCACCGACAGCGATCTGGAGGACGTCAACAAGTTCTTCGGCTACATCCTGTACGTGTTCGGCGTCTCCGAGGACATCATTCCGAGGAACTTCCGCGATGCCATCATCCTCACAGATTATGTAGCGGCACTGGGTGGTACGCCGGGAACCGAATTCTCGGTGCAGCTGAACAGAGTGTTCATGGAGTTCATCGCCGAGCTGACCGAGCTGTTCGCCGGCCCACTCGGTGGCAGAGTCGCCGAGAAGGTGCTGACACCGTTGCTGATGGGGTACGCGCATTTCCTCCTGGGAGAGACGCTGACCAAGGAAATGCTTCGGTCCCGTGGCGGAATCGGTGCAGCCCGAATGAAAATGCTCGCGGCCCTGGCTCGGGGCCTGGCTGCTACGGACGCCCGGGTGAAGGGCTATCGGGATCAGCTCCCGGGCGCGCGGGAGCGGCGTATGCGCGCGGCAGCGCATGGTGACCGGGCGTTGAACAAGACCGTGATGCTGCTCGAGATGGCCATCGCCAAGCGGGACGCGGCCCTGTCGGACGCGCCTACCTTCGCCGGTCACGACACCAGCACCGACGGACAGTTCGCACAGATCAACTGACCGCACGATGGGCATTTTCGGTTTCCGCCGGTCAGCGCGCCGACCTCACCTACGGGAGATTGCCGGTGGGGTAGCGCACGCCCCGCACGGTGCGAACCCTGCGGGCAGCTTCGAGGTAGAGCTGTCCGAATCGGGCTTCACAGTCCAAATCCCCACGGGCAAGAGCATTCTCGATGTAGTGACCGAGGCTGGCGTCGTCGCGCCGTCGCTGTGTCGACGTGGAATCTGCGGGACCTGCGAGACCACCGTCCTGGATGGCATCATCCAGCATCACGACCTGGTCCTGACCGAGGCGGAGCGCGTGCAGGGCGCCACGATGATGATCTGCGTCTCGCGCGCCGCGCTCGGGTGCACGCGGCTGGTCTTGGAACTGTGAACGTGGCGGAGCTCAGGTGTCAGTGCACCTGAGCTCCGTAGGAGTCGTTGAGCATCGGCGACAACATGTACTCGACCCGCGCGCGCACATCACCGGCCGGCGGACACAGGATCAAGATCACGATGGTGTTGGCCAGACCCTCGGCCGCGAGCTGCGGGTCGGTGTGCCGCAGCTGGCCCGCGGACATCGCTGTCTCGAGCACCGGAGCGGCGAGTTCGGCCATCCGCGCAATCAGGCGTGGCAGGCCGCGCTGGTCGGACATGAACTCGCCCAGCAATTCTGGCTCGGACTCGAGTACATGACGCAGCAGGGGTCGCTCCTGCCGCAGCGCCACCGCCCGCACCGCGGCATCGATGAACATCTGTGACCAGGCGTGACCGCTGAGCACGGCCGCGACGAGCTCGTCGAGAAACGTATAGACCGTGCGGCCGATGGCGAGCACGAAAGCGTCCTCGACCGAATCGATTTGGCGATATAGCGTAGTACGGGCGACGTTCATTTCTCGGGCCAGATTCGACATGGTGGTGCGTTGCAGGCCGTACCGAATCACCGCGCGCTCGGTCGCGTCTATCAGAGGATTCATCGCCTCGGTGGGGCGCGGCAGTGACCCGGTACCGGACATCAGCTGTATTAGTGTGTTGACGAGACCGGGATCTTTCCCGGTCTCGGATGTGCCACGCCGCCTCGCCTCGGACATGAACCGACCCTAACGCGTGGACACCTTGGCGGTAAAGTGTAGCGACAGGGTGACGTGGCATGGCGACTGTGTGTCACCGAAGCTAGGGCCGAAAAGGTTCGCTCAGCGTCCGAACATCAGGCGAAGCAGCTTGTCGAACAGTCGTGTTCGTCCCGCGCTGTTCGGGAACATGGTTGGTTCGTGAGCGGGCGCGAATCGGGTGATCAGCGTGGTGTGGGTATCGCAGTATTTGTGGATCCCCGCTGCACCGTGCCGCCCGCCCAGCCCGGATTCGCGGGCGCCCGCGAACGGGGCTTCCTGCACGAGGTAGCTCATCACCGCGTCGTTGATCCAGGTGTTTCCCGCGGTTAGTTGCCGTGCGAGCTGTTTGGCTTTGGCGATGTCACGGGTGAAGATACTCGAACCTAGACCGTATGGGCTGTCGTTGGCCAGGCGGACGGCTTCGGTCGCGTCGTTGACCCTCATGATCGGCAGGAGGGGCCCGAAGGTCTCCTCGGTCATACAGGCCATGGTGTGGTCGACATCGACCAGCACCGTCGGTTCGAAGAATTGCCCGTGCCCGGGTACCCGCCGGCCTCCGGCGAGGATGGATGCGCCCTTGTGCACGGCATCCTCGACGTGTCGTTCGATGATATCGAGTTGGGGTGCGGAGGTGATCGCTCCGATGTCGATGGATCCGAATGGCCCTGGCACACCTTGCCGCAACGAGGAGACCTTCTCGGTCACCTTGACCACGAACTCGTCGTAGATCGGTTCTTCGACGTAGATGCGTTCGACCGACATACACAGCTGTCCTGAGTTACGCAGCGCCCATTCGACGGCGACGTTCACCGCCCGATCGAGGTTGGCGTCAGCCAGGACGATCATGGGATCTTTGCCGCCGAGTTCGACCGAGCACGGGATCAGCCGTTCCCCACACCGTGCGGCGATACGGCGGCCGGTGCGTGTGGACCCGGTGAATTGGATCATGTCGACGGTATCCACCAGCGCCGCTCCGGTGGCTCCCGCTCCGGTCGCGATCTGTAGCACTCCTGCGGGGAATCCGGCTTCGAGTGCGCCTTCGATCACGAACTGCACTGCCAGCGGCGTAATTTCGCTCGGTTTGACGATCACGCTGTTGCCGGCCATCAACGCCGGCAATGCATCACCGATGCCGAGCGTGAGCGGGTAGTTCCACGGCGCGATAACTCCGACCACGCCGAGCGGCCGATGACGCACGATGACTTTCTTGCCGAGCATGAGCGGTGAGTGCTTGTGAGGGCTGGTCTTGGCGAGGTACTTACCCGCGTTCTTGGCCCAGAAGCCCATCGAATCGGCCACGTAATACAGCTCGGCCAGCAGCGCGTCTTCGCGGGTCTTTCCGTTCTCGGCCACGACGAGGTCGATGATCTGTTCCCGACGCGCGACGAACCATGAACGAAGCGCCCGTAGATGTTTGGCGCGTTGCGCGAATCCGATCGCCTCCCAGCCGGGTTGTGCGGCACGTGCGGTGCTCACGAGCTGCGCGACCTGCGCGGCGTTCATATCCTCGATCGTGCCGATCATTTCCCCGGTGGCCGGATTGTCGACCTCGATCAGATCGACGGATGCGGGCACGTCACGGGTAGAGGCGCTCATCGCGGATTCTCCTTGCTGGCGGTCGCGGACCTGCGAGAGGTGGTGCGGGCGGCGCGGGTGAAGTCTGCGCAACGCTCACCGATCATGATGGCGGCTGCGTTCGTGTTGCCCCGGATGATGGTCGGCATCACCGAAGCGTCTGCCACTCGCAGTCTTTCGATGCCGTGAACCCGGAGCTGGGAGTCCACCACACCCTGTGCGGGTGTGCCGATGCGCGCGGAACAGGTGGGATGGTAGGTGTGCTGGACCGTGGTACGGATCCAGTCGGCGATGTCCGCTCGTGACCGCACACCTGCACCCGGGGTGATCTCAGCGCCCAACAGGGTGCGCGCGCCGGGTGCGGAGGTGATGGTGCGGGCGAGTTCGACCGCGTCGACCATCTCGTCCATTTCCGACTGTGTGGACAGCATGTTGTAGGACACGGCCGGTTTACGGGAGGGGTCGTTCCCTCGGATGCGGACCGTGCCGCGACTGCGCGGGGCGATGTAGGACAGCCCGATGGTTGCCGCCGGCGCGTCCCAGGACATCGCGCCATGGTTGTAGAAGAACGCCGGGGCGAACAGAGCCTGAATGTTGGGGGCGGCCATCGTGGGATCGGTCCGCAGGTGCGCGCCGCATTCGGCGACATTGCTGGCCAGCTTTCCACGCCGGCGCAGCAGCCATGTTGCGAGGTGGCGGGGCTCTTGCGCGTCGAACAACCCGACATGCCCGGTCAATTCGTAGGTGAGATAAACCAGCGGATGCTCCATCAGATGCTCACCGACCGCAGGCAGGTCCAGGATCGGCTCCACCCCGGCGGCACGCAGATGCGCGGCCGGGCCGATGCCCGAATACTGGAGCAGCGCAGGGGTATTGAACGCGCCACCGGCGAGGATGATTTCAGTGGCGGCCTCGATTCGTTCGGTGCGGCCTTTGTGATCGGCCACCTCGACACCTACGGCTCTGTCCTTGCTAAGCAGGATTTTCGTGACCGTGGTCTTCGTGCGGATGGTGAGGTTGCGCCGGCGGGTGGAGCGTAGGTACGCCTCGGCGGCGCTGAATCGCATGCCCCGGTGTTGGGTGACGTCGAACTGACCAGCGCCTTCCTGCTCGGCGCCGTTGAAATCGTTGTTGGGAGCGATTTTCCAGGACTCGATCGCCGCGTCCACCAGTGCGAGGCTGACCGGATCGGGCTCGGGGATGCGCGTGACGTTCAACGGGCCGTCGATGCCGTGGAACTGGTCACGATGATGGTCGTTGTGTTCCGCGCGCCGGAAGTAGGGAAGGACCTCGTCGTAGGACCAGCCGGGTGCGCCGGAGGCCGACCAGTGGTCGTAGTCCAGGCGGTTGCCCCGAATGTAGATCATCGCGTTCATCGAACTCGATCCCCCGAGCATCTTGCCTCGCGGTGAGAAGATGCGGCGCCCACCCAGATGTGGTTCGGGTTCGGTCCAATAGTCCCAGTCCAATGGGGAATGAAACTGTGTGGCGAACGCGAGGGGTGCCTTCACCGCCAGCTTGCGATTGGTTCCGCCCGCCTCGATCAGCAAGACCCGTGCCGAACGGTCCTCGCTCAGCCGTGCCGCGACCGCGCATCCGCCCGAGCCCGCGCCGACCACGATGTAGTCGTATCCGCCTGCCATCACTGCTCCTGATTGTTGCTGAAGTTCACCGCGACCACTGCACAGGAGGCGGTGCAGAGGGTTGGCGTCTACACCGACGCGGGGGACCGCGGTGAGGCCACGATCGACTCGACCGACGATGCGGGGTTGTCGCCATTGGTCCCGAGGGCCCGGAATTCGTAGTCGTTCAAGTCGAAAGTGCGTGCGGCGTGCCAGGTATCGCGCGTGGACATCGGGCGTACGAATGCCGTATCACCATGGTGGTCGTAGTAGTAGCTGTTGGCGGTCGAGCAATTGCCCTGGGCCCACAGCGAATGCGACATGCGCTCGACCGCGGAAGCAGTCCACCGGTCGGCGGCGGAGTTGCGGACCTCCACACAAGTCGCCCCACGTTGCAAAGATTCATCGATGGTCCTGGTGATGTGGTGCGAGGCGGTTTCGACGAGGTCGTGCCAGGTCCCGCCGACCCATCCGTACGGACCGAAGATCGTGAAGTGGTTGGGCAGCCCCGGCATGGAGACGCTCTCGTAGGAGCGTGCACGGTTCTGCGCGAGGAACGTGGCCAGGTCGAACCCGTCGCGGCCACGCACAGGGGTCCGGGCGTAGACGGCAGGGTCACTCGCCAACCGGAATCCGGTGGCCAGGACGAGGATGTCGATATCCCGTACCGCCCCTGTGCTCGTTTCGACCCCGTCGCTGGTAAGACGGGCGATAGGGTCGGTGATGAGATCGACGTTGCCGCGATTGAAGGTCCGTAGGTACGCGTTCGAGGTGGCAGGGCGTTTGCACCCGAAGTCGTAGTCCGGCGTGAGCTGCCGGCGTATGTGCGGGTCGCGGACTTGCATTCGATACCAGATGTCGCGCAGCGCCCGAGTTCCTGCTCGATGGATCGGCGCGAGGCGCTCGTGCTCGAGCGCCAATCCCATGAGGAATACCTCCATCGCGCGCGCGGCCCCGTCGCGTACATGTCGCTGAAGCCCGGGCGCACGTCGGAACAGCTGCTCCACGCCCGGCGGAGTGGGGAAGTCGGGCTTGGGTGCCACCCAGATGGGAGTTCGCTGGTACACGTCCAGGTGGGAAGCCACCGGCGCGATCTCCGGGATTATCTGAACGGCACTCGCTCCCGTCCCGATGATCGCGACCCGCTTCCCGCTCAGATCGACATCGTGATCCCACGATGTCGACTGCACCACGACACCGCGAAAAGCGTTGAGCCCTTTGATATTCACTGGCTTGGGCTCAACGAAAGGCCCCATCGCGCTGATCACATACCGCGCGGTGCGCACCTGACCGCCGATGCTCAACCGCCACAGATGCCGGTCCTCGTCCCACTCGCGGCCGGTGACCTCGTTTCCGAACCGCACCTGTCGTCGGATGTCGAATCGGTCGGCGCATTCATCGATGTAGGACTTGACCTCCGCGCCCTTCGCGAATACCCGCGACCAGTTCGGTTTGAGCGCAAAGGTGAACTGGTACCCCTGCGCCGGCACGTCGACGCCCACGCCGGGGTAGGTGTTATCGCGCCACGTCCCCCCGATGTCGTCGGCCCGCTCGTAGATCACGACATCGCCGATTCCCGCCCGCTGCAAAGAGATCGCCATACCGATGCCACTGATGCCCGCGCCGATGATCGCCACCAGATTGTCGGGTTGTTCGGGCAGTTCAGTCGCATTTTTCTTACTCACCGCACACTCCAGTCGTCGATGGCTGTACGGATGAGGCTAGGCCGAAAGGGCGCGCATGTCGAGACATCAGGAAGAAATCGTCTCGTTGACTCTCGGAGTGTTCGAACCTACGCTCGGGCGATGCCGATCGATCATCATCTGACCGTGTGGGAGCCACTATGAAGCTGCCGGAGATCATGGTCAGAGCTCTGTCTCTAGGTGCGCATGTCGCTCGAAATCAACTGCAAGGCAGCAGAAACGGTCGCGCAGCATCAACGTTGAGTCCGGGCGAGCACGCCATTGTGGAGGTCGACGCCAAACGTGTCGGCGTCGTCTGCGACCGGGCCGGTGTACTGCACGCCGTAGAGGCTCGCTGCACGCACATCGACTGGGAACTGGACTTCGATCACCGCACGGTGAGTTGGAAGTGCCCACGCCACGGCGCACGGTTCTCGATCGACGGCTCGGTGCTCGAGGGTCCCGCGACGACCGCGCTGTCGCAGGTCGAACTGCCCACGAATCTCATCACGAAGCTACGACCGAATCGCGATGTCACCAGTTAACGCTCGTAGTCGGCGTCGGCGCGTCGAGCCGGCGGCACAGGGACTCGGCCTGCGTCGCGCTTTTCGTCAGGACACCCAGCCGTTGGCCCGCGCGCCCAGCTGGTGCCGAGTGATCGGCAATACCGTTGTGCTACACAAGGTGTGGAAGTTAGTTCGCTTGTCGGCAGAAGACTGCCATGATGTTCGATCAGTAAGATTCGGTTGAATCCCGCGACCCGATGCTCAAACGCCGCACCGGGTCGCGATGGTTCGTTTCTCTGTAGACCGGTTTGTCAGCTCAGCTCTCGGCGGGGACCGTGCCGTTCGCGATCGCCACTACGTGGACCGATGGTTCGGGTCGCTGCCGGTACATCTGCTCGATCTCGGCGAGATATTTCGCGTCGATCACTCTGCGGCGCAACTTCATCGTCAACGTGAGTTCCTCACCGCCGGGCTCCCAGAAGGTCGGGAGCACGATGAAACGTTTGATCTGCTCCACCCGTGCCAGGCGCTGATTTCCCGCGGTGATTCCGGTCGCGATCTCAGCGATCACCTCGGGATCGGTCGTCAACGCCAAGGCCGAGGTGTCGGTGAGTCCACGTGCAAGTGCCCGGGCGGGGGCGATCTCGGCGTCGAGCACGATCAGCGCTGTGTTGAACACGCGCGCATCGCCGATGACCGCCATCGCGCCGATCAGTGGGGTCGCCGCTTTAATGACGTTCTCGATATTGGCCGGCGACATGTTCTTTCCCGCAGAGTTGATGATCAGCTCTTTCTTACGGTCGACGATGCGTAAGAAGCCGTCTTCGTCGACGGTGAACACGTCTCCGGTATGCAGCCAGCCGTCCGCGTCGATCGCCTCGGCCGTTTTCTCCGGCTCGTTGCGGTATCCCTTCATCACCAAGGGGCCACGCACGAGCAATTCACCATCGTCAGCGAGCCGGTGCTCCATGCCGGGGAGCATTCGCCCGACCGTCCCGAGTTTGGTGTCACGAGGGTGTGAAGCGCTGGCGACGCAGCTGAGTTCGGACATACCCCAGATCTCGGCGATCGGAATCCCTAGTCCCGCAAAGAATCCGAGTGTCTCCGGTGGGATCGGCGCGGCTCCGGACAAGGCCCAGCGCAGCTGCTCGAGCCCGAGGTTCGCGCGCAGCTGTGACAGCACGGCCGCATCGGCGATCTCCCACTCCTGTCGAAGGCTCTCGGACATCGGCTCGCCCGCAAGCTCGGCTGTCGCGCGCTGAGCCGCGACCGACAATGCCCACCGCAGGGCGTGCCGGCGGTCCGGGTCCGGCTCTTTGTCCACCGCGAGTTCGATGGCGGCTTTGAGTTTTTCCCACACCCGCGGTACCGCTCCCCAGATTGTCGGCCGCACGTCGGTCAAGGCGGCCGCGATCTGTTTGGCATCGGCGACCGCGGTGATCTGTGTTCCGTAGACCTCGTGCAGGTACAACGCGGTGAATCTGTCCGCGATATGTGCGGAGGGCATGAACGAAGTGATCCGATCGCCGAACCGGACATCGAAGATGCTGCCGAACGCGTAGGCCTCGGCGAGCAGGTTCTCGTGGGTGGTTTCCACCCCCTTCGGATTGCCGGTGGTGCCCGAGGTGTAGATCAAGGTCGCGACATCATCGGGTTGTACTGCGCGCCAGCCAGCCTCGAAGTCGTAGGCGGGGTCGGCGTGCCCGAGGAACTGCTCCACGGTGAGTGTGCCCTCTATTGCCCCGTCCAGGACGACGATCCACTCGATCGCCGCTCCGCTGGCGCGGACTTTATCCACGTATTGGGCCTCGCACACCACCATTCGGTTCCCGGCATTGGCGAACACGTGGGCCAGCTGTTCCGGCGCCAGGGTGTTGTACACCGAGAAGGATGTCGCCCCGATGTGCTGGGCGCCGATTTCGAGGGGGTAGAACTCAACGCGGTTCGCCATCATCAGCGCGACGGTGTCACCGCGACCGAGCCCGAGCCCGGACATGGCCGTGGCGACCTGCCGTACTTGCCGGGAGTACTCGAGCCAGGTCAGCGATTGCGCGTCACCAGGTGTGCGCACGGCGATCGCCGAGGGATCTGTGGCGGCTGTCTGTTGAAAGGCGGAGCAGAGGGTGCTGGGTCGTTCGGGCATGGTAGCTCCTCCCATGCCGCTGTCCGCGGCATCGGTGTGTAGTGGATGGCGATCGAGGCCGGCGGGCTTTCAGGCGCTTCGCGGGTCGTGGAATCCGCTGTTGCTCAGGTGTGTTCGTGCGAAGGCTGCGCATTCGTCTAGAGCGAGTCGGCTTTCGGGCATCGTGGGAAACAGTGCGGGGAATGCGTGGACCTGCCCTTCCCAGAGGTGCAGCGCACACGGCGTCCCCGCGGCATTGAGACGCGAATGCATGAGCTCGGCGTCCAGCCGCAGGACTTCGGTGGTCGAAGCGAGTAGTAGAGCCGGTGGCAACTCGGTCAAGTCGGCGTCGACCGGCGACAAGGAATGATCGCGCCGGTGTGGCGCGCCGAGCTTGCTCACCTTGTCCAGAAGGTTCGCGGGAAGGTAGGAGTCTGTGTACGAGTTCGGGTGTGCGAGTTTGCTCGCGCAGTCCAGGTCCAGCCAGGGTGAGATGCCGATCAGTGCGGCCGGTGTCGGTAAACCCGCATCGCGGGCGCGGATCGCGGTGGCGAACACCAGGAAACCGCCGGCCGAGTCGCCGGCGAAGACAACTCGCTCATGACTGCCGACCTGGTCGAGCAACCATCTGTAGGCGGTGACGCCGTCATCGATGGAGCCGGTGATCGGCACGTGGGGCAGCTGCCGGTAGACCAGGTGCACCACCGGCCGACCGGTCCTCCGGGCCAGTGCGGCCACAACCGGGCGATGAGTGTTCAGGCCCCCCAACACGAATGCGCCCCCATGAAAGTAGAGGATCGCGCCGTGCCGCAATGAGGTCTCGCCTTGGCGTGGTCGCACTATCTCCGCGCCGAAGCCTGCGAGCTGGACTGGCTCGCAGGTGATGTCGGCGGGCGTGGCCCGGGTGAACCCCGCGATGGAGTCGATCGATCCCGCAGCGCGAAGTGAGCGCGGAGACAGCGAAATACGTTGCAGCACAGGCTTTATCAGTGCTTCAGCGAGTCGCGCTCCGACCGCCGACTGCCTACTCGCTCGCCCGTGCAGCGCCACCCTGATCTCGGGCACGGGGGTCTCCATTCCTCGGGATGGGTCGGACGGTTCGAAGCTAACACCGCGCACCTGCGTTGTCGAGACGAACGGACAAATATGTCTCGTTGACTCGGAAGGCTTACGGATTTACATTTGCCCCATGCCAATGATCAAAGAGCCACTACGTTGCGAGGACGCGGGCTTTTTCGGCCCCGATTCCATCTCCTGGCGCATCAGCGGGCCCACTGTGGTGCCGGGTGTCGTCGCAGCGGGCGCGTACTTCTTCGCCAATCCCTGGAACGCGACCATCGGAATCGACAACACCACCGGCCGCACCGATCCGATGAAGCGGATCGTGCTCACCTCGGAGTACATGTTCGCGATCTACTTCGGGGACCGTGCGACCGCGCGCCACGCTGCCGAGGTGGTGAACCGTATCCACGACCACGTGCGCGGAACGTGGGCTCCGACCGGTGATCGTGTGCATTCGGCGTCGGAGCCGCGAAACCTGTTGTGGCTGTTGATTCCCTATGGACAGTGCACCCTGGACGCGTACGACGCTTACGGTCCGCGCCGTCTCACTCGTGCGGAGCGGGATCGCTACTGGCGTGAGGAAAGCTCGATCGTGGGTGAGCTCAATCGGATTCCCGCGGACATGATGCCCAGGAGTCAGGCCGACGCCGATGCTTATCTCGCTGCGGAACGTCCGAACTTGGCGATGACCGAAGCCGGGCGCGGCGTCGCGGATCTGGTATTTCCGCCGAGAGTGGCCGGGGTGCTGCCACACCCCGCCGCGGTGCCGGTGCAGATCGCGGCATCCTCGGGTATCGCGTTGATCCCCGACCATCTGATGCGTCTGATGGGTGAAACTCCCTACCCGTCGGCGATGAAGGCTGCCATTAGGGCAGTCCACCGGCCCTTGTTCGCGGCAATGGCCAGTACCCCAGGCGTGCGCGATGCTATTCCGCTCAGTGTCAGCGCACCACTGCGCGCTCTCGTTCGACGCGCCCGAACCGCCGCGCGTACAGGCGAATACGATGCGCCGGTTGGTGACCGCGCACCCGGTGAACTCGTGCGGTTCGCTCGATGACCCACCGCCGGGCAGGTTCGCACCTCAACACTCGATACACAGATACGGTAATGTCTCACGGCAAAACCGACGTGGGTGGAAGCACTGCTTTCCATCAGGCGAGTGAGGCGGTGCGAGGTGCCCGGCAAGGACAACGCGAACGAGCCGACGCAGGCCGGCGATACCTCCGCGGAGATTACCGAGCAGATTCTGGCCGCCGCGCAGGACGAGTTCGAGTTGATCGGCATCCGTCGCGCCAGCATGAGTGACATCGCCAAACGTGCCGGGCTGGGCCGAGCGACGGTCTACCGTCGCTTTCCGGGCAAAGACAGTCTCGTCGAAGCGGTTGGCGCACGCGAGATGATGGCCGTGCTCGCGCGGGTCGTCGCTGCGATCTCCGACTGCGAGAGTGTTGCGGACGCTGTTGTGCAGATTGTCGTCAGTAGCGCCCGTGAGCTGCGCGAAAATGCGCTACTCAATCGACTGCTGGCCACCGAGCCCGAAGAGGTCTACAGCTACGCCGCCAACGGCGGTGGCGCCACGTTGGCTGTCGCGCGAGTATTCATCCTCCAGTATTTGGAATCCATGCCGGGAAACGGGTTGCCCGACACCGCCCATGTGGAAAAGGCAACAGAAGTGATGATCCGCCTCGCCGTCACTCAGCTATTGATCCCGGAGGGGGTCATTCCCTTCGCTGATGACGCCGGTATGGCGCAATTCGCCCGCGATTTCCTGGTCCCCATCGTCACCGGGGCTACCTTGCAGGCCGCAAAAGCCTAGCCTTCGGAATAGCTACCCTCTTCGGAAAACCACTGCTCCGCGCCTGTTTTCTATCGACGCGAGCTCGCTCGCGGGCCGGCGTCCAAGGGTGTAGTCGACTCCGCATGCCTGCGCAGTGAGACATATAGACGAAAAAGTCCTGTTGACACGGAGTGTCCCCAGGGCATAGCTTGACAAACATGCCCGGGGGTCGTGAGCAACTACGGCGCACGAATAGAAAGAAACGATATGGTACGTCTGCACACCACCGGAGTAATCGAGCGTCCGGTCGATCAAGTATTTGAATATGTCGCCGATTATCGACGACTTACCGAGTGGGTTTTCGGAATTACCCGCGTCCGCTCGGTGGGTAACACCGACTATGGTCCCGGCGCGGTCTACGAGGGCGCGGTGGACCTCGGCCCGAAAACGCTGAGTGCCACAGCACGCATCAGCGAATGGGAGGAGAACCGGGTCATCGGGCTCGAGTCGGTGGCCGGCTTCGAATTCACGGCAACCCTGCAACTGCGCGCTCAAGCCACGCGGCACACCGCGCTCGCTATAGAACTCGTCTACGGAACCTCCGGAGGCGTTGCCGCAAAAGCTGTAGCCCGCGGTCTGGAGCCTCTCTTGGCAATGGCCGCGCGGCACACCACCGAAAAGCTATGCGCCGCATGTACTGCGGCTGCTCCCGCACGGTGACATCCGACGCCGTCGACCTTCCGCTGTACGCGACCTGATTCACCAGATCGGGAAGCGTAGCGGAACACATTCCCGCAGAACGGATCCGGTGATTTGTCCATGCCAACGCAGACCGAAGTGCCCCCTCCAGCCAGCCACGTGCAGATCGTTCGGAAGAACTTCTCCGACACGGTCCTGGCGGGCTTGCGTACCTTCGGCCGCGGTGTACGTGTCGGCCGACAGGCCGTCAGCGGCGCGGTTGGCGACATCGTCCGGATGCGGTTCCCCTGGCGGGAAATGGCCCAGCAATGCTGGTATCTGATCACGGTAACCACGATCCCGGCGATCCTGATGGCGATCCCCTTCGGGGTCATCGTGTCACTACAGGTCGGCAACCTGATCCATCAGCTCGGCGCCGATTCGCTGCTGGGCGCCGCAGGCGGGCTCGGGGTGATCAAACAGGGCGCGCCGATGGCGACCGGACTTCTGCTGGGTGGTGCCGGCGCGGCGGCGATCGCCGCTGATCTGGGTGCGCGGACGATCCGCGAAGAGATAGACGCGCTGAAAGTCATGGGTATCAACCCGATTCATCGTTTGGTGATACCACGGATGGTGGCGATGACCATCGTCGCTCCGCTGCTCAATGTCTTGATCATCTTCGTGGGCGTCATCGCGGGATACGCCGTCGCGATCAGCGCCCAGGGCGTGACCCCGGGCAGTTACTGGGCGACCTTCGGCTCCTTCGCCACTGTCGCCGATGTCTGGGTCTCGCTGCTCAAGTCGATCGTGTTCGGCTTCCTTGTCGTCCTCATCGCGTGCCAGCGCGGGCTCGAGGCGAAAGGTGGGCCGCGTGGTGTCGCCGATGGCGTCAACGCCGCGGTCGTGCTCTCGGTGGTGGCGGTCGTGATCGTCAACCTGTTCATCACCCAGCTGACCACGATGTTTCTGCCGACCCGGGTGGCGTGATGACTGCCAGCAGTTACGCGCCAAGGGGATTGGGCTGGGCGTATCGGGTGGTGCGAAATCGCGGCAAGCTACTCGCCCCCGTCGACACCGTCGGGTTCGTGCTGAGTTTCATCTGGCAGGCGTTGTCGTCGATTCCGCTGGCGCTGAGCAAGTACCGCCAGGAAACGATGCGGGCGACCACCGACATGATGTGGGGCCGCGGATCGATCATCGTCGGCGGTGGCACCGTGCCGATGTTGGCGGTACTAGGCATCGTCATCGGGGCCTCGGTGGGCATCGAGTCTTTCGCGACGCTGGACATGATCGGACTCGGGCCGGTGAGCGGAGTGGTATCGGCGTTCGCCAACACCCGGGAGTTGGCACCGATCGCAGCGGGAATCGGATTCGCCGCTCAAGCCGGCTGCCGGATGACCGCCGAGATCGGCTCCATGCGCATCTCGGAGGAGATCGACGCGATGGAATCGCTGGGTCTGCGCTCGATTCCGTTCGTTGTCACCACCAGAGTGATCGCGGGCGCCGTCGCCTTGGTGCCGACATTCCTGATCGCGCTGATCCTGAGCTACTACGCCTGCGGCGCGGTCATCGTTTCCCTGCACGGCGAGGCCGACGGCGTCTACGACCACTACTTCGATCAGTTCGTCAACGGGTTCGATATCCTCGCCGCGGTCGTCAAGGTGCTTGTGTTCGGTGTCGCGGTCATCCTGATCCATTGCTACCAAGGCTTTTTCGCCGCCGGTGGACCCGAAGGAGTCGGTATCGCTTCGGGGCGAGCGGTCCGGGCAAGTTTCGTCGCCATCATCGCCCTGGACATGCTGCTCAGCATCGCAATGTGGGGCTTTCACTCATCCATCAGTTTCACGGGGTAGGGGTATGCCGAAATACGGATTTCCCGGCGTCGGGGTCACCGAACGCGGTGCGCGCCGACTCGGCGTTCTGGCCGCTGTCGCGGTCCTCGCAGGGGTGGGCACCGCAGCGGTGGTCGGGCAGATGAACCAGGATGAGCGTTTGCGGCTGGTCTTGGTCACCGAACAAGTAGGAGACGGTGTCGTCGCCGGCACGCCGGTTCGACTGGACGGCGTCCAAGTCGGCTCGGTCGAGTCCATCGATATCGGTGACGCCGGGCGCCAGCAGGTCACCGTGCGCTTGGACAGCGATCGCCTGCGCGGGGTCACCGACAGCCTGCACGTCAGCTACGCGCCATCGAACCTATTCGGTATCAGCGAGTTGGGCATCGAACGGTGGGTGGGTGGGACACCGCTGCGCGACGGCCAGTTGATCGACCTGACCGGGGATCGGGCCCAGCGAATTCAGGATGTCACCATGGGCAACTTGATTCGGTCGCTGTCGCGCACCACCACCGAGGTGCTCACCCCCGAACTGGCCGAGACCTTGGCGACACTGGCCGCGGATCTGGAAGCATTCACCCCCTTGCTGGAAGCGATGATCACTACCGGTCGTGCCGTCGCAGACACCCAGCAGCTGCCGGCGTCGTTCCTGTTGAACCAGTACGCCTCGACCCTTGCCGGTGGTGCCCCGATGATCGCGGGCACGGTGCAGATACTCGACACACTCACGAACATCGACATCCTTCAGACGCGGCGGCCTCTGTTCGACGTGACGATCAAAACCGCTGTGAACGAACTGTTTCCGGGTCTGGCCGGGCTGCTGTTCACCGCGCAGCGATACGGGACCGACTACACCGACATGGCGACTCCACTATTGACACAGCTTGCGCGTACGGTGCCTGACCCTGCCTTGTCGAGTGCGCAGTTGCAGGAACTGATCGCTCGGCTCAACAGCGCATTCACCGAGACCCCGGCGGGTACGGCCCTGGATCTCGCACTCACTCTTCGCGGAATGCCCGCGATCTCGGTACCACTGCTCGGCAGTACTCCGGGGCTCGGCGGTGGGCGATGAGACCGGCATTCGCTCTGGCATTAAAACTGCTGTCCTTTGTTGCTGTCGCGGCGTTGCTGCTGACCTGCGTCATTCACGCGATCACTCGGCCCGTGAGCGGCGATACCCACAGCTACACAGCGGTATTCACCGATGCGAACGGACTCAAGACCGGCGACGACGTACGCATGAACGGAGTTCATGTCGGAAAAGTCGCCACTATCGACCTGGTCGGAAACGTTGCCGAGGTCGGTGTCACCGTCCAACGGGACCACGAGCTCTACGACACGAGCACGCTGGCTGTGCGTTACCAGAATCTCACCGGCCAACGCTATGTCGATGTCGTTCAGCCCAAGCAGCCCGGTTCCCCGTTGGGGCATGACGCCAGAATCGGTACCGAGCACACCATTCCGTCGTTCGACATCACCGCACTGTTCAACGGGCTCCAGCCGGTGCTGGCGGAGTTCTCGCCAACTGCGCTGAATCAGTTCGCCGAGTCCATGCTCGCGGTCATCGAAGGAAACGACACCGGTATCGGGCCGGCTCTCGACGCGATCGCGAAGCTCGGCGACTACGTCACCGACCGGCAGACGGTCATCTCGACGCTGATGGCGAACCTCGACCACATCTCCACCCAACTCGGCGGCCGCTCGACCCACCTGGTGACGCTCATCCGTGGACTCACCACCGTATTCACCACACTGCAAGCCAAATTCGACGGTGTCGTCGACTTCGCGCTGACCGCGCCACCCGTGCTCACACCCATCAACAGTCTGCTCGAGACCCTCGGGCTCACACCCGATGCCAACCCGGACCTGGATCACCTCATCAGCGTGCTGTTCCCCGATCCGGAGCAGGCCGTAGAACTACTGGGCCGACTACCCGCCCTGGTGCAATCGCTCACCGCGCTCATCCCCGACACCGGTCCAGGCGTAGACCTGGCCTGCTCCCATGGCGCCGCAGCCGCACCAGCACCACTACAGATTCTGCTTCAGGGGCAAAGGATCTCGATATGCCAGCGATGAAAACGATGCTGCTCGACACGGTCCGGCGCCGAGCCACCGCGATTCCTACCGACGAACAGTCCGCGCGCTCGGATCTGCGGCTGGGCATCGTCGGAGCTGTCGTGGTGTCGCTCATGCTGATTGCCAGCGCACTGTTCTACGTTCTGCCGATCGGGGAGTCGAGGTACACCGCGATGCTCGATGAGGCCGGTTCGGTGCGCGCGGGCGACGATATCCGCATCGCGGGAATCTCGGTCGGCACCGTCGACTCGATCGAACTGCAGGACGATGACCGCGTGCGGATGCGGTTCACCGTGCGCGAGGAGGTGTTCGTCGGCGAGCAGAGCACCCTCGAGGTCAAGATGCTGACCCTCGTCGGCGGTCACTACGTGGCCCTGACCTCCGCGGGAGCTACTGCGCTGGGTGACAAAGCCATTCCCGCCGAGCGTGTGCGCTTGCCCTATAACCTCGCACAGGCATTTCAGGACGCTGCCACACCGCTGCGCACGATCGACGGCGACACCTTGCGCCGTAACCTGGCAGCCCTGCACACCTCGATCGCCGCGAGCCCCGACAGCCTGCGCCGGGCAGGAACCGCGATCGACTCACTGGCCGGCATCCTGGTCAAGCAGAACGAACAGGTCTCGCGCGCACTCACCGTGGCTGATGAATACCTGACCGCGATCGACACCTCGAAGTCGATGGTCAAGCAGCTGGTCGCCAAATTGAACCTGCTGCAAACCGTGGTGATCGACAAGCAAGCGGAGATCGGTGAGGCGCTGCGCATCACCGACGAAGCGCTCTCGCGCCTGGCCGCGATCGGCCCGGCGTGGGACACCACCCTCGAGCCGATGGCTCGAAAACTCGGGGCCGCCCTACCCGAGCTCCAGCGCCTGGGCGGACGCCTCGGAGAGGCCGCCGCCAGCGTTCACGACATGCTCGCACGGTTGCAGCCTCTCATCGCCCCCGCCGGTGAACTCGGCCTCGACCATTCCGCGGCCGTCCTCGACCTCGCCGCGCTGTGTATCCCGGTCCCGGGAAGGGCGTGCTGATGCTGCGCCGGTTCCTAGCGACACGAGGGTTCATGTCCATCGCCACCGTCACTGCCCTATCGGCAGTGGTTCTCGCCGGCTACAGCCTGATCTTCGATACCGACAAGGAGATGCGTTCCTATTGCGCGTTGATGCCCGACGCGATCGGGCTCTACGTCGGCAATCACGTCACATTGTCCGGTGTGCCGGTGGGCAGCGTAAGTGGAATCGAGCCGGTGGGGGAGAAGGTCCGCGTCGATTTCGAGGTCGACGCGGCTCATCCGCTGCGCGGGCAGGCCGGTGCGACGACCGTTTCGCACACCCTCGTCGCGGACCGGGATCTCGAGGTCCTGAGCGAACACGGTGGCGCCGAATGGGATTCGCGGACCTGCCTGACCCGCACGCTGACCCCGAAAAGCATGACCCAAACCATTAACGCGCTGGGCAAGCTCGCCGACGAACTCGGCGGAGGCACAGACCCTGCTCAGTCCGGTCAAGTCCGCCAAGCGATCTCGGCGCTCGATGCCGCCACCACCGGAACCGGGCCGCGCATCAACCAGCTCATCAAACAACTCGGTGTCGCTTTGAGCTCACCCGACGCCGCGATCGGGCATATCGGAGAACTGATCGATGCGCTGAGCTCGCTGGCGCACAGTGCCTCCACCGGGTGGGGCGACATCAAAGCGCTACTGCTCCCGTTCTCGGACACCCTGGAATTTGTCAACGAGAAGATGTGGGTTCCGATCACCGAGATCGTCGATTCGCTGCGAGTACTGATACCGCTGCTCAACGACATCACCACCACTTTCGGTGCGCCGATCCGGGAGGTCCTGGACGCGAGCGTTCCTGCCCTGCGGCTACTCGCGGCCAATGTCGGCTCGCTGCAAAGCATCGTCGGGATGATCCCGCCGATTGCAGGCGCCTTCGATCGGAGCATCGATCCCGGCACCGGTCGCCCCGTCCTGACCTATGCGCTCCCGCGGCTATCTCTTCCACCAGGGCAGGCAGAGAGCGTGTGCGCTGCGATCAACGCCCTCACGCCCGGGCGCTGCTCCTCGGCCGCGGACGGACTCGCCGGACTTGCTCTCATTCCCCTCGTTCTCGGACTGGCAGGTAATCCATGAACCGCCGACTCGCACGTTCCGCGCTGATCGCCTCCGCGGCCCTTCTGTTTGGCGGCTGTGCGTTTGATCCGTCGTCGATTCCGTTGCCCGGCACGACCGTGTCGGGGCCGACGTACCGGATCCACATCGAATTCGCGAATGTCCTCAACCTGCCTGCTCGCGCGAAGATCGCGTCGAACGGTGTGCAGATTGGGATACTGCACAGCCTCACCTTGCATGACCCCTCGCCGACTCGCGAAGCCTTTGTCGTCGCCGCGGTCGATATCGAGGAATCGGTCCGGCTTCCCACGAATGTGACCGCCCAGTTGCGGCAGGCCACCGTCCTGGGCGACACGTACATCGCGCTCAGCACTGCCCCGCCCGCGAGCGCCGGAACCTTGCAGCCCGATGCCACGATCCCGCTACAGCAGACCCGGCCCGCGCCTCAGATCGAAGACGCGATGGCCAGCATCGCGACCTTCGTCGGTGGCGGCGCGATCAACCAAGCCCAGGACATCGTCAATCGCGTGAATGTGGTTCTGCCACAGCAGCCCTCCGAAACCGCGCGCATATCCACCGCGCTGGGCGCGAATTTCATCGACGTCGCGGCGAACCTCGATCAGGTTGATGCGTTCCTGGACGGATTGCAGGCCGACACCGGTGTCGTTCTCGACACCGGGCCCGAGCTCGCGGCGCTGCTCACCGATGCCGGCGCCGCGCAAGCTCTCGCTTCGACGAACTCACTGGTCGCGACGCTGGGAATGTTCGGTGCACTCGGTCAAGTCGCGCATTCGCTCGAGTGGCTCACCCCGCTCGTCACCGCGGGCGATGCGGCAGCGAAAGCGTTTGTGCCACTAGCTTTCACCAACCATCCACTGGATCTGAACGCCCCGTCGAACCTGAACGCTTTGGTTGCATTGCTGCGGGACAAAGTGATCCCGTTCTCCGAGCGCCCTGCTGTCAACATCGTCTCCGTCGACCTCGGTGTCTCCAAGGACGATCAGATCGACCGAATCCTGGAGACACTGCGCATGGTCGGAGCGGTCCGATGAAGGGCGCTGTGGCTCGCTTGCGGCCGATCAAGCCGACCTCGGCGCTGACGATCACTTCGATCCTGGTGATCCTGACCGCCGGAATCGGTCATCTCACCTTCGGAGTTGCGCGCGTCGACTGGTTCACCGACTACACGCACGCCACCATGCAGCTCACCAACTCCGGTGGCCTCAGCCCCCATTCGCCGATACTGCTCACCGGAGTGAAGGTCGGTGAAATCACCTCGGTAGAGACCACCTCAGTCGGCGTTCAGGTCGAGTTGCGTATCGACGACCACTACCGGATCCCCACCGCCAGCACCGTGACCATCGAGAACCTCTCGGCGCTCGGCGAACCGTACGTCCATTTCCGGCCAGCCACTTCCCGAGGCCCGTTCCTCACCGACGGCCAGCGTATTGACACCGCCACAATCCAGATGCCGCTGTCGATCCCCGATGTCGCGCGCACAGTCACCAATCTGATGAACCAACTTCACCCCGAAGCCATTACCTCGCTGGTGCATACGGTGAGCTCCGGGCTGTCCGGACTCGACACCGTCATGCCTGCCCTGTCCCGATCCACAAACCTGCTCGCCGCGACCATACTGAGCCGGACCCCCGAAATACGCGGTCTGCTAACCGATTTGCAGGCCATCGGATCCGACATGCAATGGACCGGTCCCTCCCTGAATGCGGCCGGCCCTCGCTGGGGCAAGTTCGGAGTACGCGTCAGCGAAGTCGTCGACGCCATCGCCCGGTTCGCCGTCATCGGCAACGTCCCGGACGACTACACGACCGGCGATGGCGTCATCCCGTTCTTGAACAAACTCACCACCTACATCGACGAAGTCGGCCCCGACATCAAACAACTGGCGCCGGTCATCCAGCCGCTCGCCGCAACCACCACCGCGGCGATCCCGCCGATCGACTTGAGCAGCCTGATAGCCCAGGCATTGAACGCGACATCCGCAGACGGAGCCGTTCACCTGCAGATCAACGTGAAATAGCTCCGAGCTGTACTGGGGCGCAACAAGGTTGGAGCACAACATGGCAGCAGAGAAGACCATTTCGTTCCACAGGTCCACCGGTATCCTCGGGATGCTCATCGCTGGATTGATAGTGACATCCTGCGTTCTCGGTGGGTTTCTGTGGTCCGCCCGCAGTGAGTTGAACAGCCAAAACGACCGCACCGCCGACGAGCGGCGTGCCGAACAGGTTGCCACCGACTACGCCGTCGGCGCCTCGAGCATCAACTACCAAGACGTCGATCCCTGGCTGGTAAAGCTCAAAGCCAATACAGCGCCACAGCTGGCCAATAAGTTCGATGCCACCGCGCCGAAGCTGCAACAGCTCCTGGTACCTCTGAAATGGACCTCGACGAGTTCGGCGATCGACGCCGCGGTCGCCTCCGAAACCAACGGAATCTACAAGGTCAACGTCTTCCTCAACGTCACCTCGACGAGTGCGCAAACTCCGGACAGCACGCAAACGACTGTCACCTACACCGTCACCGTGGACAAGAACTCTTCGTGGCAGATCACCGACGTCGGCGGCATGGAAGGTGCCCTTCCTTCACGCTGATCAACGAAATATGCAATGGCCCAGCACATGTCACAGCACCTGAGGTATTCGATGAGACTTTTTCCATTCGCCGGCAATGCACACCGCACTCGCGACATCGATGCTGTGGTCACGGGCGCAGGCAGCGGCATCGGGCGCGCGTTCGCTCTGGAATTGGCTCGCCGCGGCTGCCGAGTCGTCTGCTCGGACATTGACACGCGCCGCGCCGAAGACACCGCCGCATTCATCACCCTCGCGGGCGGCCGCGCACTTGCACACCCCTGCGATGTATCGAACCTGGATGCGGTCGTCGACCTGGCCGACGCCGCCGAACGATGGTTCGACAATCCCACCGCACTGGTGATCAACAACGCCGGAATCGGTACCGGCGGAACACCTATCGGCGAAACACCGCTATCAGACTGGCACCACACTCTGAACATCAACCTGTGGGGCGTCATCCATGGTTGCCACACCTTCGTCCCCCGCCTCCACGAACTCGGCACCGGCGGCATCATCAACGTAGGGTCCGCCGCGAGCTTCGCCGCTGGCCCACGGATGGCCGCCTACAACGTCAGCAAGGCCGGCGTACTCGCCCTGTCGGAGACCCTCGCCGCAGAACTCAGCGGCACCGGCATCACAGTCACCGCGGTGTGCCCGACTCTGGTCAAGACCAGGATCAACGAAAACCCTGCCATCGCAGCGGGATCCGCCGAGCTGGCGGCGACCTTGATGAAGTGGATCGGGATGTCTCCAGCGAAGGTAGCGCGCATAGCCCTTGACGGCCACGATCGCGGGCAGTTGTACGTCCTCCCGCAACTCGATGCGAGAGTTGTTTGGGGAGCGAAACGGCTCGTACCGGTCACTTACGCTCGTACTCTCGGGCTGGTCGAGCGTGCTGGCCGTTAGGCTTCGCCTGGAGCAGGTACTGACCGGGCCGCGCCCCGTGGAGGACGTCCCTGTCCTCCTATCATCGTTGAGTGACCCTTCTTCTGACCGCTGTGGCTCGGAATCATGCGTTTCACGCAAGCGATCAACTTGTGACGTACGGACGCGGCGGCGTGGTTGTTGAGCACGATAGGCGGGCGAACAAGACGATCGTCATCGTCGGTTCTGATTGCTGGCTCGTACTGGGGTACACAGGAGTGGCATACCTCGACGGTCGCCCAACGGATCAGTTCATTGCTGAGGCCGTGTCTGGTGTCAGCGATCTTTCGCATGGCGGGTTTCTGATGCGGGGGCGTGACCAGCTTCTATCGATCCATTTCGAGGAGATCGGTCGACGGATTGTCGAGGGCGTGGACGCTGCCTTCAAGCGGCTGCCTTCGGCCGCTCAGAAGCACAAACTGATTCTGATAGGTTCCGGGCTCCAGTTCACCAAGCCGACGTGGCGGCACATCACCTTCCAGGTTGAATTCAACAAGAATGGGTGGGACAGCGTAGGAGACCCCGGGCGGAGACCATCGTGGAATGCCTACGCGCTGAACGCCGCCGGTGATAGACACGAACCAATTATCGAGCGGGCCCGGGAGCGGATCAAAGCGGAGGGAGACGAGTCGCCGGAGCGATTCCGGTCGATCATGGTTGATGCTGTGCGGGAAACGGGCGCGATTTCAAAACTGGTGGGTGAGAACGTTGTGTCGGTGATTCTCGCGCCCGAGGAGCCGGAGATCGGGATCTACTTCCACCTATCAGGGGCCGGGCCCGCAGTCGAGTCCCCGAGCGACGATCCCGATAAACTCCTTCCACCGCCTGCGGTCTACACGCCCTTCGTGCTCCTGCCGTCGGCAGTGTTCAGTCCGTCGATCGCAAGCGTCGGTACTTTTCGAGGAGACGGGTTGACGCTCAAATTCTATGGACCCCCTACCTCCGTTGGAGGCGGGTTCCTTCACGGCTACGACCGCCAGCCTCCACCAGGAGTGCGGCGCGGCCGACCGTAGAGCCGCGTTAACGCAGGGCCGCCTGTTTTGGTGGCTGGGGGCTCATTCGTTCCGCGCGGGTACGGTGTTTGGGCCGAGGGCGAGCTTGGAGATGTTGTCGGCGAGTGTTTGGGCACGACCGGCTGCGATCTTTTGGTACCGCATGGCGGCCTGTGGTGTCTTATGCCGGAGGCGTTCCATAACCTCCGGCAGTGTGCCGCCTGCCTGCGCCGCGACAGTGCCACCCGTGTGCCGGAGCTCCGCGGGACGGAATCCTTTGCGGCCGATTTGGGCGCAGGCTTTCGTGAAGATGCGGCGGTAGATCCACTCGCGCATGGTGGCACCGTTGTCTGGGTCCGGGAACAGAAGAGAATCCGGCTTGTTGTCGACATGCTCCGCTAAGTGAGCACGGATCGCGGAGCGAATGTGCTGGGGGACAACAACTTCGCCGGTCGATCCGGCTTTGGGGCGGTCGACCACTATTTGGCGTTCACGATAGGTCGCAGCGTGGGAGACGGACATGATGGAGCAGTCGGCGTTGAAGTTCCGGCGCCTCAGTTCGAACGTTTCCGATGGGCGAAGCCCGCACCAGGCCGCGAGTAACACCGATGCTCGGAGCTCGGCAGGCATGGCGTTGGCCAGTGCTGAGATTTCCTGAGGCTGAAGGACCGTCGCGTCGTGCGCGGGTTGGATCGCGGTGGCGCCTTTGATCCGACAGGGGTTCTTGTCGATGAGGCCGTCGTCCGCGGCGACGTTCATGACCATGCGGATGACTTCGTACGCGCGTGCCCGCGCGGTGGGAACGTCACTGGCTGCCTTGGTCTCGGGCTTGGCCTTCCGGCCCGTGGTGCGGATCCGCGACACTCCGACATACCAGTCGCGCACCATTTCAAGAGTGATGTCGGTGATCGGGGTTTGCTCGAAGGTCGGATTCAAGTGTGTGCGCAGCAGGTAGCGGTAGGAGTCCTTGGTTCTACGAGCCAAGGGCTTGCCCTGCCGTGAGACCCGTGTATCGATGACTTTCTCCGCGAACTCTCCGAACAGGATCGCGTCGGCGATCTCGGCCGGCTCGGGGGAGCGCGCGTTCAGGGGCTTCCAGATGTCAAGGTCAATGAGTCGGCGTTCGTCCGCAAGCCATCCTTCCGCGCGGGCCTTGGTATCGAAGGTGTTCTCGGCGTTGTGCAGTTGCAGATCCGGTCCGAGGTATCCGGCCTGGAATCTCCCGGACGGGAGCTTGCGGATGCGGCCGAAGTCTCGCCGCGGGGCGCGAGCTTTGGGCTTCTTCGCTGCCGGTGACATGGTCCCTCCGTGTCCTGATCCTGTGCGATGCGCGTGCAATATACGTGCAATAGCGTAGCCCAAACCTGCCTACGTGTACCTACCTCTGCAATGTTGTGCGACACCTATATGTGCTGTTCAGGGCCATATTCTACCGATAGCGATCAGATTCGCGAACCTTATTCTCGCTGGTTCGATCCCAGCTGGGACCACAGATAAAAGGCTGGTCAGACACGGTTTCGTGGCTGGCCAGCCTTTTTCGTGCCAGATACGTGCACTAGCGAACCGCATGTTGCGCGTGTCGAGGCTCGTCAAGGTGCGACCACCACCGCGAAGGTCGGCCCGGCGCCGCGATAGGTGTCGAACCAGGGCGGCGAGGGTTCGCACCAGTTCGCTTCCGGTCTGAGTCTGGAGCGAGTCCCGGGGTTCTAGCCGGATCCAGCGGGGTTGTGGACGTACGAGAAGAAGCGAGCATCCACCTGTGGCAGTCGGATTTCGCGGCGAATTGCGAAGATGAACTTCTCGAACACCTCACGCGCCGCCGTTCGTGCTTGCTGCCACTCCGCGACATCAAGGTGTTGCTCGCCGACGCGGTAAAACAGGCGGGTCACCTCGGCGTCCAGGTCGGCTGCCACAGTGACCACGTCGGGTGATCCGTATAGCCAGACAGCCGTGTAGGCGCTGTCCCAGCCTTGATACACGCTCTGGCGAATCTCGTCGATTCGGTCCGTGTAACCCACGGCGGCCGGATTGGTAAGTGCCAACGCCCGCAGCATTTCGCATACCAGCTGGAACTGTTCAGCCAGGGCGCGGTAGCCGGCCGCCCGCTGATCTCGTTGCCAGCGCACCGATTCGGTCCGCGTATCCCAGAATCGACCGATCACGATCCCCGCCATCGCAAATGACGCTGCCAGAAGCGCAGTTCCCATATCATCCGACGGTACAACGGCTGTGGAAACCGACCGCCCCGAAAAGCTGTATGACGCAGTGCTATTCGACGATGAAACGGGACGGCAGAGCTAGGGACGATCGTTGTATGCCGTAGTGTCGGCAACAATCGATTGATCATGGAAGCGACGCGGTATCGGTTGCGGACCAGAGTGTCGTACCCTGCCTGAAGTCGCGGGCGTGGGAGACAGGTGCGAAAGCGAACGCGCCTCAGGACGATCGACCACCCGAACCGTCTCGCCAGCGTGTGGATGCTCTCTTCGTCTTGCTGCCACGCCGCGTCTGAGACCTCGCGTCGAAGTACTTCACCTCGGCTACCACCCATCGGGCAGGGCATCGAACCCATGTAGCTGTCAGCAAGTCGGATGCCCTCTTCTCCCAGCTGGGCTGATGCTGGTTCGGGGACCGATCGCGGCAGACGGTTCGCGAAAGTTGTTCCTGGTGAGGGAATCTGAGCGTCATGTCATAGGTGGGTGAGACACTGTCATCCGTTAGCGCAACAGTCCTGTAGCGTCGTGCTACCCCGGTCGAATGGCGACATGACACGCTTCTTTCTTGGCGCACCTGTGCGCGAGCCCGGTGAGGCCCGCTTCTTCCGGCGGCTTCGTGCTGATCTGGAGGCCCGCGGCGTAGTAGCGATCGTACTGGCCAATTTTATCGCCGACCCTGAGCGACTGTCTCGCCAGGTGGACTGCGTTATCTGGACCAGGCACCGCCTCGTTCATGTGGAGTTGAAGACCTGGGACACGCGGTCGCCTCTCGATGGGCCGGCGAACGGGCATTGGACGCAGCATCTACCTGGTGGACAGTCTCGTACGGTAAGCAATGCATCGCGGCAAGCGCTCGATACGACGTTCGCCATCAGTGATCACCTGCGGCGAATCGCCCGTGCGGCAGAGCTTCCCATGCCGCAGTCGGCGTTTTTCCGTCATATCGATACCGTCGTTTGCTTTCAGCCACACATCCCACGAGCGTCCCGCATACAGCCGCTCGGGCATGTCTCGATGTGCTCCTATGCCGAGCTGCTCGACAGGCTCGAACTCAATGGTGTCTGTCCGCCGGGCTGGAACGCTGCTGAGATGGAGGTCGTTGCCCAAAGTTTGGGACTCTATGCCGAGCAACAGAATCGCGACGAGGCCAACGCCACTGTGGCGGACGTGAATGCCCTGGCAAGTTATCGTAGCGGGCTCTATGCGGATCTGGAGCGCGACTTGCATGGTCTGGTGCCGTTACGCATGTGCGACGAGTCCGGACACAATATCAGCGCGGTCGATGTTCTTGGCGAATGCATAGCTGCGGGGGACGTGGTCACCGTGAGCGGAGCCAGTGGTACTGGGAAAACTCACGCCGTGCGGCACGCGGTGCTTCAACGAACGCGTATCGATGCTGTGCCGGTGTGGCTCTCGTGTCGGGATTACGAGGGTGACACTTTCAGCGTCGCGATGGCGAAGGCGGTCGCACGATTTACCTCTCATCGGTGGAACGACTTGTTCATTTGGGCGCAGCGCCACGGTCAGGTTCCCGTCGTTGTTCTAGACGGCCTCGGGGAATGCACTGCTGATCAGCAAAGGATGCTGCTCGAAGGTGTGCGTGCCTATCGGAACCTCCATCCCTGCGCGGTGGTTGTCACTGATCAGCATCAGCCGCCGATCGAGAGTTCTCGGCAATTGATCAGTCAGATTCCTGACGAGCGTGAACGGCATCTCCTACTTGAGTCGTACGGTGCGCCGCAACTGCACGGCACTGAGGGGTTCACTACCGCGTGGGAGCTTGCGATGGCATCTCAATGCGCGAGCGAGCTTGCCCCCGATGCCGGGCCGGTCGATGTCGTCGACACCTACCTGCGGCGTCTGAGTGGCTCTGAGGTTGAACGTGATCAACTGCGGGCGTTGGCGGTGACAATGCACAAAGGGATGCGTTTGTCCCTGCACCTCAACCAACTACGATCGGCCACCTTCGCCGAGTTAGGGCGGTCTGTGACTGCCAGCGAAGTCGATATTCTGCTGCGCAGCAAGCTGTTACGGGTTGGTCCCCAACGTGTGTCCTTCACGCATGAGAGCCTGGCGCGTTTCCTGGCTGCGCAGCATCTGACCTATGCTGCGAACGATGGACACGCGTTGGGCGAGGCGTTGCACTTGGCCTCACTGACCGACCTGAGTGACCTGGTATTCGAGATTGAACCTGACCCTGCACGGCGTGTGGAGGCGCTGGTCGCCAGCCATCGAGCAGACCTGCTCGCGAAAGCCGCTTGCGGTGGCTATGGTCCGGCGACTGAACTGCGCGTGCTCGGCGAGATTCGACGTGTGCTGAGCACACTGACCGCGGTCACCACTGCGGCGAGCTTCTTTCTCAAGCACGACACGGATAGGTCTGCCATGTTCGGTGGCCACTGGGAGCGGCCGCCGATCGATGCGACGCAAACGGCGCTCCTGCAAGCGGCAGGTCGGTGTTTGTTCGAAGGTGTTTTGGTTCAAGAAGTTTGCGCGTTGCTGGATACGACTGATTCCGTTGTTGCCGAAGCCATCATAGCCTTGGAACGCGACGGCGTTACCGACCCAATCTCGCCCGTCGTGGCTCGCACCTGTACCCCTGGACTGTCCCTCGCGGGAGGCATAGGTGCATCGAGCGAGACACTGGTGGTGGGAGACTTGCCGGGAACCATCGTGTTGCGCTCGCTGTACGGGGTGCGTCATCAGATGTGGGGTCGCTCGGACCAGTCGGCGCGTGCGTGTCTGCTTCGATTCGCTACTTCGGCGCCACCTCGCTGGTGCCGCTTGTCGGCTGCGCTAATTGTTCTGAACCCGGTCAGCGAGCAGGACTCGGAGATCCTGCCAGATCTTTTCTCCGATGCCTGGACCGTCGGTGGTTATCACTTGCGACTGGAGGCGCTGGAGGCGGCAGGCTCGGGTGCTCGCCGGGCCGACGATGAGTCGGCGCGGAGGCGCTTGCTCGAGCTGCTCGAAGAGATAGATACTCGCGGCAACTGGGCTTTGTCGAGCTTGCGTGTGGAGGCGCTGGCTGCGTGTGGTGCGATCGAGCCGATCGGCACCGAGGAGGATATCCTGGCGGAGATTGACAGTGTCCTGAACGATCCCGACAATCCTGATGCCAGCGGCTTGGCTCGATCGATCCTGTGTCGGCAGTTCGAGGACGAGGCGATTTTCGGTCCGGTGTCGGAAGTGATCGGGTCGCTCCCACCGCGGCAGTTGATACAACTGTGCGCAGTTGCTCTGGCTAATGAGGATTCTCTCGGTTCGATCATGCGGGACTGGGCCGTTGCGCGAATTGCGGACCATATTGACGTTGCCGAGCCTGCGCACGTGCAGCTGATCGCGCATATCGTTGCGAGCCCGCCGAGTGATTGCGCTGTCTCGCATGAGGGCGTACGCGCACATCTGGAAGCGATGAGAGGATGGGCGGTGATCGAGGATAGCCTTCCTGCTTCCACATCAGCAGCCGATGACCACATTGCCCGCACATGGCGCCTGATCGATGAGCTCATCTTCCCATTGCTCGTCGGGGCTGAGGCTGGCCCCGATCCAGAGGTGTGGCGCCAATTGCAAGGTGAATTTCGCTCTACTGCCGTCGACGCATTGCTGCGACTGCACACCGCGCAGAGCTGGTCCAGAAACGGCCGCACGTCTGCCTATCAGATGCTGGAGCGGGTGTATCCACTTGAGCTCCAAGCACTGTTTGAATGGGCGCTGGACCATTGGGTGGAGTTGAATTCTGCTGTGGGTAAACACATGCAGAGTTCACGTCGCGGGTTGTTGTATGCACTGAGCACGATCGGGGATGACCGAACTCGTGCTGTGATCGAGCGGCATCTTGAGGATACCGAGATTGCGTCGGATGTAGTGGACGCGTTGCGTCAGATCGAGTCGCGCCGAATATAGCGCCACTGGTTGATCACGGAGCTGCGTGCGAATACTGCACCCGTGCAGATGATCTCGGCATCTTCGGCTCGCAAGGAGTTCTCACTCCTCGAATAATGTTGTGCGACGATCCTGACCGCCCACTTCGCCAGCGAGTTACAGGTAAGGGGTGCGACGATCATCGCGTCGGCCGCCGGCAGCAGTCCGGGCTGCTCGAACTCCGCGTACTCGCTGTACACGGGGTGGCCGGTTTTGACGGTGAGAGCGTCGACATCGATGAACCGCTTGCCATCCGGCGAGGCGATGACGCAGACGTCCCAGCCGTCGGCCTGAGCGATGGCGACGAGCTTGCCGACGTCGCGTGCGGGCGGTGAGCCGGTTACGAGGGCGTACAGGACCGGGGCGCCGTGCTCGTTCATGTGTCCATGGTCTCAGCTGCAGATGCCGCACCAGGGGGCAAAGCCCGCACGGCCTGAAACGCGGTCACTCCGCTTCAATGGCCGATGCGGCACAGCTTCTCGATCGAAATCGTTGCGGCGCAGTGCAAATCGTGAGGATTGTCTGTGCTGAACTCTTCTATCATTGTTCCTATGGTCAAAGTGGGAATGACCGTCGGGCTGGCGTTCGTCGGCTATCTGGCCACGTACTTGAACAGCCTTCGCATGGGTCAGCGGCAGGCTCGCCTGACGCGAATCAACCAGCAGCTGAGCGAGTTCTACGGCCCCCTCCTTGCGCTGATGGAGGCGAATCAACGCACGTTCGACGCCTTTCACGCCGGTTTCGCACTGGCGGATGGCCGTTGCCCCATCTGTGACGTGGATGTGCCCGCCGAGCAGGATCTGGCTGAGTGGCGATCGTGGGCGACAACCGTGTTCATACCCAACATCAAAGCGATGCGCGAAGTCGTCGTCACCAAAGCAGATCTTCTTCTCGAGTCCGAGATGCCCCCCGTTCTGCTCGAGCTCTGTGCTCACGTGTCCGGGTACGAAGTCGCGCTCGCTCGTTGGTCGGAAGGCGACCTGGGAAGCTATGCCTCGAACATCAAGTTCCCGGCACAGGAGTTACACGACTACACAAGGGACCGCTTCGCTCGCTTGAAGCTCGAGCAAACGAGACTCCTCGGCAGACAATCAATTTCGGTCAGGCCCTCTCGAGCACAGTAATCCGCAGCCGCTAGAGCGTCGAATTTAGACGCCCGTCGAGCCACGAATGGATGTCATCAAGCGCCGCCTGCGCTATCCGAGTCGGGTGGCCCGTGAACCCGTGGGGTGAGCCAGGATAGACGCGGAGATCCACCTCCGTCCCGGACGCCGACAATCGTGCAGCCATGGCCAGATTGTCGTGAAGCAGGATGTCGCCGTCTCCGACGACCATGAGGACCGGCGGCAGGCCGGACAGGTCGGCGTAGATCGGTGAGATGTCCGGGTGCGTGCGATCCGGAGCCGACCCGGCGTAGGCCGCGAGGAAGTATTCGTCGGCGATCAGGCGTCCGGCCGGCGTCTGGGCGCTCAGGTCGTAGGTCCCGAACTGCAGTACGGCGCCGGTGAATTCGCTTACCCCGCGATCGCGCAGGCGCAGCAGAGTCGTCATCGCGAGTGTCGAACCGGCAGAGAACCCGCCGACGGCGAGCTTCGTCGTGCCGAAGCGGTCCTGCGTGTTCTCGACAAGCCAGAGTGCGGCGGTCTCGCAATCGTCCGGAGCGGCCGGCCAGGGATGTTCGGGGGCGAGGCGATAGTCCACGCTGACAACCGCGACGTCGAGGGCATCGGCGAGGCGGCGGTTGGCTACGTCGCTGCCGGCGGCCGAACCCATGTAGAAGCCGCCGCCGTGGAGTTCCAGGAACACGCCTTTCGGCGCGGCGTTCACCGGAGTGTGGATCCGCACCGGGACGGTGCGTCCGTTTGCGGTGGCGAGCCCCTCCGCAGGCGGCGGACTCGCGACGGCAGGCTTGGCGGCGCCGGCCCGCATCGCGCGCAGCTCCTCCACGCCATTGGGACCTCTTCCGGCGGTGCGCTTTTCGTAGAACGAGCGTGAGTCGTCAACCAGAGGCAGGAGGCGAGGATTGATCAGATTGGCGAGTCCGAGGTCCATGGATGATCACCGTACGGATCGCCAGTCTCCTCGGCATCGCGGCCCCTTCGGCACGGCCGATTCGGCAGGTTCGCGACGGCCGGGAGTGCGGACCGACACGTCGACGGGCGAACCTCGAAGTCCATAACGCTGATCACCCGAACTGAAGACCCGACCCCACCAACGAACTGAGGGTGACCCCGAACACCGCTCGGAAGACATCGCTGAAGTGCGAAGGCGACGAGAACCCGGCATCGCTCGCCGCGCGGGAGAAGTCGCAGCCGCGCGATACCGCGGTGGCGGCGTGCACTATCCGAGCCCACTGGATGTATCGGCGGTAGCTGGTCGAGGTCTGTTCGCCGAACAACCGCAGGAAGTGGGAGGTCGACAGACCCAGATCCGCCGCATGGGCCGCAGCGCGATGAGCCAGCGCGGGATCGGCTCGAATCAGCCCGGCCACCAACGGGATTCGCGAGTCGATCGGGCGCCCGTCCGGCAGGCTCGCCAACCCCAGCAAGGCATCGACGTCGACCGCCCTGTGGGAAACCGCGTCGATCAACAATTCTTCCCGCGGGTGGCCGATTCCCATGGGCCCGTGCATATCCCGCAGACTCGCGAAATCTCGGGCGGACCGGTTCCCTGCCGGGTCGAAATAGCAGAGCAGTACGCAATCGCCAAGCGCATGAACCCGATGGGTCGTGCGAGCCGGAATCACCGCGCTGCCGACAGCGATATCCGGTAGTCCGTCGGCCTGCAAAACCACCGGCGCGTCCACACCGACGACAAGTTGCGCGGTCGCGGTGGAATGGAAGTCGCCCCTCGGTGGCGGACCCAGGTAGAGGCAGTGCCCGTCCCGCACCCATGCCATAGGCGTCACGATCGACCACATGTTTCTGGAAGCGCCCCACCACCCATGACTGTGACGATACGGGCGCGCCCGACACGGTGTCGTGCGCGGTGGGAGAGGCAGTGATGGTGTCCGAACCAGATGCGTTGCGCCGGTGGCACGACGGCGGCGAGATGATCGAACTGATTGTTCGCGGGGCACGGCGGCGAGTATTCGTCCGTGTCTCGGGCAGCGGGCCCGCGCTACTGCTGATGCACGGATTTCCGGCGTCGTCGTTCGAATGGGCGGAGCTGGAACCGGGGTTGGCCCAACGGCATACCGTCGTGGCCTTCGACTTCCTGGGCTACGGCGCGACCGAGAAACCGGCCGATCACCGGTACAGCATTTTCGAGCAGGCGGACCTTGTCGAGGCTCTCCTGGCCAAGCTCGAAATCCAGGACACGTCGGTGGTCGCTTACGACTATGGCGGGATCGTCGCCGCCGAGTTGGTGGCCCGCACCGTCAAGACATTCACGATCACGCGGTGTGTGCTTTTGAACCACGGGCTGTATGCCCGGCTGTACCGCCCGCGACCCATTCAGAAGCTGACCCTCGTACCCGGCATCGGCAAATTGCTCGCATACGCGCTCAACGAGCGACTGTTCATTCGGTCGTGGAGCGAGGTGTTCTCGGATTCGCACCCGCTGGACCCCGCCGTCGCGGCGCTGCACTACCGAGCACTGCGCACCGGCACTCCTGGCCGGGACATTCACCGTCGCCTGCTGCGGTACATCCCGGAACGCGCGGCGAACCGTGAGCGCCTCGAAACCGCGATGGCCACCACCGATGTTCCGCTCTCGTTCCTGTGGGGGATGCGAGATCCGGTCTCCGGCGCGGCGATCGCCACCGAACTGCGGCGCGATCCACCCGATGTCGACTTGGTCGAGTACGCCGACGCAGGTCATTGCCCGCACATCGAAGTTCCAGACCGCGTCGCTGCGGACATCATTGCGCGGACGGTGTCTGCTCGACCCTGATGAGCGCCTGAACCACGAAATAAACAGCCGCTCAAGATAATCGCTCGGTCAGCCGCACGGTGACCTCATCCCCGTCACCCTTCCCGATCTGCCGTCGAATAGCGGCGGCGACGGGAAGTTTGTGGGTGCCGTCGCCGAGCGCCATGAACGAGGAGGTGAATGCGACACCGTCCACCGTCCCTTTCACCTTGACCAACCCCCGGGTCCCGAATATGCGGGCCGAGTCGGGGAGTTGCACACACGTCCACGTGTCGCCCGCCCGAACCTTTCCGAGGACGGCGTTGAAGGTGATGTCGAGTGGTCCAGGTGCGGTGGTCATGATGCTCCTGTCGAGTTCGGCTCAGATGAACAGTCCGAGTACCGCGCCGCTGATCACGAGCTTGAGGATCCAGTCGGACATGTGAACCAGCGCGGTCGGGATGGGAACGTTCTCGTGGACGACGGCGCCACTGAGGATGGTCACCGGCAGGACCGCGACCAGGGCGCCCAGCGCGGCCCCGGATCCGACGCCATGCCGGTCACCGACGATGAGCAACGTCGCGAGTACCGCGGCCGCGGCGAGTCCGCGCAGCATCACGAATCCGATCTGTGCCGGCACGCCGATTCCGGGCCGTGGGGTGCTCGTTCGCGAGATCAGCGCGGCCACGGGCGGTGCCGCGTACAGCATCGCGCTGACCAGGAACGAGACGATCGCTGCGGTTACCACGCCGGCTACGACGATCATGGCGACACTCCTTAGTACTGGGTAGTACTAAAATAGAATTCCTTCTGAGTACTGTCAAGTACTAAAATGCCCGTCATGAGCAGTGCACGCCGTGGCCGTCCGTCCGGGAAATCCGGCACCGAACTATTGGCCGTGGCCCGTGAGGTGTTCCTGGAATTCGGGTTCGCGGGCGCGTCGATGGACGAGATCGCTTCCCGCGCAGGGATTTCCAAGGCGTCGCTCTACCGCGAACACCCGTCCAAGGCCGGGCTGTTCGCCGCGGTCGTGCAGGACTGGGCGGCCGCCGGTCGCCACGCGATGCGGCCCGCGCTGACCGCGCTGGAGTCCGCCGAGGACATCCGCGCGGGCCTGCTCGCCTGGGCGCGAACGCTGCTGGCGGGCGTGCTCTCGCCGGTGGTGGTCGAAATGCGCCGCCTGGTCACCGCCGAGGCCGCCCGCAGACCCGAGATCGGGCAGACCTATCTGCACGAGAGCTGGGGCAGGAACCTCACCGACCTCGCGGCGACGCTACGTGCACTGGACGCGCGCGGAATGCTGCGGATCCCCGACCCCGGGACGGCAGCGGAACAGCTCACCTGGCTGGTCGTGGGCGCGCCCCTGAATGCCCGGATCCTCGATGCCGATGCCCCACCCGCCAACGCGGCCGACGCGGCAATCGATCTCTTCTTGGCCGCCTACAGCCCAGTTGAGCCACGCCGGACCTCATGAAGCCCTCTCGGGCACAACGTTTTCCATCCGACGGAAGCCAAGCCCCCGAAGCCGACGCGATTCCCGTGAGAGCGCGTGCCGTCGGCGACGAAGGGCGAGCCCTCGGGCCAGGCGTAGCGCCGCGTACTGTGCGAGACGGGCGCGGTCCTCGAACACGCGGACGTGTCCACACATCGTGCGCGTGACAGCGCCGTGAGCGGTCGGAGGCACAGTTGGAGCGTGAGATCACCGCGCCGGTCGACCTGTGTCGACCCGACGGCGGGCTGAACCCGGCGGCGGTCGGGTGGACGCGGCAGCCGTTGCACCGGGCCAACCTGCGGGGCTGGGGGCGGTGCAAACGGTGGGAGTACTGGGGGATCGTCACGCCGAGCCACATCGTCGGCATAGTTGCGTCCTCGCTGGATTACGCGGGGGTGCACGGGATTTACGTGCTGGACCGGGAGACCGGCGAGGAGACCGTGCGGGACGCGGTGGTGCCGCTGGCCCGGGGCACGGTGCTGGCCGAGCGCAGCGGCGTGGGTGTGACCTCCGCGCGTGGTGGCGGGGTCGAGATCGAACTGCGGGAGGACGAGGCGGGCAGCGCCGTCGAGGCGAGCGCCCGCGGCGTGCGGGTCTCGGTGCGGGTGCCGCGGCCGGCCGGTCACGAGTCGCTGGGTGTGGTGGTGCCATGGAGCGAGCGGCGTTTCCAGTACACCGTCAAGGATGTCGGGCGGCCCGCGTCCGGGACGCTGACCCTCGGGTCGGAGGTGTATCCGATCGAGGAGGCTTTCGCGGTGCTCGACCACGGCCGCGGGAAGTGGCCGTACTCGATGACGTGGAACTGGGCGGCGGGCTGGCGGCCGGGATTGGGAATCCAGTTCGGCGGCAAGTGGACCGAGGGGACGGGCAGCACCGAGAACGCGATCATGGTCGACGGTCGCGTCCAGAAGATCGGTGAGGAGCTGCGCTGGGAGTACGACACCTCGAACTGGCTGGCGCCGTGGTCGATCACGGGGGAGCGGGTCGAGGTGGAGTTCCGGCCGTTCCACGAGCGGGTCGCGACGTCGAACCTGATCGTCGTCGCGGGCGAGACGCACCAGTGCTTCGGTCATTTCGCGGGCCGGGTGCGCGCGGACGCCGGGTGGCTGGACCTGTCCGATGTCGTCGGCTGGGCGGAGGAAGCGCGCAACCGCTGGTGATCGGGTGCTGACGGATCGGTACCGATGCATCAGTCACGATTATCGTTGCGCACCAGCATCATTGCGTGCTGAGGCCTTCGCGCTACCTATCGAACTCCGAACCCCTGGAGGAGCGGTGGCGTCTGCCTCCGGGCCGGAGACCGCCGAGCCCGGGGTGCGCTTCGCCGCGACAGCGAGCATGATCGTCGTGGGGACGGCTCGACGGTCGAATCCGGCCCCGGGGGAGATGTCTATATGGTCGTGAGGAATTCTCGGACAGCGGCTCTGGGGACGCCGGTCGGAGTGCGACAGCTGTTGCGCGAGCTTCCGGTACTCAAAGGCGAAGCGCCACCGTTCGATACGTCTGCCGCTCCCGACGACCCGGCGGGGCTTTTCGTCGAATGGCTCAGGACCGCAATCGAATCCGGTGTCACCGAGCCGCACGCGATGACCCTGTCCACGGTGACCGAGCAGGGTATTCCCTCGGCCCGTGTGCTGATCCTGAAGGATCTCGACAGCACGGGCTGGCATTTCGCGGTGCACGGCGAGAGCCGCAAGGGCCGCGAGCTCGCCGAGCGTCCGGTGGCGTCCCTGACCTTCTACTGGCCACAGCTGGTCCGGCAGGTCCGGGTGTCGGGGCCGGTGGTCGCCGACGGAAGGGATGTCGCGGAGGCGGACTTCCGTGCACGGCCGATCGGCTCGCGGGCGATGGCGCTGACCGGGCGGCAGAGCGGGCCGATGACCGATCCGAGTGAACTGGACGACGCACTCGCCGTCGCCGCGCTCGCTCTCGCGGGTTCACCCGGTCATGTTCCCGCGCAGTGGATCTCGTATGCGTTGCAGGCGACCGAGGTGGAGTTCTGGCAGGGTGATCCCGCGCGCCGTCACCATCGCCTGTCCTATCGCCTCGTGGATGGCGCGTGGTCGCGAGAGCGGCTGTGGCCCTGAGCTACAGCCCGCCGGCGGCGGAGGCGAGGACGTACACCCACGCCTTGCGGCCGGACCGCAGCGGCAGCAGCACCCGCGTGTAGTCCGCGACCTCGTAGGCGTCCGCGGCCGCGAGGTCCGTTTCCGACACCGTTAACACGGTTCCCGCGACCCCGGGAGAGTCGGGTGCGGGCAGCAGGATCGGATGCACGTCGCTGCCGCTGGTGGCGATGACCGCGGGGTCGGTGATGACGAGTTCGCCGAGCTCGTACCCGACGATCTCGTCGGACTGCCCGTCGAGTTCGCGCCCGAAGATCGTGCGCTGGACCTCGGGCAGCCGCAGGGTTCCGTAGGAGAACAGGAAGATGTCGGTCATGGATGCCACTCATACACCGCCGCCGCGCCCGGGCCGATCGAGGGGTCAGCGAGCGGGAGGTCGGTCCGACACCGTCGTCACAGCACCGTGGTCGTGACCACCGCGATCAGAACGACGACCAGGATGGCCGTGTAGGCGATCGCGTGGACACGATCGGGGATCTCGAGCGGTGAGCGCTCGAACACCGCATTCGTCGGCAGCGCGCCGAGCCGGGAGTGCCTCGACCTGCGTGCCTGTAGGTCTATATGCGCATCTGAGCATCAAATCCGGGTGGGTTCGAAACCCGTTCACCGCGGAGCACGGACACTGCAACCCGCCTCGACGCCGCACGATCCCGCCAGCCATTGAACAGGCGATTCGCGCCGTTGACAGCCCTGCTACCCGGTGGTCTCATTACTGATAGCAGGGAGTTTGCCATGAGATCTTCCGACGTGAATCCGATCCCCACGCACTCCTGCGACGTGTGCGTCGTCGGCGCCGGGATCGCGGGACTCAACGCCCTGTTCGTCGCGAGCCGATATCTGAGCCGCGACCAGACGATCATTCTGGTGGACCGGCACCCGCGGGCCGGTGGCATGTGGGTCGACGCCTACCCGTACGTCCGGCTGCATCAGCCGCACTCGCTGTTCACCGCGGGCGATATCAAGTGGACTCTCCACGAGGATCGGTCCTACCTCGCCAGCAGGAGTGAGGTTCTGGACCATTTCGCGCACTGCGTCGATGTCATCGGGCAGCGGGTGCGCGTCGAGGAGTTCTTCGGGTGTGACTACCTCTCGCACGAGGAGACCGGGAACGGCGTGCGGGTCAGCTGCACCGGGCCTGACGGGCTGCCGCTGGAGATAAGGGCCACCAGGCTGATCAAGGCCTTCGGGGTGAACGTCGCGCCGATGGACCCGTTGACCGTGTCGAGCGCCCGGGTGCGGTCGGTGTCGCCCAACTATTGCGATGTGCGCGCCGGCGACATCGCCGCCGGCGACGCACCCGTCTGGATCGTCGGCGGCGGCAAGACCGCCATGGACACCGCGGCCGCGCTGATCGCGGCGAGCCCGAACCGGGACGTCAACCTGATCGCCGGGCCAGGGACCGTCTTCCTCGATCGCGATCGCATGGTGCCGCCGGGCGCACGCCGGTGGTGGGGCGGTGTCATGCCCAACCGCCTGTTCATGGACATCGCAAGGCAATTCGACGGCACCAACGAAGCCGAGGTGCAGGACTGGCTGCTGGCCCACGCCGGGCTGTCGGTGACCCCGCGGGCGGACAACTTCTTCGCCGGACTGCTGTCGGAAGCGGAGCAGCGGACCATCCGCGCGGGACTGCACACGGTGGTCATGGGTCACCTGCGGGACGCGGTCGACAGCGCGAACGGCGTCGAGCTCGAGTTCCGCAACGGCGACACCGTCACGACACCGCCGGGCAGCTGGATCGTGAACTGCACCGGCTACCTACTGCACACCGATACCCCCTACGAACCGTACGTGTCGCCGAGCGGATCCGTGCTCTCGATTCAAACGCGTTCGGCGACTTTCGGATTCCTCTCCTTCGGCGGATACTTCCTGACCCACTTGATGTTCCGTGACAAGCTCCGCGAAGTGCCGCTGTACGCGGTCGACGCGGACGAGATGCGGGCCAGGACCCGCACCGCGGCTCCGCTCGCGTACTCCGGCCTGGCGCTGCACCTCCACAACCTGAGCCTGATCTACGAGGCACTCGGCGCGTCCGTGTTCCTGCGGTGCGGGCTCGATTTCGACCGGTGGTACCCGATGCACCGGCGCATGGCCGACACGGCGCACTTCGCACGGACGCATCGGCGCGACCGCGAACACAACCGGCGGACTCTCGAGACGATGGGCGAGCGTTTCGGTGTGCACTGCGGGCCGGTTGTCTGACCTGGTCGGGTCGACGAACGTTCAAGTGCGCAACTCCGCCAAGGGCGTTCGACGAGAACTCAGAGCTGTGCTTTCCCGGACCCGCTGAGTATGAACAGCGGCATCAGCAAAGCCCCGAGCGCGCTGTTCCCCGTGCACTGGGCCGAGGCGGTCGAACTCCCGGTCGGCTGCCTGCCGCAGTTCTGCACCGTCGTCGACTTGCTCGACGACCCCTGCGTGGCGGTGAGGCTGTAGATGCCTTCGGGCAGCTTCGTGCGATGGATGTGCTCGACGAGCCCGGTGCCGGCCTCGGACCCGGCCTGCGGGGTGAACGTGCCGACCTGCTGTCCGTTCAAGGTGATCGTGACCGGCGCCAGGGCGTCCGCGCCGCTGGTCGACACGAAGATCGTGCAGGTATTGCCCGATCCCTCGCAGTCGCCGGCGCCGGTGTAGATCTGGACCAGGTTGACATTGTCGACCGCGGCCGACGCCGTCGCCGCCGTGGCGACGGGTATCGCCAGCATCGCCACTGTTGCTGCGGCCCAACTCATTTGCTTCATCTGTACTTTTCCGTCGCAGTTGTCGTCAGCGGCACCCGGGTGCCGCTCCGACGGTAACCGGGGCGGGCGTCCGGCCGGGTGCGAATTGAAATGTCAACGCTTCAACTTGCGATCCGGATCTGTTCATTCGCGGATCACGCGGAGATCATCTCGATACTATGGGCTCGTTTTCGGCGCTGGACGCACGACCAGTCCGGCTGTCGAACCGCTCCACCAGCAGGAACTCCAACGTCGCAAGGGTCTGCCAGATATGCAGCAAGCACACAACTCCACCGCCCACGGTCCGAACATGGGTCGCCGCGAACTGCTGGCCGGCGCGGCCGGGGTCGCCGGGCTGGTGGCGGGAGCGTCACTACTGGGTCTGAGTCCCGCGCAGGCGGTGCCGGTCGCGGCCGGTGTCACCAAGTTTCCGCTGCCGGGGCCGGGCGGCGCCCGAATTCTGGTCACCGGCGACGCGGGCACCGGGTCCGCCACCCAGCTCGCGGTCGCCAACGCCGCTCGCGAATTCCATGCGCGCGAACCGTTTTCGATGGCGGTCGGACTCGGTGACAACATCTACGACAGCGGGCCCAACGACGATCAGGACGTCCAGTTCGCGACAAAGTTCGAGAACCCCAACGCGGGACTGGATTTCCCGTGGGCCATGGCGCTCGGCAACCACGACACCAGTTCGGTGTTCCCCGGGGACGGGAGTTGGCTGGCGCGCGGCAACTTCGAGGTCGCCTACCACGCGTTCTCGCCGCGCTGGTGGATGCCGAGCCGCTACTACACGCTGCGCATAGATCCCGTCGTGGAGTTCTTCGTCCTGGACCTCACCCCGCTCGCGGCCATCATCCCGCCGGTGCTCGACCCACAGTTCAACATCGACGGCCCGTACATGAACGCCCAGCGCGCCTGGCTCGACGGGGCGCTGGCCGCGTCGACCGCCAAGTGGAAGATCGTCTGCACCCACCACCCCTACCTCAGCAACGGCGGGCACGGGAACGCGGGCAGCTACGACGGCTTGCCCGCGCCGTTCTCCGGCGCCGCGGTCAAGACGTTCTTCGAGCAGCACGTCGTCGGCAAGGTCAACTTCATCCTGTCCGGCCACGACCATTCGCTCCAGGTGCTCGAGCCGACCACCGCCACCAAGGGCACCCGCCAGATCGTCTCGGGCGCGGCCGCGAAGACCTCGGGTGCGGGCGGCAGCGGCAGCAGCGGCAGTGGCGCGCGCAATCGCACCAAGGCGCTGTACGAGAGCCAGGACAAACTCGGTTTCATGGTGCTGGACCTCACCCCGAGCGCCGCGAATCTCCGTGTGGTGACGGTGGATCCGGCTACCGGCCGCGGCACACAGGTGTTCGAACAGCAGCTCGGCTGAGCCGTTGTCCCGCAACGGCTCTCACGCCGGAGCCGTTGCGGGTTGTGCGGGAACCGTAGAGGGTTCCGTTATGTCCGGCTGCGCCGAACCGGCGAGCAGGCGTTGCCGGGCGATCTGCGCGTCGAGAGTCGCGCCGAGCAGAATCGCGAAGTTCACCAACCACATCCACACGAGCACGACCACCGCGGCGGCCAGCGTGCCGTACAGGCGATTGAACGACCCGACGTGCGCGACATATTGCGACAGGCCCGTCGACCCGATGATCCCGACGCCGACCGCGAACAGGCTGCCCGCGGTCACCGCGCGGAAGCGCTGCCCGGTCACGTTGGGCGCCAGCCAATACAGGATCGCCAGCACCACGCTCATCGCGGCGGCCAGCGCGGGCCACCGGCACCACCGCCAGATCTCCCCGAGGGTGATGCCGGTCGCGCCGAACTCACCCCACCGCGTGATGAACCCGTTGGTCAGGGCGAAACCGATGACGGCCGCGACGATCGCACCGACCACCACACCGGTCAGCACCAGCCGCAGGGCCAGCGTCGATCGTGCCGAGCGGCTCTCGCGCACCCCGTAGAGATCGTTCGTCGCGCGGATGAACGCTCCGAGGTAGCTCGACACGGTCCAGATCGCCGACGCGACACCCACGATGATCGCGGGCAGCGACCACGCCTGTGCGGCCTGCAGCTTCTCCAGCGACTCCGTCAGGGCCGTCTGGGCCTCGTCGGGCCCGAGGTGACCGGGCACCGACGCCAGGTTCCCGGACGCGGTTCCCAGCATCCCCAGAATGACCACCGCGATCAGGACCGCGGGGAACAACGCCAGCATGCTGTAGAAGGTCAGGCTCGCCGCCCAGTCCGACAGGCGGTCGGACCACGCAGCTCGCAGGGTGTACACCGCCAGCCGGAACCGTGTGCCGCGAAGTAGCCGCAACCACAGTCGTTGTCGTCGATCGTCGACAATCATTGTTCACATTTACCCCGGACGAGGGTCGCAAAACGTCTTCGCCGCGTGCTGCGGCGCAAGCCACATTCGGGCCGGGCTTCGCCTGCGCGAACTCTGGGTCGCTGTCCATGGACGATCCGATGATCGAATCGCGGTCGCGGGCGATGCGGTGTCGCGGAGTGATTGCTGGATGGTGCGGAACGTCGGCGGTCCACGCGGTGCGCACCTCCGGGATTCATGGTCGCCGACACCGGCGCATCCCTGTCACCCGGAGAACGGTCCCGAAATCCGCGTGTCCGTGCTCTACGAACCCAGGTCCCCGTGGTCGCCGTAGCGAGGGGCGTGGGCGCTCGCGGAAACCGGTCGTACCGCGCATGCGGGTCGGGTCCCCGGAGCGTCGGCCGACCGGGCGGCGCCCCGGGGATGGCAGAGAGGAGTGGCGTCCTGTACCTGTTGCCTGACCGGCCGCGCAGGAGAAGAGCGGCCCGCGATGCGTCGGCGCCTGCGAAGCGGGCTGTGCGGGGTGATGAATCAGCTCGTGATGTCTCCCCGCCGTTGCGCGTGCCGCCAGCGCAGCGGCGTGGACCCGGCCCAGCGTTGGAATGCCCGGGTGAAGCTCGCAGCCTCGGAGTACCCGAGTCGGTCCGCGATGGCGGCGGTGGGCAGATCGGTGCCGGAGAGCAGCTCGAAGGCCAGGGCGCTGCGGCCTTCGTCGAGCAGTGTGCGGTAGGACTGGCCTTCCGCTGCCAGCTGCCGGCGCAGCGTTCGGGTCGAAAGGTGTAGGGCGGTAGCTGTTTCGGTCTCGCTCAGTGCCCCGCGCCGGCCGGCGAACAGGACCTCGCGGACCTGGCCCGCCAGGCTTGTGCGGGCGCGGCGCCGGCTCAGTAGGTCGCTGCACTGATCGGTGGTCAGGGCGGCGGTGTAAGGGTCGGCCTGTGGGAGGGGCGCGTCGACCGTCGCGGCGTCGAATACTGCCGCATAACCGTCCTGGCCGTAATTCGGTGTGAGGGAGAGGGTTTCGGAAATCTCACGAGCTGTTCGGGGATTCGGCCGGGCATAGGGCAGCCGAACGCCGCGCATTTCGGCCTCCGGGCCGGTGATATCACGATGCAGGGTGGCGATGATGCCGATGTCGCGTTCAGCGACGAATCGGGCCACACGCGGATCGTCGACCTCCGGGGTGATCACCAGTGCGAGTTCGCGCCCGGACTCGGTGGTCGAGATGCGGCAGAACGAGTAGGACAGTTCGAGAAAGCGCAGCCCGACATCGATGGCGTCGCGGAGCGATCGGCTGGAGATGAGGGCGTAGCCCCAGATGCCATGTGCGGTGGCGTGATACCGCAGCCCGGCGGCGAAGCCCAGGCCCGGTGTGTCCGGCAGTGCGTCGAGGAGATTGGTGATGATGGCGATCTCTTGCGCGCCGGTGATGAGCGCGCCCGGGCGGCGCAGGTGTTCGGCGCTCAGGCCGCTGTGCCGCAGGCAGTCCGATTCGGTGAGGCCCTGCTCGGCGGCGAGGCGGGTGACCAGCAGGGCGCTGGTGGGTGCGCGCAGCGCGGTCAGGACGCTCACGCGCGCCCCGATACGAGGATGCGCACTGGCCGAATATATCAAAAAAGCGGCCCGGCCGGACCTGTCGATCTGTTGACCGGCGGCTTTAGCCTTCGACGGTAGGGCTGTGATCGGGATCACGGCGTGGGCGGCGAATGCGAGGACAACGGTGAGCGGGCAAAGACGCTTTGATTATGTGATCGTCGGGGCAGGCAGCGCGGGCGCTGTGCTGGCCGCGCGGCTCTCGGAGGATCCGGCGGTGTCGGTGCTGCTGCTCGAGGCGGGCGGGACGGACGACGCCGACGAGATCAAGATTCCGGCCGCGTTCCCCCAGTTGTTCAAGACCAAGTGGGACTGGAACTACGAGACCGTTGCCCAGAAGCATATGGGTGGCCGCCGCGCGTTCTGGCCGCGGATGAAGGCGCTCGGCGGCTGTTCGTCGATGAACGCCATGATCTACATCCGCGGCAATCGCGCCGACTTCGACTCCTGGCGTGACGATTTCGGCGCGACCGGCTGGGGATACGACGACGTGCTGCCGTACTTCGTTCGCGCTGAGACGAATACGAGTCTGCGTGACAGCTACCACGGCTCCACCGGGCCGCTGCACGTGGAGGATCGGCGCTACACCCACGAGCTGACCGACGAGTGGATCGACGCGGCGGTGGCGGGCGGGTTGAAGCGCAATGCCGACTTCAACGGGGCCGAACAGGGCGGCGCGGGCCGCTATCAGGTCACCTGCCGCAACGGCCGGCGCTGGTCGACCGCGGACGGCTATCTGCGTCCGGTGCTCGACCGGCCCAATCTGACGGTCGAGACCCACGCACTGGTCACCGGGGTGGTGCTCGACGGAACCCGGGCGGTGGGAGTGCGCTATCGGCGACGCGGAGCCGAACACACCGTCTTCGTGGACCACGAGGTGGTGCTCTCCGGCGGTGCGATCAATTCCCCGCAGCTGCTGATGCTTTCGGGCATCGGACCGGCCGCTCAGCTGCGCGAACACGGAATCGACCCGGTACTGGATCTGCCGGGCGTGGGGGAGAACCTGCACGATCATCCCGTGACGCCGTTCATCTGGCACACCCGCGGCACCTCGGACCTCGCCGACTTCTCCACCCCTGCCCGCCTGATGCAGTGGAAGCTGACCGGGCGCGGTCCGCTGTCCTCCAACGTGGGCGAGGGCGGCGCGTTCTTCGAATCCCGTGCCGGTTTGGTGGCGCCGGATATTCAGATCCACGTCGCCCCCAGTGGTTTCTACGACAACGGGTTCCGTGAGCCGATAGGGCAGATGTTCACCGCCGGAGTCACGCTCGTGAACGTGGCCAGTCGAGGCCGTTTGCGCCTGCGCTCCGCGGACCCGACCTGGAAGCCGGAATTGGACCCGGCCTACTTCGAGGATCCGATCGACATGGCCGCGGTGATCGCGGGCGCCCGCCGCGTCTTCGATATCGTGCGCGCGCCCTCGTTCGCGCGCCTGCTCGACCGGCCGTTTCTGCCCGGACGGGTCGAATCGGCCTCGGACGCGGAACTGGCAGAACACATTCGGACCACCACCCAGACGCTGTATCACCCGGTGTCGACCTGTGCGATGGGCAACGGCGAGATGTCGGTGGTCGACCCGCGCCTGCGGGTACACGGCATCGACGGGCTTCGCATCGCGGACGCCTCGGTCATGCCGGTCGTGCCGCGGGGCAATACCAATGCCGCGACCGTGATGATCGGCGAGAAGGCCGCGGACCTGATCCGGGGTGACCGCTCGTGAACTCCGAGACCGAAATCCGAGAAGCACAGGGAGAATTCGTGAGCACCGAGGCCGTCGCAACCTTCGATTCACTCGATCCGGCAACCGGAGACCGCGTGGGCACCCACGTGGTGCACTCCGCGGAGCAGGTCGGGGACACCGTTGCCCGGGCGCGCGCGGCGGCGGCCTGGTGGGCCGGGCTGAGCTTCGCCGAACGCGCCGAGCGCTTGGACCGGTGGCGCGGCATCATCGCGCGCCGACTGCCCCAGCTCGCCGAGCTCAGTCACGCCGAGACCGGCAAGCCGACCTCGGACGCACAGCTCGAGATCGTCATGGCCCTGGATCATCTGGCATGGGCGGCGAAGAACGCGCGGAAAGTACTGGGGCGTAAGCGAGTTTCGACGGGTCTCATGGCCGTGGACCTCGGCGCCTCGGTGGAGTATCTGCCGTTGGGCGTGATCGGTGTCATCGGCCCGTGGAACTTCCCGGTGTTCACCCCGATGGGATCGATCGCCTACGCGCTGGCCGCGGGCAACACCGTGGTGTTCAAGCCGAGCGAGTACACGCCGGGCGTCGGCGCGTGGCTGGTGGACGCGTTCGCGCAGGTGGTTCCCGAGCACCCCGTTCTGCAACTGGTGACAGGATTGGGCGAAACCGGTGCGGCACTGTGCCGTTCGGGAGTCGACAAGATCGCGTTCACGGGCTCGACGGCCACCGCCAAGAAGGTGCTGAGCGCCTGCGCGGACACGCTCACCCCGGTGCTGGTCGAGGCGGGTGGCAAGGACGTGTTGCTGGTCGACGCGGACGCGGACCTGGAAGCCGCCGCGGCGGCGGCACTCTGGGGCGGGCTCTCCAACGCCGGGCAGGCCTGCATCGGAACCGAACGTGTCTACGTGCACGAACGGGTCTACGACGACTTTCTCGCCATTTTGACCGCACAGGCCGAAAACCTGCGTGCGGGTAGCGATCCGGAAGCCGCGATCGGGCCGATGACCATGCCCAGCCAGCCGCGGGTGGTCGCCGATCACATCGCGGACGCACTGCGCCGGGGCGCGCGTGCGATCATCGGCGGGCAGCACGCGGTCGGTGACCGCGTGGTTCAGCCCACCATTCTCGTCGACGTTCCCGAGGACGCACCCGCTATGGTCGAGGAGACTTTCGGTCCCACGCTGGCGGTCAACAAGGTTCGCGATATGGACGCGGCGATCGAGCTGACCAATGCCTCGCGCTACGGTCTCGGCTCCGCGGTGTTCGCCAAGCGGCGCGGTCAGGAATTGGCGCGTCGCATCCGCTCGGGCATGACCGGGGTGAACCTGGTCTATCTGTTCGCCGCGGTGCCCGCACTGCCCTTCGGCGGGGTGGGCGATTCCGGATTCGGCCGGATTCACGGCCCGGACGGTCTGAAGGAGTTCACCTATGCCAAATCCGTGGCGCATCGGAGGCTTCCGGCGGTGCTGGAACTGACAAGCTTCGCCCGCACCGCCGCGGTGGACAAACTCATGGCGACGTTGACCGTGCTCCGGCACGGCTGAGGCTGCGCCCCGACTCGGTCTCAGCGTCCGTGAGTATGGACCCGAGACCGCGTCGGCCGGGGGGGGCACCCCGGGGATTGGCGTATGGCGGTCGAGTCCTGTACCTCTTGCCTGACCAGCCTCGGCACGAGAAGAGCAGCCAATGACCACACCCGCGACACCCGCGAACCGAATTCGGCGTTGGAGGGTGCAGTCGTGGTTCGGGCTGGTGCTGCTGGCGATGGTGTTGGTCGTGGGCACCGGCGCGGCGCTGTCGGCTGTCGCCACCTCGCACACAGCGCGGGTATCGGACCGGCTCAACAAGCAGATCCAGCCGGCGGTCACCGAAGCCTATCGACTCCAGGGCGCGCTGGTGAATCAGCAGACCGGGGTCCGCGGCTACATCCTGGGCGCGGACCCGACCTTCCTCGAGCCCTTCACCCTCGGCACCCAGGAGCAGACGCGGGCGACCGAGCGGCTGCGAAATCTGTTGCGGGACAAGCCAGAGTTGCTCGCCGACCTCGATGCCGTGGAACGATCCGCGACGGCCTGGCGGCGTGACTACGCCGAACCCCGTGTCGCCGCGGTGACACCCGGCTCGCCGCGGCCGGTGAACATCGCGATCATCAACCAGGGCCAAGCGGCGTTCGACAAACTGCGCGCCGACTTCGCCACCCAGAACACCCATCTCGCCGCCACCGCGCAGGCCGATCGCGCCGAGCTGGTGCACAAGCGCGGCCAGCGCGACGCCGCGCTCGCCGGGATGCTCGTGGCCTTCCTGATCACCGCCGTGATGCTGACGATCCTGGTGCGGAGGCTGGTCGTGCGCCCGCTGACCGCGCTGGAAAAGGCGTCGCGCCGGGTCGCCGACGGCGACTTCGGCCATCGGATCTCCGTGCAGGGGCCCGCGGAGGTGTCGAACGTGGCCGGGGCGGTGGAATCCATGCGCGAGCGCATCGTCACCGAGCTCGAATCCGCGCGGGTGAAGGAACTCGTGCTGGCGGGCCAGGCCGCCGACCTGGACGCGCAGGCGGCGGAGTTGCGGCGCTCCAACGTCGAACTCGAACAGTTCGCGTACGTCGCCTCCCACGACCTACAGGAGCCGCTGCGCAAGGTGGCCTCGTTCTGCCAGCTGCTGGAGAAGCGGTACGGCGACCAGCTCGATGATCGAGCCAGGCAGTACATAGGTTTCGCGGTCGACGGCGCGAAGCGGATGCAGGTGCTGATCAACGATCTGCTCACCTTCTCCCGCGTCGGACGTGTGAACGAGCACATGGTGCCGACCGAGCTGGACCGCGCCCTGGACAAGGCCCTCGCGAACGTCTCGACCGCGGCCGACGAGGCCGGGGTACACCTGCACCGTCCCGAGCGGCTGCCCGAGCTGGTCGGCGACCCGACCCTGCTGATCATGCTGTGGCAGAACCTGCTCACGAACGCCATCAAGTTCCGCCGGCCCGACCGGGAACCCACGATAACGATCGAGTGCGAACCCGAATCGGGAGATACCCCCGGCTGGCGGGTGCGCTTCTCCGACAACGGAATCGGCATCGCCCCCGAGTTCGCGGACAAGGTGTTCGTGATCTTCCAACGGCTGCACAGCCGGGAGGAGTACAGCGGCACCGGCATCGGGTTGTCGCTGTGCCGCAAGATCGTGGAGTTCCACGGCGGGAAGATGTGGATCGATACCGACTACACCGACGGCACGAGGTTCGTGTTCACCCTCGCCGCGCCGGATCGGCCGCAGCCGATCGGTGCGGCGGATGGTGAAGCTCGATCCTGATGCACTGCGGTCGCGGGCTGCCCACCGATCCCGGTGGGCTGTCGGAACCGTCTGGCTCGCCACTGCCGGGATGGCGCCCATCAGTGCCGAGGCTCGCGGGCGGGCATGGAGGCGGCGGCCTCCAGGATCTGGGCGGCGCGCAGGCTGGTGGTGCACGCGGCCGGGTCGCAGTCGTGGTGGGCGGTGCGGGCGTGCTGGGCCTCCGGGACGCTCATGTACGCGTCGGTGGGGAAATCGCACCGGAGCGTTCGGGGGTCCTGCGGGGCGCTGGATTCGATCATGGGTCAGCCCATTGCCTTTCCTATCGCATGATCTCTGGCCAGGAACTGTTGGTGGACATCTGTTTTCACGCGGTGGGTCGTGCGTCCGGGTGGGTGGGGCCGGCGAGCCGGAGGCGGCAGTGGGGGAGGAAGGGGTTCTGGCGGGTGAAGACCACGTGCCCGGTCGTGATCGAGATGTGCATCGTCGCGATGCGATAGCGGTAGCCGCCGCGCAGCACGATCTCGGTGTCGGTGATCTCCTCGATCGTGAGGCGCGACAGCACGATTCCCCGCGTCTGCGACAGCTCGACCACCTGCCCGCCGGGTTTCACCCAGTCCGGCAGGGCGAACTCGACCGGCGTCGGATCGAGTCCGTTCGGACTCGCGGCCAGCACCGCCTTCGCCTGCGCGCGCCGTCGGCAGACGCTGGTCGGGCAGTCGCGATGGGTTGCCAATTCCGCTAGCGCGCGGCCGGCGGTCATCTCCGTGTCGGGCAGGGCATCGTGGTCGAACTGCGAAGCGACGGCGCTCATTCGGCATCTCCAGTCGGCAATGGCATCGGCGGGTTGGTGTCCGGCGGTCCAATGGACTCGAAGTCCCCGAGTCGGGATCGTCGGCGCTGGCTGAAATGTCCCTATTGCTCAAATCTCGGACCGCGATATCGCCTGCGTGGCTAGAGGTTTCGATCGTCCGAGCTTCCTAAGTACACACCCTGCGGCGTTATCATGGAATATGCACCGAGGATTTCCACGCAATCAGGTGGACATCCACTGTGAAGCATCCATCAGGGATCAACCCGGATAGCGAGGCTAACGAGATGACTGGATCGACGATTCCCCGCCGCGCGCTCGGTCGCCTGTTTCATGACTTGCGTGTGAAGTCCGAAAAGACGCAACTATCAGCGGGTTTGGAAATTGAGGTTTCGCCGCAAACTATCGGGCGAATGGAAGACGGACGGATCGTCAAGATCAGTACAGCTCAATTCAAGCAGCTGTTGGACTTCTATCGGGCTGACGATGCGGCTCGGAACGAAGCACTGGGCTTGGTCGTGGAGGCGAAAGCGGCGAAGGGTGATCCTCGCGGTGGTTGGTGGAGGGCATATCGAGATGTGACGGCAAAGCATTTCGATCACTACATGAGTCTCGAACAATCCTGCACTCGACTCACGTCGTTTCAGATGACCCTCCCGCCCGGACTCCTCCAGGCGCCATCGTTCCGTCGATCCATGATCACGACTGCGGAGCCCGCGCGGTCAGCGGTAGACGTCGAGCGGGAAGTGGAGTTCGCGGCTCGCCGCCAGTCTCGGGTCGTCGCAGGTGATTTCGAGATGGTGGTGGTGCTGTCGGAATCGGTGCTACGGCACCGGGTCGGCGGGCACGCGGTGATGGCGGACCAACTTCATTACATGGTGAATATGAGCCGCAGACCGAACATCTCTCTTCGGATTGTTCCCCACGGAGCCGTTGGCTACCTTGGGCTGATCGTGCAGTCCTTCACGCTCTTCGAGTTCTCGCCGCTGCGCCATAGCGGTCTCGAGGAGCCGCCCGTTGTTTTCGTCGAGTGCTACGAAGGTGCTCTCTTCCTGGAAGAGTCCGGCGTGATCGACCGTCACAGAAAAGCGTTGGCGGATACCGAGCGGGTAGCGTTGTCTGAAGATGACAGCAGAGCTCTGGTTCTGGATTTTGCGAAGGAGTACGAAGCGTGAACAACGCCCTGGCTGACGCGAACTGGTTCAAGAGCAGCTTCAGTCGGCCGCAGAGTGATTGCGTCGAGGCCGCTCACCTCGCGGAAGGCTCGGTCGGAGTGCGGGATTCGAAGAACCCCGCCGGGCCCGCCCTGGTGTTCGACGGACCGGCGTGGGACGCCTTCCTGGGGCGCGTGCGGGCGGGCGCGTTCGACCGCTAGCGACCCGCCGCACTCCTGCCCGCAGCGCGCCTACGCGCTCTTGACCAGGTTCGAGACCGCGCCACCGATGGTCGTCGGGGCGTCGGTCATGGTGCGCAGGAAGGTCGCGTTCTCGCGTTCACCACGGGCGGCGGCGCGTTCCATGCCGCCGGGAACCACCTGTGAGGTAACGGATCTGGTGAGGTTGACGGGAATCCGGACCAGCGGATACCACGGCGGGACGGCCTTCGGCAGGCCCAGTGCGCGCATGGCGCGCGGCCCGAGGAAGGCGCTCGTGACCGACAGGTGCGCCGATCGCGCCAGTTTCCTTCGCAGCTGCGGGAATCGGCTGTAATTCCAGGTCAGTGGATCGTCCACCATGGGGGCGGCGAGCTGTTTGGTGGTCTCGTCGGGCGTCGCGAGGGCCGTCATCGTGTGGTACAGCACGCGGACGCCATCGCGGAACGAGCGCGGCAGGAACTCCTCCCGCACGCCGAGCAGCCAACCGGTGTAGCGGGTCAGATGGGCGATCGCGTCGAGATCGGACGGCGGCAGCAGCATGCCCATGCCCAGCCCGCCCGTCGTCGGGGCGATGAACGAGCCCACCAGCGTTGCCGCCATATCGGTTTGGTTGATCGGCAGCCCCCAGCGCTGCGGTTCCCAGTCCGGCATCGCGACCACGTGCCGGCGCACGAAAGAGTGAATCATCCGGACCCGCACCGTGGATCGATACCCGGTCGTGCCGGGCAGCAGACCGTCGGCCGAGATGACGTCCATCGCCCACTTCATCGTCTCGGCGAAGCGGGTATTGGAGCCCTTCTCCAAAGCGCCTGTCCGCAAGAGGGTCTGGTTGAATCCGGCGAACTGGTAGCCGCCCAGCAGCGAGACATCACGCGCGAGGTACATCCCGTCCGATCCACCGCCGCGCAGGACCAGCGCGGCCCGGGTGAGCGTGTCCGGATCGACCCAGGCGGGTATCTCCTCGATGTCGGCGAAGAACGCGCGCAGTGGTTCCGGCGGCGATTGCAGACTCGCGATGCCGTCGGCCAGCGCCCGCTCGAACAGCGGCCGGGCGGTGCTCATGCCGACGGAGTACATCCACTCGACCAGCTGATCCATGGGCTCGTCGCCCACCGTCAGGCACTCGCCGAGATGGCGGAACTGGCCGGCGTCGGGCTTGCGCAGCCCCAGGGCGAGTGCGAAACCTCGAATGACCCCCGGTACCGGCAGGGGTCCGGCGGGATGACGCGACGGTATGACCTGGGACATCAGCACTCCTCATTGAGTCGCGGCCATATTGGATAACGGCCGTGTTCCAAATTTAGGTTCGCGGTATGGTGATGTCAATGTCGAGATCGGATGTAGTGCGTGACTACGGCGGAGTCAGCGCGGAAACGCGCCGTGCGGACCGCCGAACCAAGCTGCTCGCCGCGGGTCGGCAGGTCTGGGGCGAATCGGGCGTCGCCGAGGTGTCCGTGCGCGGGGTGTGCGCCGCGTCGGGGCTCACCCCGCGCTACTTCTACGAGCACTTTCCCAATCGCGAGGCGTTGATCGGCGAGGTCGCCCTCGGGGTGCGAGCCCAGGTGACGGACCTGATGGTCGCCACCAGCCTGGCGACTCCCGGCGGTCTCGAACTCAAACTGCGGGCCGCGCTCACCGCGTTCTTCGAACTTCTCACCGAGGACCGCCACGTGCATCGCATGGTGTCCGACGTCGCCACCGCCGGTTCCCTGGTGCAGTACCGCACCGAAACGCACGACCTGATAACGGAATTGGTGCTGCACTACGGTCCCGACCTCATCGACGCGGACCTGTCCGACCCGGCGGAGGTGCGGCGCAGCGCGCTGTTCGTGGTCGGCGGGGTCAATATGGTTCTGGAGGCCTGGCTCCGCGAGCCCACGCAGTCGGCGGCCGAACTGGCGGCCGCGTGCACCCGTCTGTGTCTCGCCGCGATCGGCGCCGGGGGCCCGGGGGAGAACTGAAGGCGTTCCCGTGGTGCGGGAATCGCTCCGGTGCCCGGGTGCGCCGCGCATCGGGGGAGCGCGGGGTCAGGCTATCGGCTCGCCGTACAACGTCAGCGTGTTGTCGATGCACCGGCCGATGAACTCGTCATCGATCGCCCTGTCCCCGACGAGCAGTCGGAAATACAAAGGCGCGGAGACGTTCTCGATGACTTCTCGCGGCTCCGATCCCGCCCGCAGCTCCCCGCGCTCGACGGCCCGGACGACGATCTCGGCACTGCGTTCGAAACGATCGTTCCAGAACCGGCGCCGCGCGGCATCGACTTCCGGATCGGTGGAGAGCGCGATCGCGGTTCCGACCAGCCGCGCGATGCCCGGGCGGACCAGCAGGTGCGACACCTGCTCGGCGAGCACGCGCAGATCGGTCCGGACCGCGCCGGTGTCGGGCACCGGGTTGCCGTCCTCGGCCAGTTGCGCGATCGCATCGGCGATCAGCGCGGTGCGCGTGCCCCAGCGCCGGTAGATCGTCGTCTCCGCGACGCCGGCCCGCGCCGCCACGTCCCCGATGCTCAGTCCTTCGATACCGTGCTCGGCGACCTGTTCGAGGGTGGCCGACAGCACCGATTCCCGCACCCGCGCCGACCGGCCGCCCGTGCGCTTGCGCGGCGCCGGGGCTGCCGTCGGCTGCTCGTCGTCGGTATCGCGATCGGGTTCGGCCATGGTCCAGTTCTACTCGACGCCGCCGCTCGACAGGAACGTGCGGCCCTCGGGCACGCCGATCGTTCGAACGGGCGTGGTGGTCAACCCGTCGGTCGGTGAGCGCCTGTTCCTGTCGGCGCGGGTGCGGTCGAACCGAACCTCGACGCGGCGCCGGGCGGCGGACCGGCGATGTCCCGATGTGTTGTACGTCGTAATTACAGTGTGTAACAACAATTTCCGATGTGCGAATAGACAGTCATGAGCCGTACGACAACGCGATCGCGCAGCGCCGCGACGATAGCCCTGGGTACCGTGCTGCTGCTCGCCGGGTGCGGTACAGCTTCGAACGACGGAGATTCAGCGACCGGTACCGCGACCACGTCGGCCGCCGCGGTCACCACGACCACATCCGCCGGCGGTGCGACCACGTCGGCGTCGGCATCGGGCCCGGTGACCACCGCCGAGCCCGAGTCCACGACCAAGGCTCCCGGCACCGACACCGACCGGCCCGCGGGCAGCTGGAATCCCTGTGACACACCCGATGCCGCGCTCGCGGCCGCGGGGTTGAACGCGGCCAGCGGGCAGGCGGTACCGAATTCCGCTGTCCCCGGCGAGAAGTCCTGTAAGTGGAAGACCGCCGACGACGTGCTCGAGTTCTACGTCATGGCCTACGGCCAGCCGGTCAGCGAGCTACGCCAGTCCGGCAAGTACGTCGACTTCAGCACGGTGACGGTGGCGGGCAGGCAATCTCAGCAGTTCCGCGCGGCGCAGGACACCCACAAGCTCGGCTGCTACATCGCGGTCCCGGCGTCCTTCGGTGGCGACATCCTGCTCCTGGCGTCCCGGGTCTGGAAGCCCCAGGGCGGCACCGACGGATTCAACTCCTGCGACGATGCTCAGCGTATCGCGAACTCCCTGGTCAACCACATCCCCTGAGGTGCTGCGCACGGCCCGGTCCATTGAAACCCCTGTGTATCAGGGTGTTCCATCGACCCGGATCACGATGGCGGAGGCGTTGTCGTTGCCGCCGGCCGACTCGCACGCGGCCAACAGAGCACTCACGACGGACTGCGGTGAGGTATCGCTGCCGAGCAGCATCCGGAGGTCCTCGTAACCGACCTGCTCCGATACGCCGTCGGTGCACAGCAGGTAGCGGTCACCCGGCCGCATCGTCACGCTGAGCACATCGGGCTCGGGCGCGGACCCGTGGCCGATGTAGCGCGTGAGCTGGTACCGGGCCGCCGCGGCCCGCGGCGAGTCGAACGGGTACCAGCCGTGGACCGCGCCGAGCCACGCCACCGTGTGATCGGTGGTCAGCAGCTCGAGCAGGCCCGCCCGCCAGCGATACACGCGCGAGTCGCCGAGCTGTACGAGCCAGCAGCCCTGGGGCCCGGCGGCAATGGCGGTCAGGGTGCATCCGGCGAGGATCTGTAGTTCCCGCCCTACCCGACTCACCGCGGCGTGCGCGGCGGCCACGGCGTCGCGAAAACTGTCCGGCTCCGCCGCGCGCGTGGCGTACTCGACCAGGGTGTCGACGGCGATTCGCCCCGCGGCGGCGCTACCCGGCCCGTCTCCCATGCCGTCGGCCACCACCGCGAGCAGCGGTTGCCGAACCAGGTGCGTGACATCGAAGTTGGCCGAGTAGCGAGTGCCCGTGTCGCTGCCGACGGCGGTGTCTATGCGGAGGCCGTTCACGGCGTCAACATTAGCCACGGTCAGGTCGCGGAGGACGCATGTACCACCTCGCGATCACGCCGGTCCGATGTCTCGCCCTCGGGGTTGTGCGCGTTCTCCTCGTGTGTCCCTTCGATATTCAGGTTCGGCAGTATCCGGTCCAGGCTGCGCGGCAGCCACCAGGCGCGGTGGCCCAGCAGGGCGAGGACGGCCGGGACGAGGGTGAGCCGGATGGCGAACGCGTCGATCAGGACGCCGACGGCCAGCGCGAAGGCGATGGCTTTCACCTGCGCGTCCTCGATGGGAACGAAGGAGGCGAAGACGACGACCATGATGGTCGCGGCGGCCGTCACCACGCGGACGTTGTGCCGGGCGCCCTCGGTGATGGAGCGCTGGGCGTCGCCGGTGCGCGACCACTCCTCGCGGATGCCCGAGACCAGGAAGACCTGGTAGTCCATGGCGAGGCCGAACAGCACGCCCATCACCATGATCGGCAGGAAGCTGACGATCGGGCCGGTGCGGGCGATGCCGAACAGGTCCGCGGCCCAACCCCATTGGAACACCGCCACGGTCGTGCCGAGGGTCGCCGCCAGTGACAGCAGGAAGGTGACGGTGGCCTTGATCGGGACCGCGATCGAGCGGAACACCAGGACCAGCAGAATCAGGCTCAGCCCGACGACGATGCCCAGGAACGGCAGCAGCGAGGCGGCGAATCGCTGGGAGACGTCGATCGAGACCGCGGTGTACCCGGTCACCGCGATGTCGCCGCCGGGGATCTGTGCCGGGACCTCGTCGCGTATCGCGGTGACCAGGTCCGCCGTCCGCTGGTCCTCGGGAGCCGTTTCCGGAAACACCGTGACGATCGATTGCCCGGCCGCGCTCGTCGGTTGCGGCGGAGCGATCAGGGCGACGCCGGGGAGCCGCTGGACGGCGGCGGCCACCTGCTGGGCGGTGCGCGTGTCACCCGCGGGGGCGTCCACGACGACCAGCAGCGGGCCGTTGAGGCCGGGCCCGAACTTGTCCGCGATGGTGTCGTAGGCGACTCGCTCGCCGGTTCCGCGCGCGGCGAATCCGTTGTCGGGCAGCGACATCTGGATGGAGGCGGCGGGGACGGCGAGCAGTCCGAGGATGGCGGTGACCAGGGCGATGGTGATCACCGGGCGTTTGGTGACCAGCGTGATCCAGCGGGCGCCCATGGTGCGCGCACCGCCGTCCGCATCCGTCGCGGTCGCGCGCCGATGCGCCCGTGAGCCGCTGCGCGGCGCCAGCCGGGTGCCGGCGAAACCCGCCAGGGCAGGTAGCAGCGTGACCGCCACCGCCACGGCGACGAGCACCGCGCCCGAGGCGGCCAAGCCCATGACGGTCAGGAACGGGATGCCGATGACGCTCAGCGCGGCCAGGGCGATGATGACCGTCGTGCCGGCGAAGACCACGGCGCTGCCCGCGGTCGCGTTCGCCTGCGACACCGACTCGCGCGGTGTCATTCCGGCGGCCAGCTGGGCGCGGTGCCGCGTCAGGATGAACAGCGCGTAGTCGATACCGACGGCCAGGCCCAGCATCACCGCGAGGGTGAGCGCGGTGGAGGACACGGACGTCACGGAGGTGACCGCGAAGAGTCCGGCGACCGTGACACCGATGCCGAAAAGTGCGGACAGCAAAGGCATTCCGGCTGCCAGCAGGGAGCCGAAGGTGATGAGGAGAACGGCCATGGCCACCACCAGGCCCAGGACTTCCGCGATGCCCGGCTTCAGTTCGTGCAGGCTGAACGCGGTGCCGCCCACCGCGACCTCGAGCCCGGCTGCCCGCGCCGGTTCGGCGGAGTCGGTCAGAGCCCGCCGGGTGTCCTCGGAGACCAGGGGCGGGTCGTCGGCGAGGCTGACGATCCCGACCGCGGTGGTTCGGTCCTGGGAGATGGCCCCGGTCTGCTGGGGTGTGACCACGCCGATGGCGTTCGGAGCCGTCCCGGCCCGGTCGAGCACCTGCTGGATCGCGGTGACGTAGGCGGGCTCGGTGATGACGTGCCCGTCCGGCGCCGTGAAGACGAATTGCGCGTTCGCACCGGCGGATTCGGGCGCGGTGTCGGCCAGCACGTCGAGTGCCCGCTGCGATTCCGTGCCGGGCACGGTGAATTGGTCGTTGAGGCGGTCGCCGACAATGCCCACCGCGCCGACGAGCGCGATCAGCACGGCGATCCAGATGGTCGTGACCAGTCGGCGCCGCCGGTACGCGACATCGCCGAGCCGTCGAAGTAGCCCGCTCATGGAGGTCCTTTCGGGCGAACATGATGTTTGTGACTGTAAACTTTGCGAGTGTTAACTTGTCATCGATCTGTACGGGCGTCAACATTGGCGGGGTGAGCAGTGTGGAAGGTCATACGGGCGGCGCGGCCCCCGCGCCCGCGCGCCAGACCCCCTACCACCACGGCGACTTGCGCAACGCGCTCGTGAGCGCATCCGCCGAGCTGGCCGAGCTCGGCGGCCCGGCGGCGGTGACGGTCCGGGCCGCCGCCCGCGCGACCGGCGTCACCGCCACGGCCGCGTACCGCCACTTCAGCGGACACGAGGAGCTGCTCGCGGCGGTCTGCGACCTGGCCGGGCAGGTGCTGTTCGAGGCCATGAACTCCGCCATGCGGGAGGTGGCCGACCAAGCGGATCCGGTGACGACCGCGATCGCCCGCCTGGCGACCGCGGGCCGCGCCTACATAGCGTTCGCCGAGCGCGAGCCCGGCCTGTTCCGGACCGCGTTCTCCCCGACCGATGCCACGCCCCACAAGGACGTGGTCGACGACCCGATCTTCGCGCTCATCGGCGAGAACCTGGACATCCTGTCGGACTCCGGCTTCATGGACCCGCGCCAGCGCACGGGCGCCGAGTTCACCGTCTGGGCGGCGGTGCACGGCCTGGCGACCCTGATGGTCGACGGGCCGCTGGCCGATCTCGATCCGGGCGAGCGCGAGAGCGCGGTGCGGCGCATGGTCGCGACGGTGTTCCGCGGGTGTGCCACGGGCCCGGACGCCGGCCGGTACGCCCTGGATCCCCATATGGCCCTGGAGGTCTGAGGGTGGCGGCGGACCGACCGATACGAATCCCTCATGGCGACAACGGGTCCGAACGGATTGGCTGAACGTCGAGTGGTGCCGACCGGCGCGGCCGGCTACTGGCCGTACGAATAGCGCAGGTCTCTGAACAGCAACTGATTGAGGCGCAGGCGGAGATGTCCGGTCTTGCTCTCATCGGGCGGATCTCCGGCGGCGAGCAGGGTGAAGCGTAGTGCCGTACCGCCGTCGGGTGTCGGCGCGAGGTCGAGTCGTATCCGGTCGCCGGGTCTGCCGGGCCACAGGGACGACCAGAGGACCAGGGTGGGCTCGGTCGCGGTGATCACGGTCGGGGCCACCTCGTCCGATCGCAGGTCCAGCCAGGGGCGAGCGGTGGGCGCGTCGGGCTCGGTCAGGGACCGCCACACGACAGGGGGCGGTGCGGGGAGGGTCCTCATGCGGGAACCGATCTCGAGCACTACCGCAGACTAGTCGGCCGCGGATGACGGGTGTGGGAGCCGGTCCCGGAGCGAGTGGGGCCGGGCGGTACCGGGCTCATCGGATCGCGAATGTTTCAGCGGGCGTGGCGGTTTCGCCCCATCTTCGAATCCCGGCGTACGGCGATTCCTTGCCCGCGTGGCGGCGCAGGAACCGAAAGTACCGCTGCGACCGGCTGACCGATGGGTTCGACAGAGCCTCCGCGATCGCTTCGCCCTGGTCGCTCAATCGGATCGTGCCCCGGCTGCTCAGCGTCGCGTTCCAGTCCGTCGCCGCGTCCCCGGCCAGTAGTCCGTGCGTCGCGAGCAGGTCGAGCGCGGAGATCAGCTCGGTGTACGGAGCTCGCATGAGGCGCGGGAAAAGCGCCGTGGCACAGCCGGATTCGGAGAGTAGTTCGAGGATCTCCACGACATGGCGGTGCGCTGTCAACTCGGCGAGCATTGTCGAGTCCGCGGGGGCGTAATACATCCGAACCATCTCCTCACTGTCCTGAGAGCACAACCGGACAGGAAGCCGACGCTAAGCCGACCGGGCTCGGGTGACGGCTTTCCTGATGGGTCTTTTGCGCCTCGTGCTCGATCGTTGACGATTTCCGAACGGTTCCGGGGGCGGTGGCCGAGCACTCCGCGGCGAGGAAAGGGCTCCGCCCCTCGGCGGCGCGTCAGCGATACCGCGGATGCCCGCCCATGGAGGCCGTGTACACCGCCGCACCGGTGCCCGCGGCTCGCAGATTATGACGCTCGACCGCGGTCAACGTGTGGCGTTCCAGGAAGCGATGGAACGACTCGCTGACGATGGCGAAACGGCGGGCGAATGCGCTGACAATCATCACGGTGTCCTCGGGAAGGGGCAGCCCGATGGGTTGCCGAAGCAACAAGGATCATCTCGAGAATGGACCGAGTCAATGCTGCGCGCCTGGGCGCGCGAATCATGACGAATTATTGATGCATCTTCCGATTGTGTTTACGCCCAGCCCTTTTCAGATTTCGCGCGGGGCGACGGCGCGACGTGAGCTCACGACCGCCCACGCGGGGGCGGCAGCGATGAGCAGGGCCAGGGCGCCGTAGCCGAGAGTGAGGCCGGCGGCCGCCGCCGCGCCGGCGACCAGGAGGGGCCCGCCCGCGTCACCGAGTTCGCGACCGAGTTCGGCGGCGCCCATCGTCTGTCCCATGCGCTCCTGCGGGGTGGTGGCAGCCAGCTGTGCGAACGCCAGTGGAGTGATCAGACCCGTGCCGATCCCGATTCCGAACGCGGCGAGCAGAACCCCGGCAAGCCCGGGAATCATCGCGCACGCCAGCCCGGCGGCGGTGATCATCAGCCCGATGGTGATTCCGGTCGGTGCGGACAGACGCCCGTCGTCCAGGGCCCGTCCGGCCCGGGGCTGTACGAATGCCGCGGTAGCCGCCAGCACCGATACCGCCGCGCCGGTGATGACCGGTCCGAGCCCGGCGGCGGCGCCGGACACCGGCAGGAATCCGACGCCCACCGACAGGGCCGCGGTGGCCGCTGCGAGCGCGGCGGTCGGGTGCGTGAACGACGAGTCCGACAGCCGCCGTGCCAGGTCGATCAGGGTTTGCCGGGCGCGGGGGAGCGGAGGCGCCGCGGGGACAACGCAGGTCGCCCAGATGGCCACCGCGACCGCGAGGGCGGCCATGATGGTGAACAGCAGCGAGAGGCCGCCGATCCACACGATGACTCCGCCGAGCAGCGGGCCCAGGGTGTAGCCGATGCTCTTGAAGAATCCGTAGCTGCCGAATGCCCTGCCCTGCTTCGCCTTCGGGTTCAAGCGGGCGATCAGAGCGCTCGCCGCGGGGGAGAAGGCGGATGCGCCCGCGCCCTGGCCGAGCCGGGCCAGCCACAGCCAGCTCGGATCATCGGCGATCGCGAAGGCGGCGGAGGCGGCCGCGAACGCGACGAGACCTCCGATCAGGACCGGGCGGGCTCCGATACGGTCCGCGATGGACCCGAATATCGGTTTGAGGATCACTTCGGCGCCGTCGTACAGGGCCAGCAGCAATCCCAAGTACAGCAACGAGATTCGCAGGTCGCCCGGTTCGGCGCCCAGGTTCGCCGCGATGCCGTGGGCGCCGAACGCGGTGGTGAATCCTGCCGCGTAGAGCGGCCACATCCGCCAGCTCGGCGGGAGCTGGGAGTCGGGTGCGTTGCTCATAGCTGGTCGCCGCCGGGCGGGGTCGGGGCGTGCAGTGCGGCGATGACCTGTTCGGTGTAGTCGGTGAATCGGTCCGTGCAGTGCTGTAGGCGCCGGGTGGCCTCGGCGGCGGCCGGTGCGCCGAAGACGTCGCGCGCCTTGATGTCTCGATGCCAGCGTCGTAGCCGTTCGAGGCTCTGCTCCTCCTCGTCGAGTTCGGCGAGAGTGAATTTGGCGTTGCGGATCTCTTTGTCGAGTTCGGCCTCGTATTTGCCGCAGTCGGCGAGGAATTCGGCCCAGTCTTCCGCCCGAGCGGCGGTGAACAGCGCTTCGAATCGGGCGGCGTCGGCCGCGCTGGCCCCCGCTGCCTGCAGCGAGATCGTTTCCCCGCCCGCTTTATCGGCCAGTTCGAGGGCCCGTGCGATCCCGGCGGCGAAGACCGGGACGTCGGGTGCGGCCCAGACGCCCTGCCCGAGCGGTAGCGCACCGACACGGCGCAGCTCGCGCCACACCGCGACCCGATGCCGGGAAGGGTCGGCGGGCATTTTCACCAGTAGCACGATCCAGCGGACCGCGGGAGAACTTTCCGTCACGACCAGAAATGTAGCAGGCGTTACATCTCGCCACGAGAGGCCTGTTACGCGAGACCGGGGGCGTTAACCCGACGAACAATTCACCGTTTTCTGAATACAGAAATGCATGTACTGTCTGAGGGGTGGACACCCTGCTTCATCGCGACGCGCTGGCCCGATTCGGACACGCGCTGTCGGACCCGACCCGTACCCAGATCTTGCTGAGCCTGCGCCGCGGGCCCGGCTACCCGGCCGAACTGGCCGAGCAGATCGGGGTGTCGCGTCAGATCCTCTCCAATCATCTTGCCTGCCTTCGGGGTTGCGGACTGGTCGTGGCGGTGCCGGAAGGGCGGCGGGTGCGGTACGAACTCGCCGACCCGCGCATCGGCCGCGCCCTGGACGACCTGACGGGACTCGTGCTCGCCGTCGATCCGGCGTGCTGCGCGGACGCGGATACCAAGGAGTGCTGCTGATGTCGTCGTCACTCGGGATGCCGTCGCTGCCCGCGGCGGTGACGCCGGGACCCACGCCCGAGCGGAGGGCGCTGCTGGCGTCGCGGATCCGCTGGTTCGTCGCGGCGACCATCACCTACAACGTCATCGAGGCGATCATCGCCTTGACCGAGGGTGCACGGGTGTCGTCCACCGCGCTGATCGGGTTCGGTCTGGACTCGGTGATCGAGGTGTCCTCCGCGGCGGCGGTCGCGTGGCAGTTCGCGGGGCGCGACCCGCAGCAGCGGGAGAAGGTCGCGCTGCGAATCATCGCGTTCTCGTTCTTCGCGCTGGCCGCCTACGTCACTGTCGACTCGCTCCGGAGCCTCTTCGGCGCGGGCGAGGCCGCGCATTCGCCGACCGGGATCGCGCTGGCGGCGGTGAGCCTGGCTGTCATGCCGGTGCTGTCGTGGGCGCAGCGCCGCGCGGGCCGTGAACTCGGATCCGCTTCCGCGGTAGCCGATTCCAAGCAAACCCTGCTGTGCACCTATCTCTCGGCGGTGCTGCTGGCCGGACTGCTGCTCAACAGCGTGCTCGGCTGGTCGTGGGCCGATCCGATCGCCGCGCTGGTGATCGCGGGAATCGCGGTCAAGGAGGGCCTGAACGCCTGGAAGGGCGATACCTGCTGCCCGCCCCCGGTCGCGCTCGGCGCGAAAAGCGAAGTCGCCGAGCACGACTGCGAATGCTGCGACGACTGAACCGACGGCCCTCCGCGCCGGCTCATCGACGTCGGGTCACCCCTGGATATCGCGGGTGATCCGACCCAGGAACCGAGCGGTCCCGGCGGTCTCGGTATCACCGAATTCCGGTGCGCCGCCGTCGGTTCGAGTGTTCTTGGTGAACCGAACCTTGGTCACCCACGGCCCGACCTGGGTGCGCAGTTCGGTCCAGTGGGGGTCGTCGCTCGCCATCCACACCTTGTCGGTGTAGCCGTCCAGGGGATGGAAGTTCGCCGGCTGCTCGACCTCACCCGCTACACGGTGGTTGTGCACCTGCAGGGACGCCAGGATCAGCGAATCGTCGCGGCGGAGTGTGCAACTGGCCGACCACCCGATGGGGTCGTCGCTCGGCTCCCGCTCCGATTCCGGGACGACCATGCCCAACTCGCCGACCGCGAAGCCGCGGAATCGATCGCACAGCGCCTGCTTTCCGAAGCTCGACGACCCGGCCCCGGTGTCGAGGCCGGCGTCGGCGGGATCGGGGCCACACCCGACCGCGGCCAGCAGAACGGGCAGTAGCGCGAACGCGCGCGCCGCGCGGTTCACCGGTAGTAGCGATCGGTCACCACGGACCACGCGGCGTTGCCGTCGCGCACGGTCGCGTCGCTGTAGCCCGAGGTCTTCGAGGCGGGCCAGGTCTGTTGCGGCAGGCCGACCTGGGTGAAGTTCTGGTTCATCACGTTCATCGCGATGGTGACGTCTTTGGTCAGGTTGTAGGTGCCGGTCACCGCGGTCATGATCAGGCGTGCCGCGGCCTGCACGGAATCGGCGATGTTGTCCGCGCCGTCGAACAGGCGCATGCTGGCCATTCCCGCCAGGTCGGTGACGATGGCCGCCACCAGATCCGCCACGCCGAAGGCCAGGTCCGCGTAGAAGTCCAGGATCTTCTGGGCCAGGTCCTCGAGTTCGGTCGCGATGACGACGCAAATGTTCGACACCGCTTTGAATCCCAGCGACTGTTGTTCCCACACGGTCTTGTACGCGCCGGCCGCCGGGCCGAACCAGCGCGCGGTCAGGTCGGCGGAATTGCGTTCGGTGTGCCCCTCGTCGATCTCGCCGCCGATCGTGCGCCAGTCGTTGGCGACGTCGATGAGGGTGACCGGCAGGCTGATGCCGTCGATGATGTCCAGGATGCCGAATTGATTGTTGGCGTGATCACCGTAGATGGCCTTGCGGATCCACTCGTTGATGTCATCGCGCACGCCGTCGAGGTACACGGCTCCGCCTATACCGGCGAGTCCCATGAGCGGGAGCCATTTCATGGCATCCTCGAACTTGTTGTCGACCTGTCCGCTCAGCCCACTGAGTTTGGGTTCCTCGATGAGCACGGTGTCGACATGCGCCTGGAGCTGTTCTTTCGTCACTGGTATCGCAGTCCTGGTGTGCTAGTACAGTCGCTTCATGGCGTGCAGGTTCGCCTGTTCTTCCCGCAGGTAGGTGTCGTGGCCGTCGGCCAGCACCTCGGCGATCTCCCGGCACGCGGTTTGCCCCTCCGTCACACGGGCCAGCACGAATTCGGGGCAATCCCGGTAGCGGTTGCGCATTTCGTTGAAGATCCCCATCTCGCTCTCCGAAATCCGGACCGAGGGAATGGCGACGCTCGCATTGACCAGACGGTTGTGCGCGTTGGCCCAGTTCTGGGCCGCACCGCGTAAATCGCTCAGTGCCAGCAGGATCGCGTCTCTGCTCGGGGTGCCTACCATGCTAGGAAGCCTTTCTCTGCGCGATCAATCGCTGATAGTGCTGCTGGTTCCACGCTTCGAGTTCCGCGTCGGTGTACCGTGCGTAATCGCCGCGGACCGTCGGCACGGGCCGCATCGCGCGAATGGTCTCCGTGCAGGTCAGGATCTCGGTCTCGAGGGCCCAGTGCTCGGCGTGCGCAACCCATTGCGGCACAACGCTGAACGAGGTGATGGAGAAGCGGTTGGCCCTGATGGTCAGCACCGGATCGTCGTACTCGCTCGTGGGACCGTCGGCCGTGTAGTCGCCCAGCGAGCCGATCAGTCGCAGTACCTCGACGTACTGCTCCCGGGTCGTGGCGTCCAGCAGCAGTTCCAGTTGTTTGCGGCGCGGGGTGGCGCCGGGATGGGTGGATCGGCCGTGTTTCCAGCCGCCCCGGTTCTCGATGTTCTGCCTGTGCTGCCGGACCACGGCCGCCTGGTAGGCGGTGAAGAGTTCGCGGCCCGCCGCGCTCGGGGCCACCTGTTGACTCCAGTCCGCGTGGAATTCCAGGCGGACCGGGAGCAGTCCGCTGTCCAGCTGCATGGTCACATAGGGCGAATCGATGGAATCCGGCTCGTGACCGTCTGCTTCCCAGGCCGATTCATGTGTTGCCGAGGTGCGTTCGCGCGGCGGTTCGTGGTCCCAGCCGTCATCGAAGACCCCCTTGTTCATCACCGGATCACCATTGCGTGCGAACACTCCCGAGCTGAAGACGCCGGCGGGAGAACTGCGCTCCGCGGCGAGGTGGACGAATGGACAGGGATGGAAAGGTAGCAGCTGTCCGGTCGCGAATTATGGTGCTGGAGAGTCGATTAGACGCTTCTTGACGAATTCCGAACGCGGCCCGGCGTAGGTGAATACGGTTGCGATGCCGCCGCATTCGACCAGCGTGCACGGGTTCGCAGTGGGGTGTGCCGCGGTGTCGATCCGGACCGGTGCGCAAAGAAACCGTGAATTCGGATCGCCCGTCCTTGCCGCCGGCGCGGGGGAGCGTTTGGATACCGGTATGACACCAATCCTCGGCGACCGCCGCCCCCTGTGCGGGTGGACCGAGATTGTGCGGTTCCGTTCGGAGCCAACGCCTTCGGCCCTGGAGCTCGTCGGCTTCGGGGGCGAGGACGAACCGCCGAGTCCGGTGTAGCCGGTCGGTTCGTTCGATCCGATCCGCACGGTTCACAGTGCCGTGCCCAGTCGCCGCCGTGCGCGCGACATTCCCGCATCCTCGTGACCTCCGTCGCGCGGGCTCCGCTCTCGCGTCGGCTCGTGCCGTTCGGCACAACGGTCGCGCACCCCACGACAGGAGAACTATGTCCGCAAACTCGCCCACCGCTCGCACCGTGCTGGTGACCGGCGCCGATGACCGGCTGGGCTTCGCGACCGCCCAGCGGCTGGTCGCCGACGGAGCAAACGTCATCGCACACGTCCTGCGCAAGGATCGGGCCGATACGACGATGGAGCTGCTCACCGCCGGATCCCGGGCGGGCCAGGTCCGCATGGTGCACGCCGACTTCGCCCGGCTGGCCGAGGTCGACGAGCTCGGCCGCACCCTCGCGGTGGAGCTGACCGGGCTCGACGCGCTCATCAACGCCGCCGCCATCCCCGCCCCCGAGGCGCGCACCATCACCGAGGACGGGCACGAGTTGACCCTGCAGGTCAACTATCTCGCCCCGCAGCGGCTCACCACCGCGCTGATTCCCGCCGTGGCCGCGGCGCACGGCCGGGTGGTGAACCTGACCTCCAAGCTGCACATCGGCGGCAGGATCGACTACTCGGATCTGGATCGCAAGCGCGGCACCTACACCCGGCTCGCGGTCTACGCCCAGTCCAAACTGGCCGTGGCCATGTTCAACCGGACCCTGGCCGAAACCGGCCCGGCCGAAATCACCTCGGTGAGTGTGCATCCCGCGGATTTCGAGATCGATCTGCCGCAGTTCCGCAGCCAGCGCACCGCGCCGGTGGAGGCGGTGGCCGCGTTGGTGGCCGCGTTCGGCAGCAGCGCGATGCCCGTGGTCAACGGCGGCTACTACGAGGGCCCGGAATTGGCGCAAGCCGCCGCGCAGGTGCGCAATTCGCGTGCTCGCGCCCGCCTCGCGTCCTGGAGCAACCAGGGCTGAAAGACTTCGGCGCACCCGCCTGTGGCATGTCGCGGTGCGCCGGGGAGCGGCGGCCGCCGCAGCACCCGCGCAGGGCCGGGTGTTGCGGCGGCTCCGTATCGCGTTCTCCCGCGACCCTGCCGGTGCGTGAACTCCGCACCGCCGACTACTCTTTCGTACGGACCGAACTTGTCTGAGGAGTTGGTATGAGCACGCGATCGCACGATGTCGTCGTCGACCCCTATCTGACCCCGCGCGCGGGATCCTCGGCCCTGGTGCTCATCGATGTCCAGCGGGACTTCTACGAGGACGACGCTCCCGCCCGGATCGAGGGGACCGCCGCGGCGCTGCCCGCGATGGCCGAACTCGCGGCGGTCTTTCGCCGTCTCGGCCGGCCGATCGTGCATGTGGTGCGGCTGTATCGGCGCGACGGGTCGAACGTGGACATGGTGCGCCGGTTCGCGGTCGAGTCGGGCGCCGAGATCGCGTCACCCGGTTCGAGGGGATCGCAGATCGCGCCCGAATTGTTGCCGGGGGCGGTGGAATTGGACCACGAGGGCCTGCTGGCGGGGCGGTTCCAGGAGGTCGGTCCCGCCGAGCACGTGATGTACAAGTCGCGCTGGGGTGCGTTCTACGACACGGGATTGGCCGAGCACCTGCGCGCGTACGGGATCGACACCGTGGTGTTCGCCGGCTGCAATTTCCCGAACTGCCCGCGGACATCGATCTACGAAGCGTCCGAACGAGACTTCCGGATCGTGCTGGTGTCCGACGCGATCTCGGGGCTGTACCCGCGGGGTGCGGACGAGTGCCGGGCGATCGGGGTGCGGCTGCGCACGGTCGGGGAGACGACCGCGTGGCTGGACGGCACCTCGGTCGGATGAGCGATCGGGGTACGAAACCGAAGGTTCGGCCGAACGCGAGCACGATCGCCGCAGTGGCGGCGCGAGCGTGCGTCCGGACGTCGCAATCGCGGTAACTGTGCTGGTCAGCGTATGAATTCTGATGCGAGCCGCTGGCGGCGGTCCGGTTCCGCCGGGCGTAGGGTCGGACCCATGCGACTGAGCACCCGAAATCAACTCGACGGCACGGTCATCTCGGTGACCCGCGGCGAGGCCATGGCCGTCATCCGCGTTCGACTCACCGGCGGTGACGAGGTGACGTCATCGATCACCCGGGCCGCCGCCGATGATCTCGACCTCGCCGAGGGCACGGTGGTGAAGGTATTGATCAAGTCGACCGAGGTCACGCTCGGCGTCGAATAGCGCCGGGTCGCCGCGGCTCCCGAAGTCCGGGCGTCAGTAGACGTCCCGGACATAGCGCTTGTCGCTCGAGAGCTTCTTGACGTACGCGTCGGCGTCCTCGGCGTCCATGTTCCCGTGGTGTGCGATGACCTCGCGCAGGGCCAGGTCCACGTCCTTGGCCATGCGCGAGGCGTCGCCACAGACGTAGAAGTGCGCGCCGGCGTTGATCCATTTCCACAGTTGCGCACCGCGTTCGCGCATGCGGTCCTGGACGTAGACCTTGGCGCGCTGATCGCGGGAGAAGGCGACGTCGAGCCGACTCAGGATGCCCTGCTTCTGGAGTTCGTCGAGTTCCGCGCTGTAGTAGAAGTCGGTGGCGCGGTGTTGCTCGCCGAAGAACAGCCAGTTGGGTGCCTGATCACCACGTGCCCGGCGGTGTTCGAGGAATCCGACGAACGGCGCGACGCCGGTTCCGGGACCGACCATGATCGCCGCGACATCCGGGTCGTCGGGCGGCCGGAAGTGCGGCGCGCGTTGCACATGCAGGGCCAGGGGCTGGTTCTGCTCGGCGTCGGCGAGGTAGCTCGAGCAGAGCCCGCCGCGCGGGCGTCCGGTGGGTCCGGGGTAGCGGATGACCGACACGGTGGTGCGCACGACGGCCGGGTTCGTCAGCGGACTGGAGGAGATCGAGTACAGCCGGGGCTGAATGCGTTTGAGCATGTCGGCCCAGCGTTGTGGGTCCGCCAGGACCGGGTAGTCGGCGGCGATGTCGACCGGCTGACGGCCCCACAGCCACTTGGACAGTTCGCCCTTGTTGTTCTGCCGCAGCAGGGTTTTCATGTAGGGGTCGGAGTCGTGTTCGGCCACGTGCTCGAGCAGTTCGGGGCTGATCCTGGTCAGGTCGAGGTGTTCCTCGAGCGCGAGGGAGAACGGCAGCGGCCCGATCTTGGGCAGCTCGACGACGGCCGCCGGGTCGAGTCCGGTGGTGGCCAGGAATTCCCACACCAGGCCCAGATCGTTGCGCGGGCGCACTCCCAGGGCATCGCCGACGTCGTAGCTCAGGTCGGTATCGGTGAGATCGAAACTGAACTGGCGCACCTCCTTCTGCGCGCCGGGCAGACTCAGCAGCCGGTTGCCCACCAGCCGGCCCAGCGGCTTGTCCGGCGCCGGCCGGGTCACGGTGGCCGTCGCGGTGGCCTGCTGCCGAGTCGCCGAGCCCGCCGATCCCTGTGCTTCGGTGGGTGCGGGCGGCGCTGGGCTCGACGGCGGGGCCGAGTCGCCCGCGGCGGCCGGTGCGGTGAGAGCGGGAACGATCCGTTCGAGCCACGCGGTCGCGGTGTCCTCGAAATCGGGCTCGCAATCGGCCCTGGGAAGCAGACGCTCGGCCCCGAGCTCGCCGAGGCGCGCATCGAGTCGTTTGCCGTGCCCGCAGAACGCGTCGTAGTTCGAGTCGCCGAACGCGAGCACGGCGAATCGTGTTCCGGTGAGGGCTGATTCGGGCAGGTCGGTGAGCGTTTGGAAGAAGTCCGCGCCGTTGTCGGGCGCGTCTCCGTCACCGAACGTGCTGCTCACGACGAGCAGATCGGCATCGCGCGGCAGATCGGCGGCGGACATCGCGTCCATCGCGTGCACGGTGGGTGCGAGTTGCCGGGCGGTCAGGGTCGTGGCGAGCGTCCCGGTGGCGAAGTCCTCGGCGTTGCCGGTCTGCGACGCCCACAGGATCACGAGCGGGCGGGCCGGGGCGGAGTTCTCGAGCGCGGGAGCCGGCCCTCCGTGGTCTGCGGTCACGACGGGATCGGCGGGTGTCACGGCCCGAGCGTGCGGGGTGAACAGCCCGGCCATCATGCCGTCGACCCACGCGGACACGTTGGGGCGCAACGGATTCGCCGCGGGAACCGCGGGCACCACATCGGCCTCGCCGCGCTGCACGCCGGAGAGGAATCCGGACAGGTACGCGGATTCGGTATCGGTGAGCGCGGGTGCGGCGAGATCGCCGAGGCCGAGCGCGGCGGCGGCCACCAGCACCCGGTCGCCCATGCGGGCCGATACCGGCGCGGGAGCTGCGGCGGCGACCGGCGCTGCCGGTTCGATCGACTCGGTGACCGGTTCGGGCCGGATCGGCGCGGCGACCTTGGTCAGGGTGACCGCGCAGACCTTGAACTCGGGCTGGAAGGAGATCGGGTCGACGGCGTCATTGGTCACCGCGTTCACCGTCAGGTATTCGCCGAACAGGTCGTTCCAGTGGAACGGGGCGAAGGTGGTACCGACCCGGACCCGGTCGGTGACCACCGCCGGCAGGATCGCGCGACCTCGGCGCGAGGCCACTTCCAGCCAATCGCCCTCGGCCACGTCGAGTTTCGCCGCGTCGTCCGGGTGCACTTCGAGGAACGGCCCGGGATTGAGCTTGTTGAGCTTGGCGACCTTGCCGGTCTTGGTGAGAGTGTGCCACTGGTGCTGGACCCGGCCGGTGTTCAGGACGAAGGGGTAGTTGTCATCGGGTAGTTCGGCGGCGGGAAGGTGCGGGCGCGGGAAGAACGCCGCGCGGCCGGACGCGGTGGGGAACCACAACCTGGGCGCAGAGCCGTCGGGGCGGGACCGCGGGGCCTGACTGACCCCGTCGTTGATGTAGCGAATGGGGTTGCGGGCGGGCCCTTCCGGAGCGATCGGCCACTGCAGCGGTCCTTCGCGCAGGCGGGCGTAGCTCGCGCCACGCAGGTCGTGGCCGGTCTTGGGATTCCAGGTCTGTTTGATCTCCTCGAAGATCTCTTCGGCGTCGCGGTAGGTGAAGGCGTCGGCGTATCCCATGGCGCAGGCGATGCGGGCGATGAGCTGCCAGTCCGGAATCGCCTCGCCCGGTGCGGGTATCGACTTCTGGACCAGCGTCAGGTTGCGCTCGGAGTTGATCATCACCCCTTCGCCCTCGACCCACAGCGTGGCGGGCAGGATGACGTCGGCGTAGGCGTTGGTCTCGGTGTCGGCGAACACGTCCTGGGTGACGACCAGTTCGGCCTTCTCCAGCCCCGCCAGTACGGTGCTGCGATTGGCAACCGTGGCAACGGGATTGGTGCAGATGATCCAGCAGGCTTTGATCTCGCCGGCGGCCAACCGGGTGAACATGTCGATGGTGCCGGTGCCGACCTCGGTGCGCAGCGTGCCCGCGGGCAGCTTCCACAGGTTCTCGATGAACTCGCGGTCGGCCTCGACCAGCACCGAGCGCTGACCGGGCAGGCCGGGACCCATGTAGCCCATCTCGCGTCCGCCCATGGCGTTGGGCTGGCCGGTGAGCGAGAACGGGCCGCTGCCGGTGCGGCAGATGGCCCCGGTCGCCAGATGCAGGTTGACCAGCGCGTTGGTGTTCCAGGTGCCGTGGGTGGACTGGTTCAGGCCCATCGTCCAGCAGCTCATCCACTCACCCGCGCCGCCGATCAGCTCCGCGGCGCGGCGGATGTCGGCGGCGGGGATTCCGGTGATCTCGGCGACGGTGTCGGGCGGATAGTCCGCGGCGAACTCCGCCATCCCCTCCCAGCCCTCGGTGAACTCGGCGATGAATTCCGGGTCGGTGTGCCCGTTCTCGATGAGCAGGTGCAGCAGGCCGTTCAGCAGCGCCAGATCCGTGCCCGGTTTGATCTGCAGGAACAGGTCGGCCTTCTCACCGGTGGCGTTGCGGCGCGGGTCCACCACGATCAGCTTCGCGCCGGCCTTGACGCGATCCATCATGCGCAGGAACAGAATTGGATGGCAGTCGGCCATGTTCGCGCCGATGACGAAGAACACGTCGGCGTGATCGAAGTCGTCGTAGGACCCGGGCGGGCCGTCCGCGCCCAGCGAGAGTTTGTAGCCGGTGCCGGCGCTGGCCATGCACAGCCGGGAATTGGATTCGATCTGATTGGTGCCGATGAAGCCCTTGGCGAGCTTGTTGGCCAGGTACTGGGCCTCGAGGGTCATCTGCCCGGACACGTAGAACGAGACCGCGTCGGGGCCGTGCTCGTCCACGAGCGCTCGCAGTCGCGTGGCGGTGTCGGCGATCGCGATGTCGACGGCGACCGGTTCGGGCGCGGCGCCGCGTTCGGCACGCACCTGGGCCGTGCTCAACCGCCCGTCCGCGGCCATCATGTCCGCGTGGCTGCCGCCCTTGGTGCACAGGCGGCCGCCGTTGGCGGGGTGGGCTTTGTCACCGGCTACTTTGCGGATGCGCTGTCCTTCGGGTCCGTTGTGGAGTTCGAGCGTGATCCCACATCCGACGCCGCAGTAGGAGCACACCGTTCGTGTGGCGCCCGCGCCGGCCTCGGAATCGGCTGCCGTCACCTTGGTTTCCTCCCCGCTCGCACCGCCCTGACCGTGGTTCCCGATGCCAACGGTAGGAAGCGGTTGTTAACGGGCGATCACACGCGCTGTTACGTTCACATCTCTGCGGCGTTGGGCCGGTTGTGCGTTTCGCGCGATCGCACAGCGTGTCGCTGATGCGGGTGAGTAACCGGCAATAGATAGGCAACCACGGAGAAAACACGGTGAAATCGCCGTATCTGAGGATTCACAGAGATGCCCATATCTGTGAGAGGACCGATGCGTGCGCGCCGTACAGGACCCATCGATGCGAACGGCGAGCCGAGTTGATGTGTCGGTGGACGAGATCGGTGACATCCTGCGTTCGGAGCTGACCCCGGTCTCCGAGCGCTACGCCCTGCTGTCCACCGCCCTCGGCGCCACGCTGGCCGGTCCGCTGTGGGCGACCGCGGCGCTGCCCGCCGCCGACACCGCGGCGATGGACGGTTTCGCGGTGAGCGGTCCGGGTCCGCAGTGGCGGGTCCTCATCGGAACCTGCACCGCGGGAAGACGTTCGGGCATTTCGCTGTCCGAGGGTGAAGCGGTCCGGATCGCGACCGGTGCGCTGACCCCGCCCGGAACCACGGCGGTGATCCGACAGGAATCCCTGCGTGCCGTGTACGCCGGCGGACAGCGCGCGGTGGCGCTCGTCGCGGGCGCGGGCCGCCGCAACGACCTGCGCCGGCGTGGGGAATCCTGGCTCGACGGTGACGAACTCACCCCGGTCGGGACCCGGGTCGGGATCAGCACCGTATCGGTGGCGCAGAGCGCGGAAACCCCGATCGCGATGGTTCGCGGACCGCTGCGGGCCGATGTGCTGCTCACCGGTGACGAGATCCGCGCGAGCGGTGACCTCGAGCCCGGCCAGGTCCGCGACGCGCTCGGCACCGCGCTGCCGCATTACCTGGGCCACTGCGACATCGGTATCCGGAACCTGACGAGGCTCCCCGATGACCGGGCCCTGCTGCGCACCTGGTTCGATCTCGACACCGATGCCGAACTCGCGGTCACGGTCGGCGCGACCGGTCACGGTGGCGCCGACCACCTGCGGAGTGTGCTCGACGAGATCGGCGCGCACATCCTGATCGACGGCGTACGGATGCGGCCGGGCGGCTCGCAGTTGGTGGCCCGCCTGCCGGACGGTCGCGTCCTGCTGGCGCTGCCGGGCAATCCGCTCGCGGCCGTCGCCGCCACACTGGTGACCGGGCGGTCGCTGGTCGGCGCTCTCACCTGCCGTCGCGAGTCGAACCCGGCGTCGGGGCGGCTCGCGGACGCCGGCGCCCCGGACAACGATCGGACCAGGGTCGTGCCGGTCCGCCAGGTCGAAGGCGGCGTATGGCGTGCCACTCGATCGGGCGGTACCGCGCATCTGGCGGGACTGCTGCAGGCGCAGGCACTCGCGCTGGTGCCCGCGGGCACCGGCCGCGGCGCTCTCGTCGAACTGCTGTCCTTGCCGAACTGACCCGCCCCCCGGCGCCCGCAGGCCCGTCGCCGCCCGCGCGTCACGACACCGCGGTCGTGACCATGGCGATCAGGACGATGCTCAGGAAGGCCGGGTAGGCGATCGCGTGCACTCGATCGGGGATGTCGATCGGCGCGCGCTCGAGCGCGACGATCGTCGGCAGCGCGCCGAGCAACAGTGCCGCGGCAGCCGTCAGGTTGATGCTTCCGAGAAACCCGGAAGGTGAATCGAACTGTCCGGCAGTGGCATACACCAGCGAGGCGACGACTGCGACGGGGATGCTGAGCGGGTTGGCCAGTGCGGTGGCCTGCGCCATACGCATTCCCCGGCGGCGCAGCAGCGGCACGGTGAGCACGCTGCCGCCGACGCCGAGAAACGCTGCCACGGCGCCGATCCCGACGCCACCGACGCTGGATCCGAAGGTCGTCGGGGGACGGTTTCGATGGAGGGCGGTGATGAACCCGTCGCGGAGCACGATATCGGCGAGGGTGATCGCGAGATAGGCGGCGAAGAGCAGTTGGAGTGCTCGATCGGGCACGAACGTCGCGGCCATCGCACCCATCGCGGCCCCGATCGCGATGAACCAGGCCAGCGGGTGCAGATGTGGTCTCAATGGCATGCCCGATCGTGCGTGCGTGAGGGTGGCGATCGAGGCGTTGACGATCATGACCGCGGCCGAGGTCGCGACCGCGACATGCATCGCGCCGCTCGCGGCGTGCGCGGCCGTCACCGCGTAAACGGCCGGGACGGTGACGAATCCGCCGCCGAACCCGAACAGGACGGTGGTGAGGCCGGTCAGGCATCCGAGCAGCAGCAAGATCAGAAAGCAGGTCGGCACACAGGCACGGTATGGACGGAGAGGCCAGTCGCGCATTCGATAGTCGGACGGTTTGCGGTGAGAATCCGACACGGGAGGTAGGCTCCGGAAATGCGCAACATCCCGGTCGCGGATGTCGACTCGATCGACCGCGCGGTTCTGGCGATCGGGACCGATTACCCGGCGCGCCATCCGCTTCCGGCACATCGTCACCGCCGCGCCCAGGTTTTGTACGCGGCCACCGGGATCATGCGCGTCGACACCGACCACGGAACATGGACCGTCCCGACGCACCGCGCCGTGCTGATCCCGCCCGAGGTCGAACACGCGGTGCTCATGGAGGGCGTCAGCACGCGGAGTCTCTACCTCGAACCCGCTGCGGTGCCGTGGTTTCCGGCGCGCTGCCAGGTAGTGGAGGTTTCGCCGCTGCTGCGCGAGCTCATACTCGCGGCCGTCGAGATGCCCGCCGACTACCACCGGCGTGGTCGCGACGGCACCCTCATCGACCTCGTCCTCTACGAACTGCGGACCCTGACACCCGTGCCCTTCGAACTGCCGCTGCCGGGTCGGCCGGACCTGCGTGAGCTGTGCGACGCGTTCCAGTCCGTCCCGACGATCAGGTCCACCCCGGACGACTGGGCGGCGCGAATGCGGGTCAGCACCAGGACGTTCAATCGCCTCTTCCACGCGGAGACCGGCCTCACCTTCCAACAGTGGCGACAACGGGCGTGCGTCGCCCATGCCCTGCACGCCCTCGCCGCGGGTAGCTCGGTCACCGCGATCGCCGGCGAACTCGGCTACGACACCCCCGCCGCGTTCTCGGTGATGTTCCAGCGGGCAACAGGTTCCCCGCCCACCGTGTTCCGCGCGCTTCCCGGGATCGGATGAATGCGCATGGCACGGAACCGGTGCGAGCGGTCGAACGAGGTTCTGCCGGGCCGGCGGGGACCTGTCGCCCACGACCCGTCGCGGCCCGGCGACCACCGGTGGTCGGCGATCGGAGCGCGGGCCCACGCGCATATGCTCACACCATGACCCGCACCCCTCGGGACCCGGGTGTTTCCCTGGCCGCGTTGCTGGCCGCGTTCTCCTTCGCGATGGACCTCGGCCTGGGCCAGCCCATGGCGCACGTGCTGCGGTCGTGGCGGTTGGCGGCGCGGCTCGGGGAGCAGGTCGGGCTCGGTCCCGGGGAGCGGTCCGACCTGTACTACACCGCGGTGCTGGCGTGGGCCGGGTGCGTGGCGGACGGGCCCGAGGTGGCCGCGTGGTTCGGGGACGACATCGCTTTCCGCTCGGACACCTACGGTGTGGACCTGCGCGGAGTGAGCGGCGCGGCCTTCTTCCTGCGGCACGCCGGGTCGTCGGGGCCGCTCGCGCAGCGGGTGCGCAAGACGGTGACCATCGCGGCTACGGGCGGTCGCGACATCGAGCGGGGGCTGATGGCGCACTGCCTGGCCACCTCCACCATCGCCGAGCGGCTCGGGCTGGACCCGGCGGTGGGGGATTCGCTGCGGCAGTTCTTCGCGCGCTGGGACGGCAGGGGTGTGCCCGGCGGTATCGGCGGCGACCGAATCGGGCTGGGAATGCGGCTCTTTCATCTCGCCGATGTCGTGGAGGTCATGCATCGCACCGCCGGCATCGACGCCGCGATCGAGGTCGCCCGGGCGCGGCGCGGGACGCAGTTCGATCCGGTGGTGGTGGACGCCTTCTGCGCGTCGGCCCGCGAGCTGCTGGCGGACTCCGACGTCGAACCCGACTACGAGGAGCTCATCGCCGCCGATCCGGGACTGCGGCGCAATCTCACCGGCGCGGAACTGGATTCGGCGCTCGAGGTGATCGCCGACTTCACCGATCTGCGGTCGCCGTACCGGGCCGGGCATTCGCGCGGGGTGGCCGATCTAGGTGGTCGGGCAGCGGCCGTCGCCGGGCTACCCGAGGCCGACATCACCCTGGTGCGGCACGCGGCCCTGCTGCACGACATCGGGCTGCACGGGGTCCCGGCGAGCATTCTGGACAAGCCCGCGGGGCTGAGTGTGACCGAGCGCGAACGGCTTCGGATGAACTCGTACTACACCGAGCGGGTGCTGGCCCGCCCGGCCGGGCTCGCCCGGATCGGGGCGGTCGCCGCGCTGGCCTACGAGCGCCTCGACGGGTCGGGCGCGCATCGCGGACTGACCGGGTCGGCGATTCCGATGACGGCGCGACTGCTGGCCGCGGCCGATGTCTACCGAGCCATGACCGAACCACGTGCGTATCGGGATGCCTTGCCGTCCAAGCGGATTCTCGCCGAGATGCGCGCGGAGGTCCGTGGGGGCCGACTCGACGCGGGAGCGGTCGACGCGGTTCTCGAAGCGGCAGGACAGCCCCGGGGTCGCCGGGTCTCGGGTCCGGACGGCCTCACCCCGCGCGAGCTCGAGGTGCTCGGACTGATCGCCCGGGGCGCTTCCACCCGGGATGTGGCGCGTGCCCTGGGCATCACGCCGAAAACGGCGGGCACCCATATCGAACGCATCTACACCAAGACGGGGTCCTCGAGCCGATCCACCGTCACGCTCTACGCGGTGCAGCACGGCCTACTGGATACTCTCGCCGTCGATTCGTAGGGAGAACACCCGACGACACGCGCTCGCCGCGCGCCTAACGTTCGCTGCACACACCGTTCCGCCGTCCCGGCGGCAGTGCACGAAGTGAGGTTCCGCGATGCCGGCGGCGGCCGGCGGAAGCGATACCGGAGATGAGAAATCATGCTTGATCTGGCGTCGAGATTGACCGGTCTGCCGGAAACGGTCGGCCACGCGGCGTGGCCGGACCACGAATACGTCAAGGGCTGGGGCGTATTCGGGCTGCCCTTCGACAGCGGTCACGTACTCGCCCTGCGCGTCTTCCCCGAGAACGATTTCGGACCGTACAAAACCGTGTGGCACCGCGACCCCGAGGGCCGCTGGTCGATCTTCGTCGACGGCGACCGGCTCGAGACGGCGTGCCCGCGCTACTACGGAAGTGCCTGCGTCTATACGGGTTTCGCCTCGATTCGACTGGAATGGACCGGTCCGGCAACCCTGCGGATCACGGTCGACGAACCCGCGCTGGAGTGGACGCTCACCGCCCACGACACCCCGGCGCTGCGCGCGCTCAACGCGGTCGGGGGACGGCTGCCGCTGGGCACCTGGCGCGTGCCCGCGCTCGTGCGGGCACGCGAGCGAATCGCCGCCGCGCTGGGTATGGGGCGGCTGCGGATGGCGGGCACCATGCCCAGCGGTCACACCGGGATCCTCATGCCCGAGCGCATGTACCTGATCTCCGAGTCGACGGCCACGCTCGACGGCCTGGACTTCGGAAGCCCGGCGCGCCTGGCGGTGAACCCCGTCATCGGTGCGGTCGCCCTGCCCGCCCGCGGCGTGCTCGCCATCGGTCAGGCGATGTGGGAAGCCCTCGATCCGATGACCGACGGGCCGAACTCCGGGGGACTCACCCACACCGTCGACCCTCGATAACCGGTGCGCGGCGATCGCGCTGACGATCGCCGCGCACCGCGGGCTGCTACTGTCGGCATCGTGCCCATCGCCGCTCGTCTCGCCCCCGGTTGCCGCCCGCGCGGCTGCCGCGCGCCGGCGCGCCGGGTACACGGGCGCCGGGTGCGCTGGGTGATCGGCTCCGAGCCGGGCCAGGTCAATGGGATGCGATGGCTGTGCGCGCCGCGCGTCGAGCGAGGTAACCGCTAGTCATCCGGCCGTGCACGGCCGGGTTCTTCGCTGCGCGCGTGCGCGTGCGCCGACCTCACCCAGCCATCGCACCGGAACGCCTGTTCCGGCCCAGGAGCGACCACATGATCAGCCAACTCTTCATCCCCGCCCCCGACAGGCAGAATCCCAGCGCCGCGGGCTATTTCGGCGACTACGGCGGAAAGTTCATACCGGAGGCGCTCGTCGCCGCGGTGGAAGACGTCGCCGTCGAATACGACCGGGCCCTGCGCGATCCGGGATTCGCTGCCGAGTTCTCGGAGCTGCTCGCCCACTACGCGGGGCGGCCGACAGCCCTGACCGAGGTGCCACGCTTCGCCGAACATGCCGGTGGCGCAACGATTTTCCTCAAGCGGGAGGATCTGAACCACACCGGTTCTCACAAGATCAACAATGTGCTGGGGCAGGCGCTGCTCACCAAACGCATGGGCAAGACCCGCGTCATCGCCGAGACCGGCGCGGGTTCGCACGGGGTGGCGACCGCGACCGCGTGCGCGCTGTTCGGTCTCGAATGCGTCGTGTACATGGGCGAAGTCGACATGCGGCGGCAGGCTCTCAACGTGGCTCGCATGACGATGCTGGGAGCCCGGGTCGTTCCGGTGACGTCCGGATCGCGCACGTTGAAGGACGCGATCAACGAGACGTTCCGGGACTGGGTCGCGAACGCGGAGGACACCCACTACATCTTCGGGACCGTGGCCGGGCCGCATCCGTTCCCGGCGATGATTCGCGACTTCCAGCGCGTGATCGGCGTGGAGGCGCGCGGGCAGCTGCTCGAACGAACCGGACGACTGCCGGAGGCGGCGGTGGCGTGCGTCGGCGGCGGGTCGAACGCCATCGGGCTGTTCCACCCCTTTCTCGACGATCCGGCGGTGCGGCTGATCGGGTGTGAAGCCGCCGGGCACGGTATCGAGAGCGGGCGGCACGCGGCCACGCTGTCGGCCGGTGAGCCCGGCATCCTGCACGGTTCGCGGTCCTACGTGCTGCAGGACGACGAAGGCCAGATCACCGAGGCGCACTCGATCTCGGCCGGATTGGACTATCCGGGAATCGGTCCCGAGCACGCGTTCCTGCACGACAGCGGTCGTGGCGAGTACCGCCCGATCACCGACGACGCCGCGATGCGGGCACTGCGGTTGCTGTCGTCGACCGAGGGCATCATCCCGGCGATCGAGAGTGCACACGCCCTGGCGGGCGCCCTCGACCTCGGCCGCGAGCTGGGGTCGGACGCCCTGATCCTGGTCAGCCTGTCCGGGCGCGGAGACAAGGACATGGCCACCGCGGTCGACTATTTCGGCCTGGAGACCGGCGCGACCGGATCGGAGGAGAACCGGTGAGCGGAAACATCACACTGCTCGAAAACACCCTGGCCGCGGCGAAACGAGAGGGCCGCGCGGCGCTGGTCGCCTACCTGCCCGCCGGTTTCCCGACCGTCGAGGGCGGCATCGCCGCGATGCGGTCGGTCCTCGATGCCGGCGCCGACATTCTCGAAGTCGGCCTGCCACACAGTGATCCGGTACTCGACGGCCCGGTGATCCAGACCGCCGCGGATATCGCCCTGCGTTCCGGTACCCGGATTCGGGACGTGCTACGCACCGTGCGCGAGGTCCATCGCGCCACCGGGAAACCCGTCCTGGTGATGACGTACTGGAATCCCTTGTCCCGCTACGGGATAGAACGGTTCGCCGCCGAGCTGGCCGACGCGGGCGGTGCGGGCTGCATCCTCCCCGATCTCCCCGTCCAGGAGTCCGCTCCCTGGCGTGAGCAGGCGGCCGCCCACGACCTCGCCACCGTGTTCGTGGCCGCGCCGAGCACGACGGATGAACGACTGCGCGAAATAACCTCCGCCTGTTCGGGATTCGTGTACGCCGCCGCTCTGATGGGTGTGACCGGCGCCCGGGAGTCGGCCGGCGGATCGCCCGACGCCCTGGTCCGTCGTGTCCGGTCGACCACCGGCCTCCCGGTCTGTGTCGGGATCGGCATATCCAACCCGGCCCAGGCCGCGGCCGTGGCGACTTACGCCGACGGGGTCATCGTCGGTTCGGCGCTCGTCGCGGAGATACTCGGCGCGCCCGAGGCCGAGGGCGGCCCGGTGGCGGTGCGCACCCTGACGAGTTCGCTCGCGCAAGCGCTGCGGGCCTGATCGGCTGATCCCCGCCGGCCGGAGATCGTCTGATCTCCGGCCGGCGGGGCTGAGCGGAGTCGCCCTGTTCGCACGGCGGGCTCACCCGGTACATCCGGTCTCAGTCGACTTTCCGAACGGGGGGAATGTATTTGACGAGGGTCGCCGGATCCTTGGCATCGGCGTCGGGAAGGTAGATGCGGTAGTTGAGCCGGAACTGGCCGTCGGCCGCCGAGGGCAACCAGTTGCTCGTGTGGCTCGCCGGTTCCTCGTGCTGGATGTAGATGTCGAGGGAACCGTCGGGATTCTTGGTCAGTCCGGGGGTTCGGTCACCGATCGAATAGCGGTCTATCGGATTCTCGACCAGCTGGAAATCGGCGCCGTACATCGTGATCGACCAGAAGCCGTTGGGTAACGTCGGCGGGAGCTGATCGGCGTCGAAATGCAGCACATACCTGTGGGACCCGTCGAGCAGATTCGCGTCGCCGTCCTCGTAGGTGCTGAAATACTCGGCCTCGTCACGATCGTGAACGAACAAACCCTGCAGTGACCCCGCGGCACGGTCCAGATAGTCGACCCCGTAGGTTCCGGGCGTCAGGTTGTTCCAGCGCGTGGGATACGGGGTGCCGCGGTATTTCACCTTCCACGACATCACCTCCGGACCGTCGATCGCGGCCTGCGCCAAGCCTTTTCGCATGGGATCGCTGAGCGCGCCGACATCCATGGGTGCACCGAGGGTGATGCCGCCCCGGCTGAGCAGTTCGATGGCCGCCTCGTTGCCGGGCGCCGGGGGGTTCTCCGCCGCCAGATCGGCGACGGTCCGGTAGAAGGCCAAGTCGTCGTCATAGTGCGGGCGGGCGCCCAGGTCGGGCACGGTCACCCGGCCGTGCTGGGCGGGATCGCTCCAGTAGGACAGCGCGGTGAGGGAGAACTTCTCCTGCAGCGCATTGACTTCGGCGAGATCGGCGGCGTCGTTGGGCAGCACCCCGATGCGGATCGCGAACATCACGCTGTTGTTCGGTACCCGATGTTCGATCACCCCGGGCGGCAGCTCACCCTGCCAGTCCGGTCCCACGAACGCGTGGTCGCCGCCCCTGCCGCCGGTCGCGCGGGTGCCGATGTAGAAGACGTTGTTGGTGTAGGTGTCGGCGACCTCGACCGACCAGTATCGGTCCATGATGTCCGGCGCGGTCAGGATCATCGGTTCGTCGCGAAGTTCCAGTAGTGCACCGCTGTACACGGTGTCGTTGTTCGGCGTGTACGGCATGACGTCGTCGGCCGTGGCCAGGGTTTTCATATGGCCGATCTGGTTGAGCGGAGCGGCCGGCGCGTAGGCCTTCGCCTTCTCCAGCGCGGCCGGATCCATGCGCAACGTGCGTTCGCGTTCGTAGATCGTCAGCGGCAGCCCGAACACGTAGTTCTGGATGCCGACCGAATAGGCCCACTGCTGTTCGGCGTGCGCGTCCGTCGCGCGGGTGTCCGAACTCGGGGACGAGGAATCCTTCTTGGGCTGATCCGCTCCGCTCGAACATGCCAGCAGGAGAACGGATAAGCCGATGCACGCCGCGGGGATTCCGACGTAACCCGAGATTTGTCGCAGCGAGTGGGTACCGATACGGCGTGCGTTCACATCGACGCTCCCATCCTGTTCCGGAGTGGTGTCAGACCTCGAAGACCGGGAGCGGGTATTTCCCGTCGCGGATGTCCTGGTTGGGGCCGTACATGCGCAGGATGACGTAGCAGTCCTTGGCGGGGATGGGCAGGTAGTTGGGGTCGTCGGCGTGTGCGGCGGCGTCGGAGCCGAGTTCGAGTGTGTAGTAGCCGTCCGCGTCGGGGGTGAGGGTGCGGTCGCCGCGACTGTGGCGATTGATCGCGTTGTGTGCCATGAGCCGGTTGTCGTTGCCGTACACGGTGAACGACCAGAATTCGCTCACCGGAGGCGGGAGGAACCGGGCACGGTAGGTCTTGCCGCCGGAACCGTTGAGAGGTAGCCCGTCCGAGCCGGTCTCGATCTTCAGGTACACCGATTCGACCGGGGGCAGTCCCCACTGGCCGAGGAAGGTGCCGATCGCGAAGGTGTCGCGAGGCGTGTGCTGCAGGTCCGCGCGGGTGCCGAGCAGTTCCTCGGAGTTGGTCAGCTGCGGGGCGAGTTCATGGATGCGTGCCATGCCGAGTCGTTCCCCGCGTTCGGCCGCTTCGAGTTGTTCCGGGGTGAAGGTGGTTGCGCCGGCGGACAACCCGATCTCCCGGTAGCGATCGAGCCAGTCGGCGTCGGCGACGGCCATGTTTCCCATCGTGAGGACGAAGCAGACCCGCTCGAGCCAGTTCGTCGACGCCGGGTCCGGGTAGGCGCGGGTGATCGGATCGGGCGCCGGGGTGCCGAGGAAGTCCGACAGCGTCTGCAGTGTCCACCGGTCCTGCAGGTCGCGGGCGGTGGCGAGGTCGTCGCCACCGGTGGTCATGATGCGGCCCATGACCTTGATCAGGTCCGATTCCGACCGCACGACCTCGTCGACGCCGTCCGGCGTCGCGCCCGCCCACGAGCTGCCGGCGAACAGGAATCGCCCGCCCGCGGTGCCGCGGGTGCGCGAGCCGATCATGGCGTTGGTGTAGTGGCCCAGGTCCATGGTGTGCAGGATCCAGTAGCGACCCGCGTCGAAGTCGGGGACGGTGACCACCACCGGCTCCGCCCCGACATCGAACCAGCCCTGCAGGTGCAGGGTGTCGTTGTTGATGGTCGGGTGGGCGGTGTAGGTGTCGTCCGCGAGGTCGCGCAGCAGCTGGAATCGGTTCAGCTCGGCCCCCGGCTCGATGGTCGTCTCGTACAGGAACTTGTACGCCTCGTCGATGGAATATCCGTACAGGTATGCGTCCCTGGCCAGGCCGTCCGACATTGTCACGCCACCACCTCCGAGTCCACGTCAACCGGCGTCGATGGACCCCGGCGCGGCCTGCGCCGCCCGCGGGGCCCAGCCGAGCGTTTCAGGTGGAGGGAGGGGTTGCCTCATCCGATTCGGATGAGATGGCGCGTGAGTACGTAGAGTCTCAGGGCACGCCTTCCACCCGGTCGCCGGGGCGTGGCACGGTCTGGCCTGCGCCGCTACCGCATATCCGCCTCCTCCAGCTCGTCCAGCGCCTCACCGCAGTACCGGGCCAGGCGATGGACGTGGGGAAGGTTTGTCGCGCAGGCGGTTACGCACAGGTTCAGGTTGCCCGCGTAGGACATCAGGGTGATGTTCAGGGCCTGGCCGTCGAGGGGGATCGAGACCGCGTGCCACTCCTCCAGGGTCATGCCGTTGTAGTGCAGGGCATCGGGTGGGCCGGCGAGGTTCGAGACCACGACGTTGAACATGGGGGTCACGCGGCTCCCGATGCCGAGGACCAGGCCGGCGCCGAACGGAGCCATCAGCAGGGCGGTGTAGGACATCACGGCCGCGGCGGACATGGTGGCCATGTGTTGCTTGGCCCGGACGGTCGAAGCGATGATCGCCGCACAGCGTTCGCGGGGATCGGCGACATCGGTGGCGAGGGTCACCAGGGCCATCGTCGTCGCATTGCCCTCGGCATCGTCACTGTCCTTGGGGCGGAACGACATCGGCATCCCGGCGACGAGCGCGGCGCCGGGCAGCTCGTCGATCTCGATCAGGTAGCGCCGGAGCCCGCCCGCGCACATCGCCAGGATGATGTCGTTCACCGTCCCGCCGCAGCGGGTCGCCAGCGCGCTGATCCGGGCGAGTTCGACAGTGTGCGTTGCTATTCGGCGTTCGGCGGTGATCGGGCCGTTCAGGATCGAACGGGGTGCGGTGAACGGCTCGACGAGTGCGTCGGTGGGCGCGGGCAGGCCGGGGAGGGTGCGGCGGGCCAGGGTGCCGACCATGCCGCCGTACATGCGGCTGATCGCGCGCAGGCCGGAAAGCTGTGCTCCCAGGGTGGCGAGAACATCGGAACCGGCTGCGGCGGAAGGGTTCCCGTCGCGAGGGGGTCTCCGTCGCTCGGGTTCGCGGTACGCCCAGATCGCGGGACGGCCACGCTCGTGCGGGTCGCCCGACATCACCTTGCGTGCCAATCGGACGGTGGCGATCCCGTCGAGAAGGGCGTGATGCCCCTTCACGTAGAGCCCGACCCGCCCGTCGTCGAGTCCCTCGATGACATGCAGCTGCCAGAGCGGATGCGCGCGATCCATGCGGATGCCGTGCAGGTGCGAGACCAGCATGCCCAGTTCGCGCGCGCTACCGGGTGCGGGCAGCACGTGGCGCTGGACGTGATAGTCGAGATCGGGCGAGTCGACCCGTGCCCAGCGCGGGACGATCCGCCCGGGCGCGCTGCTGTCGACGCGCCGGTCGAAAGGTGTTGTCGCGGTGGTGTGGGTGCGGAGCTCGTCGACCAGGTCCGATACGAACTCGGGTCCGGCATCCGGCGGCAACCGGAAGATGTCCAGGTGCGCGATGTTCATCAGATTGGTGTCGGACTCGCCCCACAGGAACGCGATGTCGAGGGGGTTCAGGGCGGTGGTCGTCATCCGGCGGCGCCGGTCCGTTCGCGCTCGGCCGCGGAGGCGCTCTTCAATGCCTGATAGGTGACGGGCTGCCCCGCGACACCCCAACTGCCTTCGGGCACTTCACGAATGAGGGTCCACACGTGCATCGCGTGGACGCTGTGCGGGTCGAGTCCGGCGGCCGCGAGGACGGCGGTGTGGACGTCGCCGATCAAACCGGCCTTCCGGCGCTCGGACAGCGCGCCCGCGGGGACGGTGATGTCGACCCGGAATCGCGGCGCGCCTCCCGCGCGGCCGCCGACCGCGAGCCGGTCCGCGGCGATCTCGTGCAGGTACACCCAGGTGACCTCGCGGAAGAACTCGGTATCGGGCGCGCCTTCCCAGCGCAGCAGGATTGTCGCGAGCTCGTCGAGCAGGGGCTGGGTTCTCGACGGTGCGATCGAACCTTCGATCACGGTCAGATCGATTATCGGCATGGCGTGCTCCCCACGAAAGTTATGCTGATCGATATAGTTCTTGAGACTAAGGCGGCCCGGTTTCGCCTGTCAATACGTCGCGTAAAGCTGTTTGCAGGCGTTATTGGGCGAAGAAGGCGGCACTTTGTTCTATGTCGAACGGTATAGACTAGTATCGATCGAAGATCGATCGAGGAGGTGCGGGTGGCGCAGCGAGGTGAGTCCAGGGACCGGATGCTGACCGGTGCGACCCTGCTGTTCCGGGAGCGAGGCGTCGCCGGCACCGCGCTGGCCGACATCATGGAACGCACCGGCGCGCCGCGCGGCTCGGTCTATCACTACTTCCCCGGCGGCAAAGCGCAATTGGCGGAGGAGGCCACCGACCTCGCCGGCCGGACGATGGGCCGGATGATCAGCGCGCTCCTGGCTGCCGAAGGCCCGGCCGGCGCCGTCACGGCCTTCGTGAACCACTTTCGTGACCAGCTGCTCGAGTCGGACTTCACCGCCGGCTGCCCGGTGGCCGCGGGCGGCATGTCCGGCCCCGACACCCCGGGCGCGCGCGAACGGGCGGGTGAGGCCTTCGCCGAATGGGAGTCGACCCTCACCTCGGCCCTGTGGCAACACGGCCTCGACCGCGCGACCGCCGAGGAGCTGGCGACCACCGCGGTCGCGGCGATCGAAGGCGCTTTGATCATGGCCCGCGCCCAGCGCAGCACCCGCCCGCTGGACCGCATCGAGACCTTCATGCTCCGTCAGATCAGCGGTCTGAGCTGACCGCACCTGCGCCGTAGGGCGCGGGCGAACCGCTCAGCGGCGCCAGAAGAAGTGGTGTATCACGCCGCTCGGGCTGGGGACCTGCTCCAGGTGGAACCGGTCGGTCAGATCGTCGGGACCGTTCCACAGCTTTTCGCCGCGGCCCAGTTCGACCGGCGCGACGGCGACGTGCATCGTGTCGATCAGGTCGGCGTCGAGGAACTGGCGCACCGTCGCCACACCGCCGCCGATGCGCACATCCTTGCCGTCGGCGGCTTCGAGGGCCTGGGCCAGAGCGTCTTTCGGGGAGGCGTCGATGAAGTGGAACGTCGTGTCGGACAGGGAGAAGGACGGGCGGGGGTGGTGGGTCAGCACGAACACCGGGGTGCGGAACGGGGGCTCGTCGCCCCACCAGCCCTGCCAGTCCTCGTTCTGCCACGGGCCGCGCAGGGGACCGAACTTGTTACGGCCCATGATCTCGGCGCCGATGTTGTTCGCGTAGTCGCGGGTGATGTAGTCGTCGAGGCCGTATGTGCCGCCGGGCTCGGTGCGATTGGGCCAGTGCGCGGTTGCCCCGGCCCAGGACATCAGCGCGGCGGGATCGGCGTGACCGAACGGCCGGTCGAGGCTCTGCCCCTCGCCCGCGCCGTACCCGTCGGTGGACACGGCGAAGTTCTGCACACGAACCAGAGGCGTCATCGGAACCCTTTCAGCGAACCACGGTCGAGCTCCGCCGACCGATGCCGGCGGCAGCTATGGGTGCGCCCAAGGTACCGGGCGGGTCCGACAGTTTCGTGGATGCGATCACGCCTCACCTCGCGGCTCCGAGGTAAGGCGTGATGAGCCGAAGCCGGGAGCAGAGGGTCTCGTACCGACGACACGGACCGGTACGGCGGCCCACCGCGACACGGATCCGAGATCTTCGGCAGGATCAGTTGGCGAACGGCACCCGCGCGGCGGCCGCGGTATCCGCGTTCCGGAACGGATGCCGCCACAACCCTTTTCGGCTGAGAATCGGCAGGACGCCCTCGCCGAACCAGTAGGCCTCCTCGAGGTGCGGGTGGCCGGACAGGATGAACTCCTCGATCCCGAGGGCGTGGTACTCCTCGATCCGCTCGGCGACCTCGGTGTGGTTGCCGACCAGGGCGGTGCCCGCGCCGCCGCGCACGAGACCGACCCCGGCCCAGAGGTTGGGGGAGACCTCCAGATCCGCGGTGGTGCCGCCGTGCAGCGCGCGCATCCGCCGCTGGCCCTCGGAACCGCTGCGGGACAGGCCCGCCTGGACCGCAGCGATGGCCGCGGGGTCCAGGGCCGAGACGAGGCGGTCGGCCTCGGCCCAGGCCTGTTCCGCGGTGTCGCGGCTGATGACGTGCAGGCGGATGCCGAAACGCGGCGGGGTGCGGCCCGCCGCAGCGGCCTGCGCGCGGATCCAGTCGAGTTTGGCGGCGACGGCCTCCGGGGGCTCGCCCCAGGTCAGGTAGACGTCGCTGTGCCGTACGGCGACCCCGCCCGCGGCGGGGGAGGAACCGCCGAAGTAGATGTCCGGGATGGGGTGAGGGACGCGGTCCAGGGCCGCGTCGACCACGTGAATGTGCTCGCCCGCCAGGGTGACTCGCTCACCGGCCCACAGTCGGCGGACCACGGTGAGGAACTCGTCGGTGCGCCGATAGCGCTGATCCTTGTCGAGATGGTCGCCGTAGGCGCGCTGTTCGTGATCCTCGCCGCCGGTGACCACGTTGAGCAGCAGTCGCCCGCCGGTGTGCCGCTGGTAGGTGGCGGCCATCTGGGCGGCCAGCGTCGGCGACACCAGACCCGGCCGGAAGGCGACCAGGAATTTCAGATGCTCGGATTCGCGGGCCAGGATGGCCGTGGTGAGCCAGGCGTCCTCGCACCATGCGCCGGTCGGGGTCAGGGCCGCCTCGAAGCCCAATTGCTCGGCGCCGCGCGCGATTTGGGACAGGTAGCCGATATCGGCGGGGCGATCGCCGCTCGCCGCGGTGACGGCCGTGCCGTGCCCGCCGCCGACGAGATAGCGACTGTCGCCGTAGGTGGGCAGGAACCAGTGGAACCGCAACATGTTTCGTCCGTTCTAGGGGTCGGGAGGCAGCCGGAATCGAGCCCGCAACCGCCGTCTGAGCGTTCCGCTGCCGGGCGGACCGGGAGCGGAGCCCGCCTCGGGATCAACGTGCCGAAGCAGATCGAGAGCCGGACGCGCCGGTGGGTGGCACGGGACCCCCAGCAGCCCGGGCGCGCTGTCGATAGCGTCGTGGTGCAGGGGCGGACCGCGAACTCCCTCAGAGCACGCCGTGGCGCGGCGGCGGCGTGCCGGTGAGCAGGTAGCGACCGATGTGCTGGATCTTCCAGCGCACCGGATCGTGCAGGGTGTGGGTGCGGGCGTTGCGCCAATGCCGGTGCAGGTTCAGCGAATCCAGCGCCGACCGGGTGCCCGCGACCTCGAACAGGGCATTGGTGACCTCCAGCGCGGCGCGATCGGCGGCGGCCTTGGCGGTGGCGACCGCGATGGACGCGTGCGCCGCGGTGCTGTCGTCCAGATCGGCCTGCGCCCGGTCGACGGCCGCACCCGCCACGGCCAGCAGCGCCTCCGCCGCGCGCACGCTCACCTCCAGTTCGCCGAAGCGCTGCACCGTGAGTGGATCCTCGGCCGCGCTCTCCACCCCGGCCTCGAACCACGGCCGGCTGCGGGTGCGGACGAACTCGGCCGCCTCGGTGAGCGCCCCGCGCGCGATACCCGCGTCGATCGCGGTGTGCAGGATCTGGGCTCGGGCCCCGTAGAGCTGTGGCCCGGTGAAGGTGAGGTGGTGCGGAACGACGTACTCGGCGGGCACCCGGACGCCCTCGAGCCGCACCGTGCCGCTGGCGGTGGTGCGCTGGCCCATGCCGTCCCAGTCGTCGACGACGGTGAGCCCGCCGGCGTCGGCGGGGACGTAGGCCACCACGATCTGATTCTCGTCGTCCTTGGCCAGCACCGGAATCCAGTGCGCGAACAGGGCGCCGGTCGAGTAGTGCTTGACTCCGTCCAGGACGAACCCGCCCGCGGCGCGCGCCCGCAGCCGGGTGCGGTAGTCCTGTACGTGTTTGGTGCCGACCTCGGACTGCGCGTTGCCGAATCGCTTGCCCGCCAGCACTTCCGCGAACAGCCGCCGCTGCAACTCCGCGGTCCCGTTCTGGCGCAGCGCGTTCACGTACACGAAGTGACTGTGCGGAATCTGCGCCACATTCGGGTCGCCGGAGGCCAGGAGCCGGAACACCTCCGCGACAACGGCTGTCGAGACCTCCGCCCCGCCGAACTCCCGGGGCACCGTGATGCCGAACAGCCCGCTGGCAGACAGCTCCTCCAGCTCGGCGCGGGGCAGTTCGCGCCGGGCGTCACGATCCGCCGCACCGGCGGCGAGCCGGATCGCGAACCGGGCCGCGACCGCCAGCGCCTCCTCGGCGTCGGCGATCACCCGCGCGGTCAACGGTCGTTCGGCGATCTCGGTCATGCTGTGCCCCAGGTGTTCTCGGTGATCGCCACGGCGGGTGCGTGACGGTGTCGGGTACGGATCAGGCGGTGGTGAGGCCGCCCGCGTAGGCCGAACGGCCGAACCGCCCGGCGGGTTCGAAACGGGCGAGAATCGCGTCGGCGTCCTCGCCGGTCGTATCGGTGATGAACCGCTTCGCCGCGTCGAGTGAATCCACCGGCAGCAACGGTTTGGGCAGATGCAGCAGCCCGACCAGCGCCGAGGCGAAGACCGGCTCCACCGCCGCCGCGGCGAAGAGCGCTCCGCCGATCTCGGCGAATTCCGGATCGCCCAGGAACAGCCGCGTCACCCGGTTCGCCGCGTCACCGCGCGCGGCCAGGAAGGAGCGGTACTGCCGGGTTATCCACTCCGCGTCGAAGGGCCCGTCGTGCACGGCCGCGGCCGCGACCAGCCGCTGCGCCTGGATCAGCCCGCTCTGCGCGCCCTGTCCCGCGATCGGATCGTAGGCGGCGGCGGTATCGCCGAGCGCGGCCACCGCGTGCCCGCCCGAGGTATGACCGACTCCGGCCCGGACCACCGGTCGCACAGCGCCTTTCAGCCACGAGTGCGGATCCTCGGAGATCACTTGCGCGGCCAGCACTTCGGGCAGATCCCAGTCGATGTGATCGCGGTAGAGATCCTGAACGACCCGCAGCGCGGACTCCGCGGAATCCGCCGTGGCGAACCGCTGCTCCCACTCGCTGCCGGGACGCGCCCAGCCCAGGAACGCCCAGCTGGGGCCGGCGTCCTTGTGCAGGTACGGTCCCCACCAGCCCTCGCCCTGGTCGGCCAGGATGGAGAAACCGCTGTGCGCGCCGCCCGCGCGGCTGCGGTGCGCGAACACGCTCTCGTCGTGCCCGAGGCCGGTGACCGTGACCGTCAGCAGCGAGCGCTGCGGGGCGGCGTAGGGGCTGCGTGATTCGTCCACGGGGAACAGCTCGGACAGTCCGCCGCGCCCGGTGGCTACCAGGGTCAGATCGGCCGCGGCGGCGATGGCGTCGAGGGACTCCGGGGTGACCTGCTCGACGACGAAGCGGCCGCCGCGTTCGAGGAACGCGGTCAGGCGCTCGTCGGCCTTGAGCCGGGTGTCGACGGCGACGCCCACGTACCCCTCGAAATGCCCGTCGAACTGGATCAGTTCCTCGCGCTCGGGTCCGGCGATGCGCACGCTCAGGCCGGTGTGGCGGGGTGCGCGTGCGGTGTAGGTGTCCAGTCCGAGGGCGGCTTCGGCCTGCTGGGTTTCGCCGAACTCGAGGGCGGTGCCGGTGGCCGGGACGTCGTCGCGCAGTGCGCGCTGATCGCGGTCGCTGTAGAGGGTGACCTCGAACCCGGCGTCGAGCAGGCCCAGCGCAGCGGTGACGCCGGTCTGCCCGGCCCCGATCACGGCGGCCGAGCGGGTGGAGGTGTGCGAGGTGGTCATGCGTGAATCTCCCGTCCTGTCGGGGAAGGTGCGATGGCGGATTCGGTGCGGGACACCGATGGGGGCAGGGCGGTGGAGCCCGGCCCGCCGAGGCGGTAGCGTGCGCCCCGATGCTCGGGCGGCAGTCGATCGCCCGCCTCGAACAGTGCGTTGCGCAACGTGCCCGGAGTGTGGTCGGTGGCGTAGGCGCCGCGTTCGGTCAGCGCCGGAACCACGTGCTGGACAATGTCTTCGAAGCTGCCGGGGGTGATGGCGTAGGCCAGGTTGAACCCGTCCAGGTCGGTGTCGGCCACCCAGTCCTGCAGCTGGTCGGCGACCGTCTCGCCGGAGCCGACGAAAACCGGTCCCATACCGCCGATTCCGGCCCAGCGGCCGATATCGCGAACGGTCCACTCGCGGCCGTCGTCGTCGAACTCCTGGAAGGCTGCCACCGCGGATTGGATCGCGTTGCTCTCGACCTGTCCGATCGGATCGTCCAGGTCGTAGGTGGACAGGTCGATGCCCATCCAGCCGGACATGAACACCAGCCCGCCCTCCACGCTGGCGTAGGACTGGTACTCCCGGTGTTTGCGGTGTGCCACCGCGTCCGTGGCGTCGGTGATGATGGTCGCCAGCGCGTAGACGCGGGCCGAATAACGGTCCCGGCCCGCCGCTTCCAGGGCGTCGCGGATGCGGGACACCGTCTGCGCGAGAACCCGTTTGGAGGGACCGGCCACGAAGATCGCCTCGGCGTTCTCGGCGGCGAACCGCACCCCGCGCGGGGACGCGCCCGCCTGGTAGATCACCGGGGTGCGCTGGGGTGAGGGTTCGGACAGGTGGATGCCGGGCACGGTGTAGTGCTCGCCCCGGTGTCCGATGTGATGCACCTTCGCCGGATCCACGTAGACCCCGCGGACGGCATCGCGGACCACCGCGTCGTCTTCCCAGGAGCCCTCCCACAGCTTGTACAGCACCTCGAGGTACTCGTCGGCCTGGTTGTAGCGGTCGTCGTGGTCCAGCTGATCATCCGCGCCGAAATTCCTTGCGGCGGACGGCAGATACCCGGTCACGACGTTCCAGCCCACCCGGCCCTTCGTCAGATGATCGAGGGTCGACAGGCGGCGCGCGAACGGATACGGATGCTCGAAACCGGTGCCGGTGGTGATGCCGAAGCCGAGATGTTCGGTCACCGCCGCCATGGCCGAGACCAGCAGCAGCGGATCGGCCACCGGGATCTGCGCACCCTGGCGCAGGGCCGCGACATCGTCGCCGCCGTACACGTCGTAGGTGCCGAGCACATCGGCGATGAAGATGCCGTCGAATCGCCCGCGCTCGAGCAGTTTCGCCAGTTCGGTCCAGTAGGCGAGGTCGGTGTACCGGTGCGATTGGTCCTCGGGATGGCGCCACAGGCCGGGGGACTGGTGCGCGACGCAGTTCATGTCGAAGGCGTTGAACCGGATTCGGCGCGTCATGACGGGGCCTCGGTGGACGGAGTGCGGTCCCCTGCGCTCCATGCGAACGGCAGGTCCGTGCCGTTCAGGAGATGATCGCCGATGGCGCGGGCCTTCTGGATGGCCGGATTGTGCACCGAGATGGTGCGGGCGTTACGCCAGTGCCGGTCCAGGCGCAGACCCTCCGACACCGACGACGCGCCGCCGACCTCGAACAGCAGCGTGGTCGCGGGCAGGACCAGGTCGATGACCGCCAGCTGGGCCCGGGCGGCGGCGAGTTCGGCTGCCACGACCAGGCTTTCGTCCCGCGCGCCGTCCGCGAGGACCTCGTCGAGCACGTCGGCCACCGCCAGCACGCTCGCCTCGGCCGCGAACGCGGCGGCGGACAGTCGCCCGATCACCTGCTGCACCAGGGGATCCCGGCGGGGCAGGTCCGCGGCGGAATGGGTGTAGCCGCGAGTGCGGGCCGACACCCATTCGCGGGTATCGCGTTCCGCGCGCCGGGCGATGCCGGCCAGCACCGCCAGCTGCACGAGCTGGAGGTAGGACGTGGCGTAGGTGGGGCCGGGCGCGCCGTACCCGGGACCGAGAATACGGTCCTCGCTCACCGCGACCGCGGTGAACTCCGTGCTGCCGCTGGCGGTGAGTCGCTGGCCGAACCCGTCCCAATCATCGTGCTGGCGTACACCTTCGGCGTTCGCGTCGACCAGCACGCCGACTCGCTCGCCGTCCCGATCCGCCGCCACCAGAATCTGATCGGCGTACAGCGAACCGGTGCTGTAGAACTTCGTGCCGTCGAGCCGCCAGTGTTCCCCGTCGCGGGTCAGCCGGGTCCGATAGCGGTCGACCGCGCCGACGCCCGGCTCGGTGATGGCGTTGCCGACCAGCGTGCCGTCGGCCACCGCCCGCAGCCAGTGCTCGCGCACCGGTCCGGGGGCGGCCAGCAGTTGATCCTCGACGAACGCGAACTGCACCCGGAGCGCCTGCGGCAGATTCGATTCCGCGGCGGCCAGTTCGATCAGCAGCCGGAACAGCTGGCGCACCGTGACGCCGTAGCCGCCGTCGGCCACCGGTACCCGCAGGGCCCCGAACTTGGCCGCGCGCAACCAGTTCACCTCGTCGAACGGCAGCCGCCGGTCGATCTCGCGGGTCACCGCGCCCGCGGCGATGCGCTCGAAGATCGGGCCGAAGATGGCGTCGAGTTCGGCGTCGGTCGTGGTCTGTGTCTCGACGGTGGTCATCGCGTCGCTCCCACCGGCTCGGGGGTGCCCGCGCCGGAGGCCAATTCGGCTTCCAGTTCGCGCACGATCGGCAGCACGTTCTTCCCGAAGTACTCGACTTCCTCGTGGTAGTGCAGGAATCCGAGCAGCAGCAGGTTCACCCCGCGCTTCTTGTACTCCACGATCCGGTGTGCGATCTGCTCGGGTGTGCCGATGAGCTTGGAGCGGAAGCCGTCGTTGTACTGCACCAGGTCCTCGAAGCTGGAGTCGGCCCACATGCCGCGCTTGTCGCCGGTGGAGCTGCCCGCCTGCTGCACCGCGCCCCGGAAGCCCTCCACGGCTTCGGGATCGGCCTTGGCGATGATCTCGCGCAGGGTCTCCTTCGCCTCGGCCTCGGTGTCGCGGGCGATGAGGAAGCCGTTGAGTCCGAAGCGGACCGTGCGGCCGTGCTCGGCGGCGGAGGCGCGGACCTCGGTGATCTGCTCGGTGATGCCGTCGAAGTCCTTGCCGTTGCTGAAGTACCAGTCCGAGACGCGCCCGGCCATGGCGCGGGCGGCGGTGGAATTGCCGCCCTGGAAGATCTCCGGATGCGGGCGGCCTTCCGAGGCGAGGGGTTTGGGCTTGAGGTCGTAGCCGCGCAGGCGGTAGAAGTCGCCGGCGAACTGGGCCGACTCCTCGGTCCAGCTGCGGCGCAGCACCTCGATGAACTCCTCCGAACGCCGGTAGCGCTCGTCGTGTTCGAGCCACGGTTCGCCCAGGGCGGTGAATTCGCCCTTGAACCAGCCGCTCACCACGTTGACCGCGGCGCGGCCGCCGGAGAGGTGGTCGGTCGTGGCGATGAGCTTGGCCAGGACCGCCGGCTGCCAGAAGCCGGGATGCACGGCGGCGATGACCTTGAGGCGTTCGGTGGCCAGCAGGAGCGCGAGGCTGAAGCTCGTCGACTCGTGCTGGTAGGCGGCGCCGTAGCTGGCCATGTAGCGGACCTGGGTGAGCGCGTACTCGAAACCGTTGTTCTCGGCGAGAACTGCGAGTTTCCTGTTGTACTCGTAGCCCCAATCGGTGCGCTGCTCGATATTCGAGACGACGAGGCCGCCGCTCACATTCGGCACCCAATAGGCGAATTTCAAGGGTTCGGCGTAGATGTCATTGTGTTTGTCCGCGGACACAGGGCTCTCCATCGTGAAAGTCGGTGAACTGGAAGGAATTCCCGCGCGCGCAGTGTGGCGCGATCAGGAAGTGCCGCGACAACAGCTCTGGTTGCTCATGATCACCAGCCTAGGAGTAGTGAAATATACTGTCCAACAGGCAAATTCGACTCCGTGATAAGTTTTCCCTACCACGCGCGGCAGGCTGCGGTCAGGCCGCTCGCGCGCCGAGTGAACCCGCCCGCCGGACCAGGACGTCGTGCAGTGAACGCGCCGCGTGCGGGAGCGCCCCGGATTTGCGCCGCTGTGCCACCAGCATTACCTCCGTGGCGCGGCAATCGAGCGGACGCCAGGTGATCACGCCGCTCTGCTCGAGTGGATCGCCGGCAATGCTGTAGTCGGGAAGAACGGTGACCCCCAAGCCATTCGCCACCATGATCTTGCCCATTTCCGCGCCGTCGGTGGAATAGGAGAACAGCGGTTGCCGCCCGTCGAGCAGCCGGTGCACGAAACGGTGCATGACGTACCCGGACCGCATGACGATCAGCGATTCGCCCAGCAGATCCTCGACCCCGACCTCGGGCAGTCTCGCCAGCCGGCTGTCCGGCCGCACGCACACCACCGGCCGGCCCCGCAGCAGCTCGGTGCTGTGGAACTCCGGCGCGAGATCGTCACCGTGCAGGTAGTTCACCAGTCCCAGATCGAAACTGCCCTCGCGCAGCGCGGTGTGGATCTCGGACTGCTGCGCGTCCACCACTTCCACCTGCGTCTGCGGATGCGCCTCCCGGAACTCCCTGATCGCGGGCAGCACCAGCGACACCGTCGCGGCGTTGACGGTCCCCACCCGGACCATGCGACTGACCCGGTGCTGCTCGTCGGCCGCGCGCCGCAGCAGGTCCACCGCCTCCACCACCTGCGCGATATACGGCAGCAGCTCCCGCCCCTGGTCACTGACCCGCGCCCCCGACCGCCGCCGGTCCAGCAGGTCGACCCCCAGCTCCCGCTCCAGGTTCCGCAGCGTCTCGCTCAACGCCGGCTGCGACAGGTGCAGTTCCTCGGCGACCCGCCGCAACGACCCGAGCCGGGTCACCGCCTGAAAGTACTCGAGCTGCTCGATCCGCATGATCCCTCTTCGTCGGTCCCGGTGCTCCCGCATGCTCTCCCGCATCGAGTGTGCGCGCCGATGCCGGACGGTTGCAGGGTTGCGATCACCGAGAGTCGATGCCCTCGGCTGCGTCAGTTAGGGGTCCCTACCATGAGGTGACCGGCACGCGAATCCATGCCGACCGGCCGAGCACGGGGGCTACACGGTTGTGACGGCAGACTTCGCCGAAGGATTCGTTGCCGAGCGCCGGCGGCTGCTCGAGGAAGGGGACGCCCTCCTCGGGGTCCTGCGGGATCACGAGGAGGGTGTCGGCGGGCCAGCCCACGACGCGGCTCGGCGGAGGTTGCAGGGTCTGCGGCAGCGGTACCGGTCGACCCTGCCCGAGGTCGCTACCGCTCGGTGTCCTGTCACCGGTGAGTTGGTGCTGTTTCCGATGGACGTCGCCGACCTGGACGGCTGGTTCTGGAACCTGGACGCGCCCGTTCGCAGGCATCCGGACCGATTGCCCGCCACGTGGCTGGCGATGACCGGGGCGATGCGCGTGGTCGAGCCCGTGAAATCGGTTCCGTTCCATCGGTTTCCCGGTCCGGGCCTGCCGTATGTGGTCCCCCGGCTACTCGAGCGCCCCGGGGTGAGCGCGGTGGTCCGGGAGCTGGCGCTGGGGCCGCATCACGGCTGGGCCATAACCTATTTCGGCCCCCGGCCCGCCGGCGTACCGTTGGTCAACGAGTGGGGTACGCACACCTATCAGGATTACGACGACAACGGTGCGTGGCTCGGGTGGGGCAGCCATGTCGATTCCGCCTCGGAACAGGATTTCGATCTGCGCCCTTGGCTGGAGTCGGGAAAAGTGTTCTGGACCGCATTGACGGACAGCGCTTTACGGTTGCACACCGGGGCCGAGGGCTGCCCGTTCGCAGACCCGCACGAACCGCCGACCGTGGGAGCCATCCTGGCCGGGGACACCGCCAGATACCGCCCGGGAACGAAATCCAAGTGACGCCGGACAGTCCGGGGACGTCATTGCCTATGTGCGGTGGGGCGTCGGATTCCCGGACCCTGGCCCGAGCATCCGCGCTCGTCCGTCCGATCTCGTCGAATGCTGTTGTCGCGTGAGCTTTCTCGCTCCGAGATATTGCTCGCATCGCATGGTCGTAGCGAGTTCTACATTGGCCGGACGCGGAGTGCGGGCAGGGTGGCCCGGCTCGGATTCGGAGGAGAGCGATGCTTGTTCACGCGGTCGAGGTCATGTTCGTTCTCTGTGTGGCGTTGACGCTGTGGTTCAACGCCTACGTCATCTACCGGCTCGTGACTGACGAATCCGGGACCCGATAGCCCGGAGAACGTGGGGAGCCCGTCTGATCGCTCCGCTCCCGCTCAGTCCGCCTGGTTCGGCAGGTGCTCCGCCAGTACGCCGGCGGCGAAGGACAGGAGCCGTTCGCGGGTGAACACCTGCGGCTCGGACAGGTGTAGGCGGCCCGCCTCCCAGCTGAGGGTGAAGATCGCGCGGGCGGTTACCTCGATGTCGATGCCGGGGGGAAGTGGGGTCTCACGGAGGTAGGACTCGATGAAAGCTATTGCGGCGGTGCGTTGTTTGTCGACGCGGCGGCGGAACTTCGGGGTGGTGCTGTCCACCAGGCTGAAGGCGGCGCGCCAGCGGTCGGGGGACTCGGTCACTGCGGTCAGGAAGCCGTCGAGGAACCGCAGGAGCGCCTCGGGTGGGGCGTCGGACTGTCGTAGCCGGGACAGCAGGGGGGCTACCTGGGCCAGGGCCGCGGCCTGTTCGCGATCCAGGGAGGCGCGCAGCATGTCGTCGCTGTTGGTGAACACGCTGTAGACCACCGGGCGGGTGACGCCGACCTCGCGGGCCACCGTATCCATCGAGACCTTGTGCACGCCCTGCGTCACGATGATGGCCAGCACGGCGTCCAGCAGCTGCTCGCGGCGTTCCTCCGCCGTCATGCGCGGTGCGTACGACCTGTTTCTACGCGTGTCAGCGCTCGTCACGACTGTCCTCCTCGATGTGCGGGGTGCCGGTCTCTCATTCCCGAAGTCTTGACACGGACGACTCTCGGAGCAAATACTACACTCACTGTAGCTACAGAGAGCGTAGCTTTTGAGGAGGTCGCAATGACGCGCCGGTACTGCATCATCGGGGCGGGATACACGGGATTGGCGGTGGCGAAGGCCCACGCCGACCTCGGCTTGGACTACGACCACATCGAGGCCACCGATGCCATCGGCGGCAACTGGTCACACGGGGTGTACGACTCGACCTACCTGATCAGCTCCAAGGACATCACCGGCTACCCGGACTATCCGATGCCCGCCGACTACCCGGACTTTCCGAGCGCCGCGCAGATGCGCGACTACCTGCGCGCCTTCGCCGCGGAGTTCGGCCTGGAACGCAGGATCGAATTCGGCACGGTGGTCACCGATGTCGCGCCCCTGGATGATTCGGGCCTGACCGGCTGGCGCGTGACGTTCGCCGACGGCACCGCGCGGGAGTACACGGGCGTGGTGATCGCCAACGGTCACTACTGGGACACCAACATTCCCTCGTACCCCGGCGAATTCACCGGCAAGCAGATCCACTCGAAGGACTACAAACGTCCCGCCGACCTGGAGGGCACCCGTGTGCTGGTGGTCGGGGCTGGGAACTCGGGCTGCGATCTCGCCGTCGAGGCCGCCACCACGTTCGGGACCTCGGAGCTCTCGCTGCGCCGCGGCTACTGGTTCATTCCCAAATACGTCCTGGGCGTGCCCAGCGGCAAGTTCGACATCGGCTCGGTGCCGGTGCCCAAGATCGTGCAGGAGGTCGTGCTCCGGTCCGTCGTCGCGATGGGCATGGGCAGCTTCGCGAGTTTCGGCCTGGAGAAGCCCGCGCACGGGATCCTCGACCAGGACCTGGTGGTCAACCAGCAGCTGCCCTACTTCCTCAAACACGGCCGCATCGCCGTCCGGCCCGAGATAGCCCGATTCGACGGCTGCACAGTGCATTTCGTCGATGGCACCAGCGGCGACTACGACACCATCGTGTGGGCGACCGGATTCAGGACGACCTTCCCGTTCCTGCGCGACGGGTTGCTCGACTGGGAGCGCGGCCAGCCGCGACTGGTGGCGCACACCTTCGCGCCGGGCTGGGCGAACCTGTCCTTCGCCGGGCTGGTCGCACCGCGCTCGGGCGCGGGCATGCTGCTGATGAACAGCGCCCGCCTGCTCGCCGAGGCCGCGCTGCTCCAGCAGCGGCTGCGCACCCCGGTCGGAGACCTCTACGCGCACATCGCGAAACCCTCCTCCCAGATCCTCGCGGGCGGACCCGAACTGCGCTGGGAGGCCCTGCGCGGCCGCTGGCTGGTGCGGTCGATGTCGGAGTTCCTGACCCTGCGGGCACTGCTCGCCGGCGCCGCGACCTCGATCGACGACCGGGCGTCGGATTCGCCGGGGGAGGCGCGCCCGCGCCCGCTTCGTGTGCTGCGCCCGATCCTGGCCGCCGCCCGACTGTCCGCCTGACCCGGAACAACTTCGGAGACAAGGAGTCTCGCTCATGCCATCCACGAGAAACAGCCGCCGCGTCACCACCGTCGGCAGCCCACTGACCCTGCCGTGCGGGGTGACCCTGCCCAACCGCATCGCCAAGGCCGCCATGAGTGAACAGCTCGGCGAGATCGACGGCTCGCCCAGCCCGACCCTGACCCGTCTCTACAGCGCGTGGGGCAGGGGCGGCGCGGGCCTGCTCATCACCGGCAACGTCATGATCGACCGCCGCGCCTACGTCGAGCCGCGCAACGTCTCACTGGAGGACGAGCGGCACCTGGACGCGGTGAACCGCTGGGCCCGTGCGGGATCGAGCGCCGGCGCGGTGATGCTGATGCAGATCAACCACCCCGGGCGCGTGGCCGTCGGCCCGCTGCACCGGCGACCGGTGGGCCCCTCGGCGCTGCGACCGGAGGTGATCGGCTACAACCTGCGCAAGCCGCGTGAGCTATCCGTCGACGACATCGCCGAGCTGCGCCGCCGGTACGCGCGGACCGCCGAACTGGCTGTCGCGGCGGGCTTCTCCGGCGTGCAGGTGCATGCCGCGCACGGCTATCTGCTCTCGCAGTTCCTGTCACCTCGGGCCAACCGGCGCGAGGACGAGTACGGCGGGAGTCCCGAGAACCGCCGTCGATTGCTGCTCGAGGTGATCGGCGACGTGCGCGCGACGATCGGGCCGGACGCCGTCCTGTCGGTAAAGCTGAACTCGGCGGACTTCCAGCAGGGCGGGCTGGACGAGGACGAGTCACTCGCGGTCGCCGTCGCCCTGGAAGCGACCGGTGTCGACCTGCTGGAGATCTCCGGCGGCAACTACGAGGCTCCGGCCATGACGGGTGTCGTGAGCGACGCCACGCGCGAGCGGGAGGCGTACTTCTTGCGATACGCGCGGAACCTGCGTGCTCGCTCCGCGATTCCGCTCATGCTGACCGGTGGCATCCGGAGCCTCGACTTCATGAACGAGGTGCTGGAGCAGGGATCGGTGGATGTGATCGGCCTGGGGCGCCCGTTCGCGATACGGCCGGGTATCGCCGGGGAACTGCTGGCGGGCGCCGGTGAGCCGGTGACCCTGCCCACGGCGCCGCGGATTCCGCTGCCGCTGCCGCCGATCAACTCCTATCTCCAACTCGCCTGGCACGCGGCGAATTTCCGCCGCATCGCGGCGGGCGACGAGCAGGTGAGCGGACCGGGAGCGGTGCGAACCCTGGCCGCGGCCGCCACCACGATGACCGTCCGCGCCCTCACCCAATTCTGAGCCGAAGGAATCCCCATGAGCCTGCCCGCACCCACTCCTACGACGCGCGCCGTCGTCACCGGCGCCTCCTCCGGCATCGGTGTCGCGCTCGCCGAAAACCTGGCCCGGCGCGGATATTCGCTGATCCTCATCGCGCGCCGCGAGGACCGGCTCCGCGCACTGGCCGCCCGGCTGACCGGCTCCCACGGCGTCGAGGTCGAGATCCGCCCCGTCGACCTGTCGGATCACGACGCGCGCGGCAAACTGTGCGACGAGCTGACCGGCCGCGACATCGGCGTGCTGTGCAACAACGCCGGGTTCGCCACCTACGGCGAACTCGTACACGCCGATATCGCCCGCGAGCGGCAGCAGGTCGAGCTGAATGTCGTTGCCGTGCACGACCTCACGATCGCGGTGCTGCCCGGCATGGTGCGCCGGGGCGCCGGCGCGATCCTGATCACCGGATCCACCGCGGGCAACCAGCCGGGTCCGGGCAACGCCACCTATGCCGCCTCGAAGGCGTTCGCCAACACCCTGGCCGAATCACTGCACGGGGAGCTGGCGGGCACCGGGGTGGGATGCACCCTGCTCGCCCCCGGTCCGGTGCGCACCGAATACGCCGAAGCCGCCGAGATCCCCAATCTGGATCGTTTGCTGCCCGGCCCGCTGTGGGTGAGTGCGGAACACGCTGCCGCGGAGGCGATCGCGGGTATGGCCGCCGGACGGCGTCGCGTCGTGCCCGGCGTATTCGCCAAGGTCCAGACGGTCGGCGGCCAGTACACCCCGCGCGCGGTGAGCGGCCCGCTGCTGCGCACCGTCTATCGAAAGGTCAAGTGACATGGGATGGGAACCCGCCCTGCGCACCGCGGGACGCTCGCTGGGCGGCGACCTGCGCCGCGCCCTGGCGCTCGGTGATCCGCGCCGCAGCCTCTACCGCGACGCCCACTACTTCAGCGCCACGGTCGAGATCGATCCCGAGGTCATGCGCCAGTGGCTGCCGGCCGGTGTGCGATTGACCGGTACACCGCGGGCGGACCTGTTCACGGCCTGCTTCCCGGACAACAACTTCGATTCCCCGGGCTACCACGAAGCCGGGCTGTTCGTGCACATCGACACCGTCCAGGGCACCGGAATCCATTGCCCCTGGATGATTCTCGACGACGACGTGGCGTTGATCATCGGCCGCGAGCTGCTGGGCTACCCCAAGAAACTGGGCGAGATCGACTGGTCCGTCACCGATATCGACATTCACGCGACGGCGACCCGGCGCGGGCACACCCTCCTGCGGATGGGCGGTCGCCTCGGCGAGCTCATCGCCGACCCGCCGCCCATTCTGGGCCGCCCACATCGCAACGTCGTCGGCGCCGCCGGGCTCTTTCCGTCCTTCCTGGTCGGGTTCACCCCGCGCGAGAGCGTGGTCGAGGTGCGCCGAGTCGACGACTTCTACCTCGAAGTCCAAGGCTCCGAACGCGATCCGCTCGACCAGTTGGGCATCGGCCGCGTAATCGAGGCTCGCCTGCACCGCGTCGACCTCCCGGGCGTGTGGGTACCCCCGATTCCACTGCGCCCGCTGACTCCGCTGTTCACTATGACCCGGATGCGACCGAGAACCCTGTGAAGACAAACTATTTCGTAACCGGGAGCCTCCGATGAGTATCGCCGAACGACTGGTCACCGAGCCACTGGCCATCCCGCGACCGGTCGCCACCGCCCCGTTCGCTCGCATCGACACCTTCGACGGGGTACGCACCGCACCCGGCGGTTTCGGCCCGCGCCTGCGCGCCGCACGCACGGCCGCCCTGGACTTCCGCCGCGAGTTCGCCGCCACCGGAACACCGGATTCGGTGCGCACCCACGATCTGATCTCGCTGCCGTATCCGACCGGCTACGGGCTCTTCCGCGCCGCGATCAGCCCGGCGCCGTTCGTCACGATCTCCAATCGCATGCTCATCGTGCGCTGGACCGAAACCGACGGCACCCGCCGCACGCTACTGTTCGAACCCAGCGATCACGAACTCGACTCCTACACGCCCTATTTCGCCGAACTCGGTCGGTACTCCCCGGGGCCGTTGCGCGCCCTGTTCGTCACAGAGCACAGCGACGTTCTGACCGCGTGCCGGAACGCGGGCCTCGACCCCGCCGAGGTCGACTACCTCGCCTTCGATCACCTGCACACCCAGGATGTGCGCCGTTGGCTGGGCACCACCGCCCCGCAGCCCGACATCAGCCCGGAAGCTCCTGTGCCCGCGGCGTTCCCGAACGCCGTCCTGCTCGCCCAGCGGGACGAACTCGAGGCGATGGCGGACCTGCACCCCTACCAGCGCCCCTGGTACCAGCCCGCGACCTTCGTCGACATCGCGCCGGAGAAGATCGTCCCGCTGGACGGCAGTGTGCTGCTCGGACCGGGCGTCGCGCTGATCGCCACCCCCGGGCATGCCATGGGAAACCAGACCCTGGTCCTCAACACCGACACCGGGATCTGGGCGATCAGCGAGAACGCGATCGCCGCCGAATGTCTCACCCCTGAACACTCGCGCATTCCCGGCCTCGCCCGCGCGGCCCGCTCGTGGGGGCACGAGGTCATCCTCAACGCCAACACCATCGAGACCACCTACGAGCAGTACAACTCGCTGATCATCGAGAAGACGATCGCCGATGTGTCCCAGATCGACTCACGGTTCCCGCAGTACTTCCCCTCCAGCGAACTGACCGGCGCGCTGCTCAATCCGGGCACCTCGCCGACCTTCGCCCATCGCGCCATCCGGCACGGCCGCGCCGGGAGCTTCCGATGACCGCAACGCCCACCCCCGGATTCTTCGCCGGCCTGCTCGATCCCGCGCACCGTGCCGACCCCTATCCGCTGTACGCGGCCATCCGCGAGCAGGGGCCGGTGCGGCTCGGGCACGCGCCGGTGGTCGTGCTGTCCTCGTACCGGGACTGCGCGACGATCCTGCGGCACGGCTCGGCCGGTGTGGACCGGCACTACGCGACGATCCCGTTGGGGCCCACGCCGGTACACGACCTCGTGGGGGACCGGGTCGGGGAACTCGCGGGAGTTCGGTCCATGCTCTTTCGGGACGCGCCGGACCACACCCGGCTGCGCGGCCTTGTCGCCAAGTCGTTCACCCCGGCCACGGTCCGGAACCTGGAACCGCGCATCACCGCCATCGTGGACGCGGCGCTCGATCGCGCGGCCGAGCGCGGAACGTTCGACCTCGTCGCCGATCTGGCCTATCCGCTGCCCATCACCGTGATCTGTGAACTGCTCGGCGTCCCACTCGAGGACGAGCCGCGGCTACGGCACTGGTCCACCCTGCTGGCGCGGTCGCTGGACCCGGTCTCGGCGGCCGCCACCGGTTTCGCGCCCGACCCCGGAGAACTGCTGCGCGCCAACAACGAACTCCACGACTACTTCGCGCGACTCGTGCGGGACCGGCGCACGCGCCCCGCGGGGGATCTGCTGTCGAACCTGGTGGCCGCCGCCGAATTCGGCGACGCCCTCACCCCCGACGAGGTCATCGCTACCTGCGCGCTGCTGCTGATCGCCGGCCACGAGACCACGGTCAACCTCATCGCCAACACCGCGCTGACCCTGTTGCGTGGTGGTCACCGGCACCACCTCGCCATTCTGCGCACCGCGCCCGCCTTCGCCACCGCGGTGATCGAGGAGAGTCTGCGCTACGACCCACCGGTTCAACTCGTTCCGCGTATCGCCCGCACGGCCATCGAGCTGCCCGGAATCGACATCGCCGCAGGCGATCTCGTTGTCCTGTTGATCGCCGCCGCCAACCGTGACCCGGTCATCTTCGACCATCCGGACCGATTCGATCCCGCTCGGGACGACCGGCACCTCGCCTTCGGCCTCGGGCAGCACTTCTGTCTCGGCGCCCCGCTGGCCCGGCTCGAGGCGGCGGTCGCGCTCACGCGATTCGCGCGTCGCGTTCGAGATCCGGAGCTCACCGGGTTTCCCCCGCCGTACCGTGAGCACGTCACCCTCCGCGGCCCCGCCCGCCTCCCGGTCACCTTCGGTGCGATCACGCGTTCCAGGACGGAATAGGCAGGAACACCGTTGAATTCGCCGGTGCGACGGTCACCGGGCGGGCGTCGTCAGTGCGGCGCGGTCACCGGCGTCAGTTCGGGCCCGCGACCCAGTCCGCGATCTGCTCGCACACCCAGGGCCCGTCATCGAGGGGCAGGTCGTGGCCCGCGTCGGGATGCAGGCGCAGGGGCGCGTCGAGGCGGGCGGCGATCCGTTCGGCCACGCGGTAGTCGATGAGCCGGTCGCCTCGGGACGCGAGGACCAGCAGCGGCGGTGTAATGTGTTCCGGCAGTTGGAAAGTGGCCGCGGCGGTCAGCTGGCTGAGCGCACTCGCCGTCCGGGGCGCCGCTTCCCGCTGGTATCGCGCCCATGTCGCGGCCAGCTCCGTCAGCTCGGTTCGCGGGCGATTGCTGGTCAGCGCCAGGGCCGCTGCCTCGTGGGCGGGCATCGTGCGGAACTGCTTGCCCGCGACGAGCGAGACGAGGCCGGTGCGCAGCTGATGGGGGCGAAGCAGCGCCGGCGCACCGGTATTGACCACCACGCACCGCCGGAAATCCCGCGGGTAGCGCCGCGCCCAATCCATGGCCATCATCCCGCCGAGCGAGATCCCGAGCAGCGACCAGTGGTCCGCGCCGGGGTCGAATCTGCCGCGGATGTCGTCGGTGATGGCGGAGATTGTGCGCGGAGAGATCCGGCCGTTCTGTGTTCCGAATCCCGGCGGATCGATCGTCAAGACGCGAACTCCCAGCCGCGCGGCCAACTCGTCCGGAAAGTCCCCCCAGTGGCGACTATCGCGTGTGAGTCCGCGTAGCAGCAGCCAATTGGTCATCACATCCTCTTCCCCGCGCCGGCGATCGAGCGCTCATCGTCGATGATCGTGACCGTCTGAGTCAATGCGGGACAGCCGGAATGCCTCGAATTCGGAAGATCGCCGGAAGATCGTCCTTCGGGTTGTGCAGGGCGTCGCCGCGGAGCCCCCTACGCGGCGGGAAACGAAAGGCGCCCGCGATCAGGAGCGCGCCCGCGGCCAGCGCCAGACGCATCTCCCGGACCTGCCACAGGCGCTGGTCCGTGTCGTCGGCGGGCACGCAATTCGTATGCGGCAGTGGAGATCCGAAAGAGGCTAAGCGTGAGCACCGCGCCGTTCCAGCAGGACGGTGTCGCGCCACGTGCCGCCGAGTTGCGCGATCCGCTCCCGGACGCCGATCGTCCGGAACCCGGAGTGATGATGCAGCGCTATCGCGGCTCGGTTCTCGGGGAAGATCGAGGATTGCAGGGTCCACAGGCCCGCTTCGTCGGCGGCGATGACCAGGGTGCGGGCGAGGGCTTTGCCCACGCCCCGCCCGCGTGCGTCGGCGGCGACGTAGATCGCGGTGTCGGCGACGCCGTCGAGGTACTCGCGGGTCGAGACCAGGCTCAGGGCCGCCCAGCCGACCACCCGGCCGTCGATCTCGGCGACCCATCGGTGATCGGGTAGCCACCGGCGCTCCAGCTCGTCGCGAGTCGGGGGTTCGCTCTCGAAACTCGCGTTGCCCGTGTCGATTCCCTCGGCGTAGATGCGGCGGACGGCCTCCCAATCGGCATCGTTCAGGGCGCGGACCGAGACGTCGTCGGGGACGTTGTCGGGGCAGCACGGCCGCGCGGGCAGCACGCCCATGACCGCGTCGGCCGCGTGTGGGAGCCCGGTGCAGCAGGCCGGGTTGATCGCCACGACCGTGCTGGTGCGGTCCTTGTGGACGTTGACGAACCCGACGTCGACCAGCTTGCGCACGTGGTGCGAGACCGTGGGCTGACCGACGCCGAGCGCCTCGGCGAGTTCGCCGACCGTGATGCCCGCGGGCCGGGTGGCCACGTGATGCAGCAGTCGCACGCGGGTCGGATCGGCCAGGCAGGCGAACCAGGCCGCGTAGGTGGTCGCTTCGGCGACCGGCAGCGTGTCCACGCGGTGGTCGGTGCGTCGTACGACCGGCATATCCAGCGACGTCATGGCCCCCACTATATCGATACATATCGATGGTTGCCTTCATCGACATCTATCGATACAGTTCGATTCATTCAATCGATGAGCATCGATGAAAGGGACTTCTGATGAACGAGCTGCCCGTTGTCGTGGTGGGAGCCGGGCCGATCGGCCTGGCCGCGGCGGCCGAACTGCGTGAACGCGGACTGACCCCGCTGGTGTTCGAACGCGGCGCCACCGCGGGCGCGGCGGTGGCCGGATGGAACCACGTCCGGCTGTTCTCCCGCTGGGGTGAGCTGGTCGCACCGGCCGCGCGCCGCCTGCTCGAAGCCTCCGGATGGACCGCCCCGCAACCGGATTCGTACCCGACAGGACAGGAATGGGCCGGTGAGTACCTGATCCCGCTGGCCGCGGCGCTCGGCGGCGACGTCGTGCGGACCGGGACCGAGGTGATCGGCGTGGCAAGGCGCGGGCGTGATCGAGTGGTGGACGCCGGCCGCGACACCGAGCCGCTCTCGGTGCGGGTGCGCCGGGCCGACGGCCGCGAGGAGCGATTCCTGGCCCGCGCGGTGATCGACGCTTCGGGCACCTGGAACGCGCCGAACCCGCTCGGCGGCGACGGCCTGCCCGCGCTCGGCGAACGCGCGGCCGCCGACCGCATCTCCTACCGGGTGCCGAATCTGGACGACGCCGATGTCCGAGCCGAGTACGCGGGCAGGCACATCGCCATCGCGGGCAGCGGCCACTCGGCGCTCGGCGCGATCGTCGCGCTGGCGGGGGTGGCGAAAACCGTTCCCGGAACCCGAATCAGCTGGCTCCTGCGCCGGGGCGAGGTCGGCAACACCTTCGGCGGCGGTAGCGATGACCAGCTGCCCGCACGCGGGGCGCTGGGGCAGCGGGCGAAACAGGCTCTCGAGACCGGCCTGCTCGAGGTGGTGGCCGGATTCCGCACCGCCGCGGTCGAATCCGAGCCCGATGGCAGGCTGACGCTGGTATCCGAGGCGGGCGCCCGGCTCGAGGGTGTCGATCGCGTCGTCGCGCTGACGGGCTTCCGCCCGGAACTGTCGTGGCTCTCGGAAATTCGGCTGAACCTGGACCCGGTGCTGCAGGCCCCGGCCGAGCTGGCTCCGCTGATCGATCCGAACGTGCATTCCTGCGGAACGGTGTATCCCCATGGGGTGAAGGAACTCTCGCATCCGGAGCCCGGCTTCTACCTCGCCGGGATGAAGAGCTACGGCCGTGCCCCGACCTTCCTGGCGCTGACCGGCTACGAGCAGGTGCGCAGCATCGCGGCCGAACTGGCCGGTGACCACGAGTCCGCCGCCCGGGTGGAGCTGACCCTGCCCGACACCGGGGTGTGCGGCGGGGCGGGCGTCTTCGACGAACCCGGCGCCGCCGCGCCCGAGAGCGCGGGCGGCTGCTGCGGATCCCCGGCGCCGCAACCGATCACCCTGGGCGTGGGCAACTGACTCGATGATCTCCACCGACAACGACGCGCGAACCGGCACTCTCGATCGTGCCGGTCTGCGCCGGGTCCTGGCCGTGCTGTGCCTGACCGAAATCACCAGCTGGGGCATCCTGTACTACGCGTTTCCCGTCCTGGCGGTGTCCATCTCCCGTGACACCGGCTGGTCGCTGCCGGCGATCACCGCGGCGTTCTCGCTCGGTCAGCTCTTCGCGGCGCTGACGGGTATTCCCGTGGGGCGCATCCTCGATCGCGTCGGCCCGCGCGCGGTCATGACGGCCGGGTCGGTCTTCGCGGTGCCCGCGCTGGCAATGGTGGCGCTCGCGCCGAATATCGTTGTGTTCTATGCCGGTTGGTTCCTGGCCGGGCTGGCGATGGGCGCGGTGCTGTATCCGCCCGCGTTCGCGGCGCTGACCCGCTGGTGGGGCGAGGACCGGTTGAAAGCGCTGATGATCCTGACCCTGGCCGCAGGCCTCGCCAGCACCGTGTTCGCGCCGCTGACCGCCGCGCTCGAGCAGGGCACCGACTGGCGCACAACGTATCTGGTGCTCACCGCGATCCTGGCGGTGGTGACGATCCCGACCCACTGGTTCGGGTTGCGCGGTCCGTGGCCCCATCCACCCGCGCCACTCCACGAATCGTTCGACGATCACGCGGGCATCGCGCGCAGCCGCGCCTTCGCCCTGCTCGTGATCACCCTGTGCCTGGGCGCGTTCGCGACCTCCGCCGGTGTATTCAATCTGGTTCCGCTGCTGCAGGAACGCGGCTTCTCACCGACCCTGGCGGCGCTCGCGCTCGGCCTCGGCGGCGCCGGTCAGGTGCTGGGCCGCACCGGCTATCTACCGCTGGCCGCGCGCAGCACGGTCATGACCCGCACCCTGGTCATCCTCGCCGCCACCGCCGTCGCCACCGCGCTGCTCGGCGTCGTCACCGGCGTCACGGCGTTGATCGCGGTCTCGATCGGCGCGGGCCTGGTCCGCGGGATCTTCACCCTGGTGCAGGCGACCGCGATCACCGACCGCTGGGGCGCAACACATTACGGGCGGCTCAACGGCATCCTGTCCGCGCCGGTGGTGATCGTGATGGCGCTCGGGCCGTGGGCGGGCACGGCGCTGTCCGCGTGGACCGGCAGCTTCGCCCGCGCCTATCTGGCGCTGGGCGCCATCGCGCTCCTCGCGGTCGGCACCGGCGCGCTTGCCAAGGCGCGCGCGGTGCCGTCGGTGGGGTAGGCGCTCGCGGGCACTGTTCCGGGTCAGTCAGCCGGGTCGACCGCCAGAAAGCTCAGGTAGGCAGGGTGATCCGGATCCAGTACCACGGACTGGCCGGCGATCTTCCGGCGCAGGGCGGGCGGGAGCCAGTGGCGGGGAAGCTCGCCGGCGCGATGGCAACCCGCAAGCGATGGTTCGCGCGCAGGACGGCCTCGGTCGGGTTGATGTCGATGTCGATGTCGAACGGTTCGCCGGGGACCACGGGCAGGACCGAATCCGCGCGTAGCGGGTGCAGCGGGGAGACCAATTCACCGTCTACATAGGTGCTGTTCTTCTCGTCGATCGCGCGCAACGAGGACAGCAGCGCGCCGCGGGTCAGGGCCGCCGACGTGCCGTCGGGCTCGACATCGGTGACCGTGACCGACCAGAACGCCTCCGTCCCAGCGGTTTCCACCCGCAGGTGCAGATTCAGGGGGCCGCTCAGGACCAGGTCCGCGGGTAACGGCGCCGTGGTGAAGGTGACGGCCGCGGCCTCGGCCCGGCGGTCATCGGGCCTGCGGTCGCGGCGCAGCAGGCCGGCCATGCCGAGCGCCATGACCGAGGTGTTGCTGGACGCCAGGTGGCCGCGCCCGGTGGGCAGCGGCACGTGGACGGGGCCGGCGGGCGGGGCGCTCTCCAGTGACCCATCCGCTCCGGCGTGCGGGGCGGAACCGCTGGGGTCGGCGGAAAGATAGAGGCGGCGCACGGTCGCGGCGGGATCGGGAAAACTCGGCCGCGCCACCCACCCGCCGCCACCCTGGGCGCGAACCGTCACCGGCCCGAAACGGTCGATGCCGTTGTCGATTCCCCTGAGCCAGCGGTCGAACCAGGCGCACTGCAGCTCGTCCAGCGCTGCCGGATTGCCCGGTTCCCCGAAGCCCGAACCGAAGCTGATGTGGTAGCCGTCGTCGACGAGTACCTGCTTCGCGCCGCCATCGAGCGGAATGCGTTCGTACATGCGGAAATTGGAGCGGTTGTAGACGTCGTGCCAGGCCCCGTGGATCCAGGTGGCCGCCGAGATCTCCTCGAAGCGAGGGGTTCTGGCGGCCCACTGATCATTGAGGAAGGCATCCGGGTGCGCCTCACCGACGGCGATGCGGGCGGCCCAGCCCATATTGCTGAACGGGCTGCGGAGCCGATCGCGCAGGTACGGCGCGAGGATCCGATTGCGCACTATGCCGCGCGCGGAGGGCAGCCATTTCGCGGCGTTCACCCCGGCCATCCACAACCCCATGCCCGGCGTCGGCACGCCGCCGGTCAAGCCGAGTTCGCGAATCGGATCCTCGCCGCCGACGATCGCGAAGACCGCGTCCAGGCCCTCGGGCCGATGGCCGGCGGCGATCAGGGCGGCGATGGCGCCGTAGGACACGCCCGTCACCGCGAGATGCCCGTCGCACCAGGACTGTTCGCGAATCCAGGCCAGCGTCTGCACGTAGTCGAGTTGCTCGCGCGGTGCGAAGAAGTCCCAGACGCCCGTGGAGGATCCGGTGCCGCGCACGTCCACCACCAGACTCGCGTACCCGTGTTCGACCAGCGTGCGGTTGGTCGCCCACACGTCCACCGCCCCGCCCGCCGGAGTATGCAGCACATCGCGACCGGTGAATCGGCGCCGATCCGACCCGGCCCCCGCACCGGCAACCCGCCGCGCGCTCCCCGCGACCCGCGCGGCGACCCGGTTCGCGAGCCGGTTGTAGGGCGTGAAGTTCACGACCACCGGAAACGCCCCGCTCACGGGCGTACCCGGCGTGCGCGCGGGCCGAATCAGGTCCGCGCACAACACGACACCGTCGGACATCTCGATGGTGGCCGTCGGGTCCAGGTGCACCGCGGGGTACCGGGCGGGCCCGATGTCGAATCGCGCGTCCGGCGGCAGGGCCGGTGATCCGGGGTGCGAGGGCACGGACATGGGCGGTCCTCCGACATCATCGTCTCGGCGGCATACGGACTATCCGTCTGAGACAACAGGCGGATCAGTCCATGGTGCCCGACCCGGCGCGCTCCGGGCAGTGCATCAGCGGCAGAAAAACGATGTCGGTCTTTGGCTCGACGCACAACACCGGGCCGTGCGGCCCCGCGCCACCGGTTACCGCTCGCGGGACGGGGATTCGAAGCCCGCCCGGGCGGTGTAGCTCACGGTGGGCAGGTAGGGGCTCGTGACGTCGACTTCGCCACCGAGAACAGGGATGTACTGCTCGCTCGAATCCGTTGGCGGGCATGATGTTCCGGATCGAGCCCTCGGCTGCGGAGGTGGCACCGCCGGGCGAGGATTCATCCCGGCCCGCGCTCGGCCCGCGCGTCAGGCGGTTTCGCGCACCACCAGCTCGGGCAGCAGCAGCGTCCGAGTGGGTGCCTGCCCGCCGGAATCGATCAGCGAGCGCAGGATCTCCGACGCGCGGCGGCCGGACTCGGCGAACTGCTGGCGGATCGTGGTCAGCCCGAGGCCCTCGGCGAGCGGGCCGTCGTCGAAACCCGCCACCGCGACCGCGTCGGGCACGGACACCCCTGCGGCACGCAGGCCGGTGAGAAAGCCCGCGGCTAGTACATCGTGATGGGCGATGACGGCCGACGGGCGATCGGTGCGGGCGGCGACATCGGCGGCGAACCGGCGGGCCGCGTCGAAGTGGTTGTCCGGCAGGACGAGTTCCTCGATATCGCCGCCGCCCGCGGCGCGCAGCGCGCGTCGCATGCCGTCGCGCCGGAGCATGGCCGCGGAGACGAAACCGCCCGCGCGCTGGGGCTCGTGCAGGTAGGCCAGGCGCTCGTGGCCGCGCTCGAGCAGGTGGGTGGCCAGGGTGTACCCCGCGGCCTCGTCGTCGAAGGTGACCGAGCTGAAGGCGGGATGGGCCGAGTCGACCAGCACGGTCGGCGGACCCCAGCGCCGCAGTCGGTCCGCGCCCTGTTCGCCCAGCGGCACGCCCATGATGAGGAGTCCGTCGACATCCCCGCGCACGGGCAGGGTTTCCAGCAGCGGCGTGCTGGTCTCGGCCGCCGACGGCGCGTCGTGCACGACCACTTCGACATCGGCCGGGCCGAAGGTGTCCAGGATGCCGATCAACCGGGTGCGGTAGGTCTCGTAGCTGCTGAAGGGAGCCAGGACCGCGATTCTGCCGACCCGGCGGCGGGCGCGTTCGGAGGATGTCGCGCCCGGGCGGTATCCGAGCTCGCCGGCGACCTCGATGATCCGGTCGCGGGTCGCGGGCTTCACGCGGTCGGGGTGATTGAGCGCGAGCGACACCGTCGAGATGCTCACTCCGGCCGCCTCGGCCACCTGGTAGATCGTCACGCTCGAATGCCCCACGGTCTCACCCTATTCCATGGTCCGAACCCGGCTTCGCTGTGTTTGTTGACGCACGTCACAATCGAACGTAGAGTTCTTCGTAGAAGCACTTCGATGGAGGTTGAATGCCAGATTACATGCGTTTGGCCGCATCGGCGGGATGCGAACCGCCGGTCCTGGACTGGCTCGCCGCCAATCTGCGAATCTCCGCCGGGCTGCCCGGTCTCACGTCGCCGGACCGATCCGTGCGGCGCGCGGCGGCGCGCGAACTGTCCGACGCGCTCGCCGAGCTCTTCACCGTTCCCGGCCCGCCGGACTGCGAGGTCATCGAGTACTCGGTGCCCACGCGCGCCGGGCACATCACCGTCGTGCACTACCGGCCGCCGCTCGCCGACGGACCCCGCGCGGCGCATCTCGGGTTCCACGGCGGGGGCTTCGTCATCGGCAGCGTGCACGAGTCGATCAACGATCGGCTGTGGCGCACCCGCGCGGTCGCCGGCGGCCTCGACGTCTTCGACGTGGACTACCGGCTCGCGCCCGAACACCCCTTCCCGGCCGCGATCGAGGACGGCATCGACGCGCTGCGCTGGCTGCTCGACCGGGCCTCGGAGTTCGGGATAGATCCCGCGCGCATAGGCGTCGGCGGCAGTTCGGCGGGCGGCAACCTCGCGGCCCTGGTCGCCGTGCACGCCCGTGACCTCGGAATCCGGCTCGACCACCAGGTATTGGAGGTACCGGCAGCCGCCTTCGATATCGAGGACGACGAGTCGTACCGCGCCTACGCCGAACTCAACAACCTCGGCGCCGAACTGGCCGCGCTGCGCACCGATTACCTCGGAGCTGCCCGTCCGGACTCGGGCTGGGCCACGCCCGCCGATGTCGCCGATCTCACGAATCTGCCACCCGCACTGGTCATCACGGCCGAACTCGACCCGCTGCGCGACTGCGGCATTGCCTACGCCGAACGGCTCGCCGCAGCCGGTGTTCCGGTGCGGAGCTGGTGTGCCCCGGGGCAGTTGCACGGCACCGCCGCGATCACCGAGATCTCCGCCATCGCCCGTGATTGGCAGGACCGCGTCGCCGGTTTCCTGCGCAGCCGTAGCGAATCGACCGCGCCCGCCGCACGCTGAGGAGACCCGACATGCCACTCGACGCAGCTATCGTTCGCGCCCTGACCGAACTGGGTGTTCCCCTGCCGGAACCGACCACCGATCCGGGCGAACAGCGTAAGCGGGCCTGGGAATTCGAGCAGGCGGTCTTCCCGCGCATCGGGCTGCCCGGTCCCGCGCTGCGGACCCGTGATCAGCTCGTTCCGGTCGAGGGGTACCCGGATGTGACCGTGCGCCTGTACTACCCGGACACCGCCGCGACCGATCTCCCGGTCTCGCTGTTCTTCTACGGCGGCGGCTTCATCCAGGGCGGCCTGCATCATCCCGCCACCGATGCCCAGTGCGCCCGCCGCGCCGCCGACGCCGAGGTGGTGGTCGCCGCCGTCGATTACGCGCTCGCCCCCGAACATCCTTTCCCGGCCGCGCTGGAACAGGGGTACGCCGCGCTCGACTGGCTTGTCCGCGAAGGTGATTCGCTCGGCATCGATCCGGCCCGCATCGGACTGTGGGGCCAGTCGGCGGGTGGCAATCTGGCCGCCGCGCTGACCCTGCTCAACCGGGATCGCGCCCGGCACCCGCTGCGGCAGCAGATCCTCGAGGTCCCCTTCCTCGACCTGACCGACGATCCGGCCGAACGCGATGTGAGCGAAGCGGCTCCCGCGGAACGGGATTCGCTGGAGACGATTCTGAGCTGGTACCTGCCCGATCGCTCGCTGTGGCGCGATCAGCTCGTATCGCCCTTGCGCGCAGCCGATCTCACCGGCCTGCCCCCGGCCTACATTCTGACCGCCGGATGCGACGTGATCCGCCACGACGGCGCGCGCTACGCGGCGGCGCTGTCCGCGGCCGGGGTGCCGGTCTCGGCGATCGAACTCCTCGGACTGCCGCACAACGGCGCCCTCTTCGAACGCGTGTCACCCACCGCCCGCACGGCGGCCGTCGTCGTGGTGGACGCGCTGCGCGCGCTGCACGACTGAGATTCCGCTCCACCCTTTGGAAGACAATGATGTCCGAAATCGAATCCATGCCCGACACCGATGCCGCCGAACTGCCGGGCAGCACACAGTCGTCGCTGTTCCTGCCCACCCTGGTACTGGCCTACTTCGGCGCTGCACTGGCCGCGCTGTCGGCGGGATTCGTCAGCATCCCGCTGCGGCTCGCCGAACTCGACCCCGCCCACAAATCCGATCTGCTCTCGCTGACGGTCGCCGTCGGCGGCGTGGTGATCATCCTCGTCTCGGCGCCGCTCGGGCGCATCAGCGACGTCTCCACCTCCCGGGCCGGTATCCGCCGCCCGTTCATCCTCGGCGGTGCGCTGGTCAGCACCTTCGGCCTGGCGGTGCTCGCGCTCGCGCCGAGCGTGCCCGCCATCATCGGCGGCTGGGCCATCACCCAGGCCGGCTTCGGCGCGACCACCATGGCGCTGAACGCGCTACTGGCGGAACAGATTCGCACTCGCATCCGCGCGCGAGTCGCCGCCGCGTTCGGTATGAGCACCGCGCTCGCGCCGGCGCTGGGCAGCTGGCTGATCGGCGCGCTCCCCGATGATCCCGTGTTCTGGTTCGGCATTCCGGCGGTGCTCTCGCTGCTGACCAGCATTGCCATGGTGCTGGTGCTGCGCGACATCGTGCGCACCGAGCCCGTGCCGATCGATCCGCGCGGTCTGCTGCGCAGCTACTGGATCAATCCCATCCGGTATCCGGATTTCGCGTGGGCCTGGCTGTGCCGGCTGCTGGTTACGCTCGCGCTGGTATCGGTGGCGACGTATCTGCTGTATCTGCTCACCGACCGGCTCGGCCTGAGCGAAGACGACGCGACCACGGCGCAGGGCGGCGTCATCGGCGTCATGTTCGCCGCCAGTGTTCTCACCAGCGTGCTGTTCAGCTGGATCTCCGATCGCACGGGACGGCGCAAGGTGATCGTGTACTCCTCGGCGCTGTTCACCGCGCTGGGCTTGCTGGTCACGATGTCGGCGAGCGAACTGGTGGTCTTCACCCTCGGCATCGCGCTGGTCGGTATGGGACAGGGCGCGTTCGTCTGCGTCGACGTCGCCATGATGACCGAATTACTGCCCGACTCACCGGATTCCGGGGCGGGCGCCGGACTGGCCGTCATCGCCCTGTCGTACCAGCTGCCCCAGCTCCTGCTGCCGGTGGTGGCCACGCCCCTGCTGGCGCTCGGCGACGCCGGGCCCAACTACTCCGCGCTGTTCGCCGGCGCGATCGTCGCCGCCGTGCTCGGCGGACTGGTTGTTCTTCCGATTCGGACGGTGCGGTAATGAAGCGAAACATCGGATCCACGGGTATGACCCGGCGCGCAACGACTTCGGGGCGACCGCGCAGGCTGCTCGCCGCGGCCGTCGTCGGCATCGCACTCGCGTGCGGCGCGACACCGGTCACGGCGCAACCGCCCGGTGCGGCCGCGGCGATCCTCGACCGGCAGTGGCTGACCCCGCGCACACTGCGCATCACCGTCGCCACGGACGCCTTCGCCGCACCGGTGCCCGTCGAGATCACCTTCCCGGCCGGCTACGACGCCGACGGTGACCGGCGCTGGCCGGTGACCTACTACCTGGGCGGAACCGCGCACGACGAGACCACTTTTCGTTCCTACGACGGCGAGGATGTCACCGCGGCGTACCCGTCGCTCGTCGTCTCCCCGCGCGGCGACGCCGGCTACTGGTCCGACTGGCTGGGTGCGGGCGGAGCCTTCGCGCCGAAGTACGAGTCGTTCGTGATCGAGCAGCTCGTTCCGCTGATCGACGCCGGCTTCCGGACCATTCCCGAGCGCTCGCACCGCGCGATCATGGGGGAATCCATGGGCGGCTTCGGAACCATGATGCTCGGCGCCCGGCATCCGGACCTGTTCGCCGCCGCGGCAAGCCTGTCCGGCGTTCTCGACACCAACCTCCCGATCACCTGGGACCTGCTGGCGATATCCCCGCGCCTGCAGAACGAGGCGGGCGACGCGATCTACGGTTCGCGCGCGGCGCACGAAATCCGCTGGCGCGGGCACAATCCGGCGGATCTGGCGGGCAACCTCGCCGCCGTGGACCTGCAGCTGTACACCGGCAACGGGGTGTACGACCCCGCCGGCGGCGAAACCCAGGTCGAAGCCTCGGTCGGCTGCCCGCTCGAGGGCGGCATCATCAACCCGGCGAGCCGCAGCATGCACGCGGTCCTGACGGATCTGGGCATCGCGCATCGCTGGGTGGAACTGCCCTGGGGGTGCCACGGCGTCGCGTTGTTCGAAGCGCAGATGCGGCAGGCGATCGAGCGTTTCGAGCAGGTCTTCACCGCCCCGGCGGCGGCCCCGGCCGTCTTCGACTTCCGGTCGACAGAACCGTCTTTCGACGTCTGGGGCTGGTCGGTGGAGGCGGATCCGCAACGCGCCCTCGAATTCCTCGACCTGCGCGCGGTGAGTGCGGACGGATTCACCGTCAGCGGTTCCGGCGCGACCACCATCACCACACCCCCGATCTTCCGGAGCACGCCGACGGTCACCGTCGACGGCAAGGCCACGGCCGTGACCGTGGACGCGGCGGGCAGGCTCACCATCCCCGTCGATCTGGGCGCGGCGAACGAGCGTCAGCAGTACACCCCGGGAGCGAACACCGAGGTCCGCTCCGCCACGATTCGGATCCTGCGGAGCTGAACCGTATGGGTCACCCTGTGCGACAGGGTGACCGAGGTGTCGATGACCCGTCTTTGCGCACTGTGCACAACCTCGATGCTGGTCAGAGCTGTCCAGCCGTAGCGCAGGCAGTCGGCGGAGCAGCTCGGCGATAACGCCCTGAACGGTGTCAATGGGCGCGAAGCAGTCAATTTTTGGGGCATCCCCATCGCATTTCGCCGAGCGGACCGATACTGTCCGGTACAGCTGAGATTGTGGAGCTGCTGGTTCGTCGATGGGGACTGCGGGCATATGTTCGATTGGGATTTGCTGAGGAACACCTCCAGCGTGCACGTCATGACGCTGCTCGCCGAGGAGCGGGGAATGTCGGCCGCGGCATGCCTGTCCGGAACGAATCTGGCGCCGGAGGCGATCCTCGACCCGCACTCGGAGATCACCGCCCGGCAGGAACTCACGGTGGTACGCAACCTGATCGCCCGATTTGGGGACGAGCCGGGTCTGGGCGTCGCGGCGGGCAGTCGCTATCACATCTCGCTGTACGGTCCCTGGGGGCTGGCCATGCTCGCCAGTCGCACCTTGCGCGAATCGATCGAGGTGGCGCTGCGCTATGTGGAATTGGCCTTCGCGTTCGGGCAGGTTCGATTCGAGGAGACCGACTCCGAGGCACGGCTGATCTTCGACGATCACGAATTGCCCGAGGACGTGCGCGGTTTCCTCACCGAGCGCGTGCTCACCGGTATCCGGATGATCGGGCGCGAGCTGTTCCCCGCCGGTGTTCCGTTCCACCGCATCACCTTTCGGCACGCCGGCCCGGCCGACATCACACGCTATCGCGCGGCTTTCGGCATCGCCCCGGACTTCGACGCCGTGCGCAACGAGGCCGCTTTCGACAGCGCCTACCTCGATATGCCGCTGCCGCAGGCGAACGAATGGGCGCGGGGTACCTGTGAACAGCTGTGCCGGGATCTGCTCGCGCGGCGGCGAGCGCGCACGGGCATCGCGGGCACCGTTCGCGATCTACTGGTGCGCGATCCCGGCCGCATTCCCGACCAGGCGGAGGTGGCGGCCGGACTGTTCATCAGCCCGCGCACCCTGTCCCGGCGGCTCAACGAGGAGGGCACCTCGTTCCGGGCACTGGTGGACGAAGTCCGGCAGGTGCTGTCCGAGGAACTCCTCGAACACACCGAGATGACCACCGAGCAGGTGGCCGTGCGGCTGGGATACGCCGAATCCGCCTCGTTCATCCGCGCTTTCCGGCGCTGGAAGGGCTGCCCGCCCGGCGAGTACCGGCTGCGCCGAGCGCGGCCGGCGACCCTGGTCGGAGCCGGGGCGGCGTCGCATCCGTCAGGTCACGGTCAGATCCGCGACCAGTATTCGCGTCACGCGGGATAGTCGCCGCACCCTGCCCGGTAATTCGCCGGCCGCGCCCGCCTCCACGATGCGGGGGCCGGTGAAACGGCGCGTCGTGCGCCGATAGGTCACCTCGCCGCCACCGGCGAGCACATTGCGCACCCAATCCGATCCGGTTCCGTAGGGCAGCGGCACGTAGAGCCTGTCGTGATCGAAGTGCGCGAGTACCGGTGTGGTGAAGGGCTTTCCGGACCTTCGGCCGCGATGATGAATCAGGCTGTAGGGCGGAATCCTGCCGGCGTAGAGCCGTGCGAACCTATTCGTGACTCGGCGATTGAACAGCGCGAGCCACCGCGGCGCGATGCCATCCGACATCCCCGGCCGATCTGTATTTCCCTGCGCCATGGTCGATTCCACCCTGTCCACGCGAACGTGCGAATCTGCCGAAACTATCGGCGGTCGGCCTCGGTGACCAGATCAATCGCGGTCGGAGAATTGACGATTTCCGCCGTCATTCGCCTTGTCCGCAGATGTCAACCTCCTGGCATCTCATGGCGCGGTATCGAGACCCGCGGCGACCTAGCGTTTTCCTGACAGCTCGTTGTTCTTGGCATACAGGAGGATCCGGGTGAAACATTCCCGTCGATTGGCCCGCACGGTCTGCGCCGCGATCGCGGTGACGGCATTCACCGTGGCCGGGAGCGGTGCGATACCGGCGGGCGCGAACCCCGATATAAGCCCGCAGCCGCCGGATCCGGCCTATGTCCTGAATCAGATCGGGGATCTACTCGGCGGCACCTTGTCCGACGTCACGCGCCCGGGAATGCTCGACTATTTCGTCAAGGCCGGGATCATGACCGTGGCGGGCAACTGGACCGAGGCCTTCGAGGACCTCGCGAAACCGGAGACCTACAACTCGCCCGACGCCGCACTGCGATTGGCGAGCGCGGCGCAGCGGATCTTCGACACCCTGGCGCACGTCGAGCCCGCCGGAATCGGATTCCCGCCGCACCCGGACTACCTGCCCGACTGGAATCACGACGGCAACTTCGGCATCGCCGATACCGCGGGACAATTGCTCCCCGGCTTCGAATCGGACACCGTCCTGGACGGGGAATACGACCGGCCCGAGTACAACAGCGCGAAATTTCGCTATCCGTGCCTGAACCCCGACGGCACCGTCTGGTACGAAACCCTTTCCGGCGCTTGCGCTCCGGAAAACTCCGGCGCGGAGTTCAAACTCGGCGACGTTCAAAAGTTCCGAATCATCAACTCGCGGGGCATATCCATGGCCGCCATGGTGTGGATGCCCTACGGCGCACTGGAATCGGACCGGAAATATCCGGTCGCGGTGGGCGCGCCGGGTGCGGCCGAAGCGATGAACCACATCGGCATGTACGCCCAATCCGCGGCTCGCAACGGCTACATGACCGTCACCTTCGCCCAATCCGGTCAGCCCGACAGCGACGGCAACGCCCTGGACATGGTGCTGCCGCTGCTGAGCGTGCCGGATTGCTTCGCGCCCGGATCCTGCCGCGACGTCCAGGACGCGGTGCGCTGGGTGTTCAACGAACCCATCACCCCCGTCATCGATCTCGGCAACGAGCTGAACAACATTCTCATGGTGCCGCGCGTGAACCGACAGAACCCGGCCTACGCAGCGGCCGGGGGCGCGAACATCAGCAATCCGTGGATCGAGAAGATGGACCTGAACTGGGTCAATCTCTTCGGGCAATCCGTCGGCGCGGTCGGCACCTCGAATTACCTGAATTGGCAGGTCAAGGGGCACGGCATCGACGGCAGGCCACTGCCGAGAATCGCATCGGCATCGGTCATGTCGGGGTATACGGCGCTGGTGACCGACGTGCCGCTGCAGATGCAGACCGCGGATCTCGACATACCGGGGCTGTCGGGCTACGGCCTCACCAACTTCTATCAGCCGTTCTTCAATCCCACCGACGGGCCATTCGGCACGATGGATCGGCACCGCGACATTGTTGCCGGGGGTACCACCGCGCCGGTGCAGACAATCGTGTACGAGAGCGGCAGTCACGGCGATTCGATCAACTGGATCGGCGTACCGCGCAACATCACCTCACCCGCGCTCTCGGTGGCGTACTCGATGGACTGGTTCAATTGCCACGGCCGGCCCGACGCCGATGCCACCGCCTGCGCCGCGCTGAGTACACCGCGCGCGGGTCTATCGCGAGCCTTCGCCAGCGAGTACTCGCCGCAGGGCAGCGCGGGTCCCACTCTGTGCCTGCGCATTCCGGATCGCGCCTCCATCGGCCAGATGATTCGGCCCGAATGGTTCATCGACGCGATCAACGGCCGCCCGCGCTACAGCTGCACGGCGCAGGGCTGAGATCTTTCCTACTGTTTCGAGAGGTTCTCCATGTCTGGAGTACAACGACTGTGGGCCGCGAGTGCGGTACTCGCGCTCGCGGTGAGCGCGATCGCCGCCGGGCAGGCCGGCGCACAGGTAGCACCCGGATCGCATTCCGGCTCTTCGGAAGGCGCCGATCCGATCTTCCGGGAATCAGCGCAGTATCGCGTGGGCGGGCTGGGTCCGGCCGTGGGCGGGCAGACCATGGCATACGCCGATTTCGACGGAGACGGGGACACCGATGTGGCCGCCACCGGGGTGGTCGACGGAGTGGGTGTGCTGTTCGGTGACGGCCGGGGCGCACTGCGGCGAAATCAATTCGTACACACAGAAATCGGTGCGAACGCGGTGCAAGCCGGGGATCTGAACGGTGACGGCGCGGCGGATCTGGTGGTCACCAACTTTCTGAGCATCTCGGTACTGCTCAACGACGGCCGCGGCGACTTCGCGGTGGATCGGATCTACGCCACCGACGTCAATCCCGATGTCACGTACCGCACCGGCGGCATCCCGTTCGGTATCGCGCTGGCGGACTTCGACAACGACGGCGCGCTGGACCTGGCCTTCAACAATCTGGCGCCGGTGCCCGGTGGGGTGGGCATCATGCGCGGAGACGGATTGGGCCACTTCGCCGCACCGCAGTGGCGCGGAGTCGGACTCGGCAAGGCCAGCGTCATAGCCGGCGATCTGAACGGGGACGGTTACGCCGATCTGGCCATGCACGATCTGGCGACCTCGGGAGTGTGGGTGCTGCTGAACGACCTGCGAGGCGGATTCGACGCCCCGCGGTGGAATCTCGCAGCGTTGCCGAGTGAGGATCTGAAGCTGGCCGACGTCGACGGAGACGGTGCGCTGGATCTGCTCACGGCCAATATCGCGGGCTTCAGCGTCAGCGTGCACTGGGGTGACGGGCGGGGCAACTTCGGGCCACCGCAACTCATCGGACCGGCGGCCGCGCCGTGTGCGGTGGCAGTGGGGGATTTCGACGGCGACGGGATCATGGATATCGCTGCCGGACAGTACATTCCATCCACCGCCATGATCTTCAAGGGCAATGGGCAACGCGGTTTCGACTACATCGAGCAGCACACCATCGGCCTCGGCCCGCAAGCTCTGGAAGCCGTGGATCTCACCGGCGACGGCCGACTCGATCTCATCAGCATGTCCAGCCTGTCCGAGGACGTGGCGGTCATGATCAACCGCAGTGGCGAAAGAGGCTGACACGGTGCGTAATTCTCTTCTGGTATCGGCCATCGCACTCGGTGTCTTCGCGGCCGCGGTGACCAGCGCGGCGCCGAGCGCGACCGCGCTGGAACCGACGCTGTCCTTCGGCTCGAGTCTGGGCGGCACGAGCCTCAATCACTTCACCACCGTGCCCAGCGGTGCGCTGTTCGACGGCGATATCGTCACCTTGGCGCCGAGTATCAATGCGGGGATCATCGGTGTTCTTGCAGATGCCACGCCATTCGATGGCTTCTGCGCCACCGGAACATTCGTATTCGAGGCCAAGGGCGGGGCGAAGGAGGAAGTGCGCGTCGGTACCTCCTGCGGTATTCCACTGCCGTATCTGGCTATCGCTGAGAGGGCGGCGGGCGACTACGCCGAAGTCTGTGCGGTGGTAGAGATTGCCGCCCAGCCTCCCAGTGGGAACGATCCCGTGCAACGCACTGAGAATTGCTTCCGATTCCCGAACGATGCGACAACGGCCGCGCCGCCGCTGCTGCCGCCCTTCAATTTCAACGCGCAGATCCTCGGCTTCGATTTCAAGCACACCAACCAGTTTCCCGCGGGGGTTACCTATGACGGTGCGACCTGGGCGGTGAATCCGGAGTGGAACATTCTGACCATCGGATGGCTGGCGGATCTGGCGCCGTTTTTGAACGGCGACTGTGCGGAGGGGGCGGTGGTATTCGAGACGAAAGGCGGTGAACAGGAGGTGCATTCGCTGGCGCGGGCGTGTTCGAACGGGTATTTGTACGGGATTCTTTCGCAGCGGCCGGCCAAGGAGTACCGCATGGTGTGTATGTCGTCGGGCACCGTGGGGGATGGTGGGCAGCGGGCTTGCTTCCGGTTCGTCAACTGAAGGGGCGAGATGTGTGGGGCGGGTTGGCTGCGGTTCTGGACCTGCCCGGGGGAGAGATGACTGGATGACGGAGTACCGGCGGGAAGACATGGGTGACTCGGGTGCGGTGGGAGCCCTGCCGCCGGAGGGAAGCCTGGACAACGGAGTACCAGCGGGGCGGGTTGGGTGACTCGATTGCGGGTGAGTGCCCTACCGCCCGAAAGACGACTAGAAAACGGAGTACCGGCCGAGTTGGGTTGGGTGCCTCGGCGGCGGCGGGGAGCCCTGCCGCAGGAAAGAAGCCAGGACCAACGGCGTACCAGCGGGGGCACGTCGAGAGACTCGACGGCGGTTGGGTGCCGTACCGGGGAAAGGACGCCTGGATAACGGAGTACCAGCCGGAGCCGGTTGGGAGCCTCGACTGCGGTTCCAGCCCTTCCGGGCCGATCGACGGGATCGAAGCCCTCGGATGCGTGGCCGAGTTCGCGACCCTGGACTGGGCACGGCAATCACCGCCATGGACATCACCTCATTGTGCTGATGACGAGTCTTTGTCGTTGAGTCTCGAGAAGGTTCCCACGGCCACCCAGCCCGGCTGGAAGGGCGAACGCGCTCCCAACTGGGGAGCCATAGGTCGGGTACGGCAGGCGAGGTAACCAGCACTGTCGCATCTGTTTTGCCTGCTCTCCCGAACCCCGCTGGAAGCCGCAGGGGTGGGTGTGGGGTGTGAGCTACGTCGGCCACGGGCGTGAACACTGATGCGTGGGGGCGCACCCGCTGCACGGGTGGGAAAGGCCGAGCCTCCAGGACGCGCGGGGAGCCCCTTCGGCATGGGAAAGCCGAAGAGGCAGCGTGGAAAACGGTGAGCCGGGAAACGCGACCGGGGTGTGTGGCTAACAGCGCCATCGTGCGGGGATTCCCGGGAACTGGGGATGGTGGCGGAAGTTCACACGTGGCCTACGAGCTCGGTCGATGTGTGGCGGTGGGATCCACCCCGTTTTGCCCGGATTCTCCGAATCCTCGCCCATCACAACGGTTTCCCACCCGTTAGGGCCGGTGTTGATCTGGGCGTGGCAGGCATCGCACGCCAGGGTCAGGTTCTCGATGTCCGTTTCGCCGCCATCTGCCCACTCTCGGATGTGGTGGACGGCCGAGCGGCTCGCTGGCGCGTCGCATCCCGGGCGCGTGCACCCGCGTTCGGTGGCGGTGAGCGCCAGGCGTTGTGCCGGGTTGGCGAGACGCTGCCCGCGGGACAGGTGCAGCGGTCGGCCGTTGCGGTCGAGCACCACCAGGTACGGGGTCGAATTCCGGGCTACCTGGAGGGCCTGGGTGATCGACATGGTGCCGCCGGTCGCGGTGGTCGCGACCCCGGCGCGCTTCTCGAGGTCTTCGATGTTCATGGTGATGATGGTCGAGACCGGAAGTCCGCGATGCGATCCCAGCTTCGTGGGGCCCATGTCCGGGCGGAAGAACACCAGCAGAGCATCGTGGTTGCGTTGCTCGGCGTTGCGGTGATCGCGTTTGGCGGCCGCGCGCAGCTTCGCGCGAAGGGCAATCCGGGCACGCTGGGCCGGGGTCAGCGAAGGGTCGTCGGCCTTGGCGTCATCATCGTCGGTGTCGTCGCCGTCGTCGAGTTCGGTGTCGAGCCCGAGTTCAGCGGTGGTCCACGGGCTTTCAGGATCGTCCGGGTTGCACATGCCGGGCGTCCGAACTTCTCGAACATCGGGATCATCACCGCCCCCAACTGCGGGGTCAGGAACCCGGAGATCGGGTACATGCCGTCGATGCCCTGATGCCCGATCTTGACGCTCCGGACCCGCTGGCGGTCCCGGTCCTCGGTCAAACGCCCGTCAGGATCGACGTGGGCCAGGATATGGACCCCGAGCTTGGTCACACCCTTCGGATCACCCTCACGGGCATAAGAGGTCAGATGCTCCTCGGCATGATCCTTCACTTCCGGACCGGCGGCGTCGGGGATCCGCGTCAGCGCATCGTTGATGGCCTTCACATGATCGGCGGAGATCTCCCCGGCCCTTTGTGCTGCGGCTACGAGCGGCAATTTCGGGGGCCGGGTGCTCGAACCCGCCGACACTGTCGACAGCAGATCGGCGTTGCGTACGCGGGCGGCGGCCTCGGCGTAGGACAGGCGCAGTGTTTGTTGCAGGAACAGGATCAGGCTCTTCACGCCCGCCCGAGGGCCCAAGTCCCGTGCTCCGCACTCGAGCGCGAACCGCTGCTTGACCGCTTCGAGTTTGCGGAAGCTGGTTTCGAGCTCCTGCATAACTTCGATGACCTCGTCCTTGGCCAACGAGTACATCGGCAATTCGAGCAGGTTCTCCACCGCGGCAGCGAGTGCTTTGGCACTCGTCGCGATGGTGGGTACCTCTCTCGAATCCATGCCCCTATTCTACGCCTTCATAGCGAGCACGAATAGTCCAATCACGTTGTGATACAGGCTTATTCAGAATCAGTACCGTTTTGGTCATAGGAATTCCGCCAAACGAAAACCACCGAAACCGCCGTTGCTCCACCCTTTCGAGTGAAGCAACAGCCATTCACCGAATTCGACAACGCGGCCGGCCCCGATCCAGCCATCTCCTATCGGCTGAGGACCTCCGCTATGTAATCCTCCCTGTCGAGTTCCTCGAGAAACCGATCGATACAGCCCGACTGCGCCGCCGACGTCGACAACATCTCCCGCATCGCGGTCTCGGTGCGATCGAGGACGCTGTGCGCGAGCTCGGACACGAGATCGTGTTCCAACTGCCGCCGGACGGTCGCGACATTCCGCTCCCCTTCGCGACGCACCCGCTCGACCTCGGCGGCCGCCGTTTCACGCAGCACAGACAGGATGCGTTCCGCGTCGTGCCGAGCATCGTGCTCGATGCGAACCACCTCGGCGCGCGCGGCCTCCGCCGCCCGTCCGAAAGCCGCCTTTGCGGCAGCCAATTCCGCAGCGGCTCCGGCACTTTCCTCGATTTGAGCGGCGATCGTGCCCTGCGCGTTCCGCATCATCCTCCGCACCTGCGGCAGCACCCATTTCGACAGGGCGCCGACGATGATCGCGAACGCGAACAGCTGACTCACGAAAACCGGCCAGTTCCAGGTGATGTCGTAGATGCGCTCGTGGTCGTTCATCGGCCGCCTCCGATCATGCGGTGGGCGAGGTCGGTCGCCAGCGTGTCGAGATGCTCGTCGAGCCGCGGTCCGATGCGAGCGGCATCGGCGCGCAGGAGCGCGGTGGCGGTGGCCACGGCGTCGTCGGTCTCGTCCTGTGCCCGCCGGCAGGCGGTGGTTACCAGGGCGCGGCCTTGTTTCCTCGCATCCTCGCGCCGTGCCGCCGCAGACGTGAGCGCTTCCGACACCGCCGAGCGGTAGTCGTGTTCGGCCGCCGCGAAGGCGTCCCGAGCGCGTTGCCGGTCGGCCGCCGACGTCTCCACGCGCGCCGCGCGCTGCGCGAGCACCTCCCGCACGGGCGGGACCACGAACAACCGGATGACGGCGAACACCAGCAGGAAGATGATCAGTTCGGCGAAGAAGGTGCCGTTGGGAATCAGAAAGTTCTGTGTCGCAAGGGTTCCTGTCATCGGTCTACTTTCCCGGGGCCGCGAAGGCGAACAGGGCCATGAAGGTGAGGTTGATGAAGTACACGGCGTCCACGAGACTGACCGCCATCAAATAGTTTCCGCGAAGCTTTCCTTCGTGTTCGGGCTGCCGGGAGACCCCGGTGATCAGGGCCGAGCCGGCCATGCCGTTGCCGTACCCGGCGCCGATCGCACCGCCCACCATCATCAGCCCGCCGCCGATCAGCGCGGCCGCCTGGACGATCGTCTCGTGCGTTACCTCTGCCATGGGGTATTCCTTCCTGTTTCCGGGTTGACCGGGAATGTGCTGCCGCACGGGCAGATTCGAGGACCGGGCCGTCAGTGGTCGTCGCGCTCGAGCGCGGTGGCCTGGCCGAAGTACAGAACGGTGAGCAGGGCGAAGATGAAGGCCTGAATGAGTCCGACGAACAGGTCGAACATCTTCCACGCGGCGTTCGGGCCCCAGCTGATCCACGCCGGGAGCATCGCGATCACCGAGATCATCACGCCACCGGCGAACATGTTGCCGAACAGGCGCAGCGCCAGCGAGAGCGGTTTCGCCACTTCCTCGATGATGTTGATCAGGACCATCGGACCCCAGCCCATGTGGCCCTTCAGGATCTGCTTGACATGGCCGACCGGTCCGCGGCGCGCGATACCCGCCGCTTGGTAGCAGACGAAGACGAACAGGGCCAGCGCATAGGCGAAGTTGACGTCGGCGGCGGGCGGTTTGATCAACTCGCCGTCGCCGTACTGCACCGGGAGCACCGAGAGCCAGTTGGAGAGCAGTACGAAGACGAACAGTGTCACCGCCAACGGCAGGACGAACGGTGCGACCCGCAGACCCATCGCGGATTCGACCTGGCTGCGCATCTGGACGGTGACCGTCTCGAAGAACAGCTGCACCCCGTTCGGGACACCCGAGGTCAGCCTGACCCGCAGGTAGAAGGCCATGGCCAGGACGATCACCGCGGCGATCACCGTCGCGATGATGGTGTCGACGTGGAAGTCGAGCCCGAACAGCCGAGCGGTTTCGTGATGGCCCACTTCGATCGTGGTCATCGCGCGTGCTCCCGGATCGGGAGGGCGTAGCTCAACAGGGTGGCTATCTGAAAGGCCAACAGCCCGAAGAAGATTCCGAGTCCGTCCGGTCGTGTCAGCACTCCGATGACGAACGCCAGGGCGGTGACCCCGAACAGCCGCAGCCCGGACGCCGCGACGAGAGCGCGCGCACCGGACCGCGCTCCGCCGCCGGCCCACCCTATCGACACCCGAGCGACATGGGCGTTGGCCAGGCCCAACATCATTCCGGCACAGATGAATACACCGAACAGCAGGTGATCGAATAACCCGGCCGCCGCGAGAACCACTGCCCCGGTTCCCACTCCGACGAGGATCAGCCGGCGTTCCGTGGCATACGACATGAACCCTCCCTCTACCGACAGTGTTGCGGAGCCGAATTCCCCAATCCCGCAACGGCTTCCAACTACTACAATTCGTAGTATACATGGACGAGACGTGGCCCGGTGGCCGTTCGGAATCAACGGCCACCCGCCTGTTTTTGATGGTATCAACGTACCATCTAAAATGGTACTTGCATACCACCAAAAGTCTGTGACGCCCCGTGCCGGTACGAAACCCCTTGCCGCACTGCCCCGATCACGCGTCGCGCCGCGACCGGCTCACCACCATCGCCGCGACGCCGATCGCCGCCGCCGCGCTCAGTGCGGTGGCCGGCCATCCGGCCCACTCGACCGCCACCGCGCCGAACGCCGTACCGAGACTGCCGCCCGCGAAGTACACCACCATGTACGCGCTGTTGAAGCGGGCCGGCGCCGCGGGTTCGATCGCCAGCACCGTGCTCTGATTGGCCACCTGGGCGGCGAAGAGCCCCGCGTCGAAGGCGGCCAGGCAGACCAGTGTCACCACCGTGTTCGAGAGGCCGAACCCCGCGAGCCCCGCCGCGACCGCGGCCAGGGCGAGACCGGCGAGGATCACCCGGCGCGCACCGTCGCGGTCGGTCCGCGCGCCCGCGATCCGCGTGGCCACCAGGCCCGACAGTCCGGCGAGGGCGTACAGGCCGATCCGTTCGGCCGAGTACGAGTACGGCGGCTGCGCCAGCGCGACGGCGAGGCCCGCCCACACCGCGCAGAACGCGAAGAACCACAGGAAACCGCCGATGGCCGCGACGCGCAGGGTGGCGTGACGGACGAACAGGCCGGGCAGGGATCGCAGCGTCGCGAGATAGCCGCGCTCGCTGCCGCCGGGCGCGGCGGGCAGCACCGACAGGCATCCGAGGGCGAGCAGACCGCACGCCGCGGCGAAGACGAGCAGCATGCCGCGCCAACCGATCGCGTCCGCGAGCCACCCGCCCACGATCCGGCCGGCGAGGATCCCGACCGAGATTCCCGCGGTCACCACCCCCAGCACCGTCGCCCGCCGCCGCGGCGGCGCCAGTCGCCCCGCGACCGAACTCAGCCCCGCCCCGACCGCCGAGCACGCCCCGGTCACGCCGATCACCACCCCGAGCACGGCGACGGAATGAACGGCCGCGCCGACCGCGAGGGCGGCGGCGAGAATCCCGAACTGCGCGGCCAGCACTCGTCCCGGAGCGAAGCGATCGACGAGCGGCACAAGCAGACCCAGGCCGATCAGGTAGCCGACGGGTCCGCACGCGAGCGCGATGCCGACCGCGGTGATGCGCGTGTCGAGCGCGTCGGCGACATCCGCGATCGCGGGCTGCATCGGGTAGATGGCCGAGGTGCCGACGGCGGCCGCGACCGACATGAACAGGACAACGGAACCGCGGAGCCGGGCAGGCGCCTCGGCGCTGGTATCGATATGCACCCGACCGACGGTAGGGACGCCCGCACCCGGGTACCGGCGGTAATACGACGTGACCGTCCCGGCGGAGTGTGCGGCAGGTCAGTCGCCGGTGCGCCCCTCCAGAAGCAGTGTGTGACATACCGCTTCGACCGCAGCGACGGTGGCGGCGTACTGCCGCAGCGACGGCGTGGTGGCGACGTCGTTGATCGTGTTGAGCGCGGCCTGCACCCGGACTCGGGCGCGGGCGTCGGCGGACTCGACTCCGGACTGCCGCAGCAGGCGCATCCAGGTCGCTATGTAGTCGTGCTGGGCGGCGCGGGCGCGGTGGCGGTCCTCGTCGGGGAGCTGGTCCACCTCGGAGTTGAGCAGCCGGACCAGGGACGAGTGCTCGAACGCGAACTCGCGGTAGCTCCCGACCAGCCGGCGCAGCGCGTCCTCGGGGCCGTGCGCGCGGGCGAGTTCACGCTCCAGATCCGCGCCCAGCAGCTCACCGCCGCGCGTGATGGCCGCGGACAGGATCTCGGCCTTGCTGCCGAAATGGTTGTAGAGACTCGCGCCCGCGATGCCGATCGCGGCCCCGATGTCGTCCAGGCCGACCGCCGAGAAGCCCTGTGCGGCGAAGAGTTCGGTGGAGGCCGCCAGGATCTCCGCGCGCCGCGACGGCGACCACGAGGACGCCGGGGCCGCCGGGATCGGAGCCCCGAACGCGGGGATCTCGGTCGCCGCGGTCTCGCACAGCAGCCCGGCCAGCAGGTCCGGATCCACCTCGACCGCGTGGAACGAGACGCTGGTCGCGACGCCGAGCATCGCCCAGGCCAGGAACTCGGCCTGGACTGCGTCCAGCTCGGCGCGGTCGCGGCGCACGATGGCGGCGAGGTCCCGGCCGATATCGCGGAGTCTGCCGCGAATCTCCCGCCGCGCTTCCCCGGTGAGGTGCCTGGCCTCGCGATGCCAGAGCACGCCGATCGCCCGCCGCTCGATCATCACCTCGGCGAGCGGGGCGACCGCGTCGGGGAGCGCGTCCGCGCGTACCCTGGCGAGCACGAGCTGTACGGCGGTGAGTCCTTCCGCCACAACGGCTTCCAGCAGTTCGTGTTTGTTTCGGAAGTGCCGGTAGAGCGCGGCGGGGCTGACCGCGACCGCCTCGGCGATGTCCTTCATCGACACCCGCGAGTACCCGCGGCGGTAGAACAGCTCGGCGGCGGCGGCCAGCACGAGCTCCCGGCGGTTGGCCGGGCGAGTCCCACGCGCCGGACGGGTCACGGTCTGCACCATTCCTCTAGCTCTCGATCGATCGGCTCGTCCCCGACGAGTTCTCGCGGAAGACTATCGCCGAAACCGCCGAGTACTCGCACCATCGGGTCCAGCGCCGCCGGAAGGCACACGGCCGGTGCGGGGCGGCAGCCGTCAAACGTTGAAACCGCCTCCGCAGACCACGGTTTGGGCGCTGATGTAATCCGACTCCGGAATGCAGAACAGGTACACCGCCCCCGCGGCTTCGGCGGGCGTCCCGCCGCGCCCCAGCGGGATGCCCTTCTCCATCGCCGCGAGCAGGTCCGCGTTCACCCCGACCTTGATCTGCTTGCCCGCCACGTCGATGGTGCCGCCGGAATCGGCCGACGCCTCGGTGAGCCTGGTCTTGATCAGACCGAACGCGACCGTGTTCACGGTGACGTTGTACCGGCCCCACTCCTTGGCCAGGGTCTTGGTGAGCCCGGTGACACCGGCCTTGGCGGCGGCGTAGTTCGCCTGTCCCGCATTGCCGCCCAGGCCCGCGATCGAGGAGATGTTCACGACCTTGCGCGCGTGCACCGGCTCCCCCGCCGCCCGGGCCTGCTTCACCAGTCCCGCGATCACCGGCTGGGCCGCCCGCAGAATCCGGAACGGCGCCTTGAGGTGCACGTCGAGGATCGCGTCCCACTGCTCGTCTGTCATCTTCTGGATGACCGAATCCCAGGTGTAGCCGGCGTTGTTGACGATGATGTCGAGCCCGCCGAAGTGCTCGACGGCGGTGCCGACGAAGCGTTCGCCGAAGTCGGCGTCGGTCACGCTGCCCACGCAGGCGACCGCTCTGCCGCCCGCGGCCTCGATGGCGGCGACGGTCTCCCCGGCGGGGTCGGCGTCGAGATCGTTGACCACGACCGCCGCGCCGTCCGAGGCGAGTTTGAGCGCGATCTCACGCCCGATGCCGCGCCCCGAGCCGGAGACGATGGCGATTCTGCCGTCCAGTTTTCCCATGTGCCGCATGTCCTTTCAAGGCGTGGCGACCGCGACGACCGCGGTGCCGATCAGGGTGGTGGTGCCGTCGGCGAGCGTGACGGCGAGGTCGAGGGTGGCCCGGGTCTCGCCGTCGACGGTGTCGACCGCGGTGACCGTTCCGGTCGCGGTCGGGCGGCCCAGCACCGGGGTCTTGGCGGCGAAGCGCACGGCGTACGAGCGAATCGACTCGGGTGCGAAGTACCCGGTCAGCAGTCTGCCGAGGTACGCCATCGAGAGCATGCCGTGGGCGAAGACGTCGTCCAGTCCGGCCGACGCCGCGACGTCGATGTCGAGGTGGATCGGGTTGTGGTCGCCGGAGGCGCCCGCGAACAGCGCCAGCGTGGTACGGGAGATCGGGTCGATCTCGAGCGGTGGCAGGGTCTGTCCGACACCGAGTTTCGTGGTGGTGGTCATGATCGCTCCCGCGGATTCTGCACGACGATCACCGAGGTCAGGTCGGCGACCGCGGTGCCGTCGGCCCGGGTGACGCTCGTCCGTTTGACGATGAACTCGAGGGCGCCGTTCTTCTTGGCGTAGACATCGGCGACGGTGGGGCGCGCGGTGAGCACGTCCCCCGCGTGGGCGAGCGAGTAGTAGGTGAATTCCTGTTCACCGTGCAGCACCCGGCGCAGGTCGACGCCGGTGTCGGCCAGCCACGCGAACGGATCGGGTTGTTCGAGTTCGATGGCGAACAGGAACGTCGGGGGCACCGGGAGCGTGGCGTGCCCGGCGGCTGCCGCGGCGGCGGAGTCGGTGAAGATCGGGTTCGTCTCGCCGATCGCCTTGGCGAAGAAGCGAAGTCGGCCCTCGTCCACGGTGAGCACGGTCGCGGGTAGTTCGGCGCCGATGAGCGCGGGGTCGACGGTCACGGTCAGCTCACCTTCTCGTACAGCGTGACCACGGCCGCGCCGCCGAGGCCGATGTTGTGCTGCAGCGCCAGCTTCGCGCCCTCGACCTGGCGGTCCCCCGCCTGTCCGCGCAGCTGCCAGACGAGTTCGGCGCACTGCGCGAGTCCGGTCGCGCCGAGCGGATGTCCTTTGGACAGCAGGCCGCCCGACGGATTGGTGACCACGCGCCCGCCGTAGGTGTTGTCGCCGTCGGCGATGAACTTCTCCGCGGTGCCCTCGGGGGTGAGGCCGAGGGCCTCGTAGGTCAGCAGTTCGTTGGTGGTGAAGCAGTCGTGCAGTTCGACGACCGGGATATCGCGGGGATCGACCCCGGCCTGCTCGTAGACCCGGGTCGCGGCGGCGCGGCTCATCTCCGAGCCGACGATCGTCAGCATGGAATTTCCGGCGAAGGTCGCGGTGCCGTCGGTGGTCATGGCCTGGGCCTTGATCGCCACGTCCGAGCGCAACCCGTGCCTGCGGGCGTAGTCGGCGCTCACCAGCACCGCGGCCGCCGCGCCGCCGGTGGGCGGGCAGCACTGCAGCCTGGTCAGCGGGCCGTAGATCCGCGGCGAGGCGAGCACCTCCTCGACCGTGACCGGGTCGCGGAACACCGCGTACGGGTTGTTCGCCGCGTGCTTGCGCGCCTTGACCGCGATCTGTGCGAAGACCGCCGGATCCATGCCGTACTTCTCGCAGTACTCGCGGCCCGCGCCGCCGAAATACCGTGCGGCGAACGGCTCGTCGCCGCTGCCCTGGATGCCCTCGACGACCCGGTCGAAGCTGTCGAAGGGGGTCGGCCGGTCGGTGTAGCCGGCGGCGAGCGCGCCGGCCCGCATCTGCTCGAACCCGACCGCGAGCACCACCTCCGCGATCCCGTGCTCGATGGCCTGGCGGGCCAGGAACAGCGCCGAGGATCCGGTGGAGCAGTTGTTGTTGACGTTCACGACCGGGATGCCGGTGGTGCCGACCCGGTACAGCGCGGCCTGGCCCGCGGTCGAATCGCCGTACACGTAGCCCGCGTACGCCTGCTGCACGGCCTCGTAGGCGATCCCGGCGTCCGCGAGCGCGGCGCGGACGGCCTGTTCGCCCATCAGGTCGTAGGTCTGACTGTTGCGCGGTGTCGTGAACGGGATCATCCCCACACCGGCGACGACGGTGGTGGCCATAAAGGCCCTCCTAAACTGTTCGCAATTTACTTATCGGACGGTACGGGAAGTGCGCGCTACAAAAAAGGCTTCCCCGAAGGGCGGAATGCTGCTTATTCTGGTTCACTTACTCGCAGAGTTGAGCGAACGCGGCGGCGGATCTTCCGTGAGCTGAGCGCTCGAACGGGCCGGGGCCGGAAGCGACGGGGTGGGCGGCTCACACCGCACGGAAGCGATGGGGCACAGCCGTATCCGCGGCTGTCACCGGACCCGAATGCGGATCACGGCGACACCGCGTGGACGAGAACACCGGAACCCGAACGGGTTCCGTGCCGACTACCGAGCGAAGGGTCCGCGTCGGAACACGCGACGGAGCCGTTCGCGCAGCCCCGCAGCGGGTTGCGGTGCGGGAGCGGCGATGTCGGCCACTTCCCCGGCCGCCTCGGCCTGCGCGAAGCGCGCGTGCAACTGGTCACGAACCTGGTCCGGGGTATAGGCGCGGCGCCGCCGTTCGGCGCGCACCACGACCACGCCGGTGGCGACCACACCGGCCGCGCCCGCCAATCCCACTGCCTTCCACCACCTCATACCGCATAGGCTACGGGTATGAGCGACACCGGCATCGGACTGGACCGAGCACTCGAGCTCACCAGAACCGGCGACATCTGGCTCTTTCGCGGTCATTCGGCCGCCGACCGGGCGATTCGCATGACCACCAACAGCCCCGTCAACCACGTCGGCATGTCCGTGGTGATCGACGATCTGCCCGCGCTGATCTGGCACGCCGAGCTCGGCCGCTCCCTGCCCGACATGTGGTCCGGCACCACCCATCGCGGGGTCCAGCTGCACAATCTGCGCGACGCGGTCATGGTCTGGGCCGAGCGCTACGAACAGCGCGCCTGGTTCCGTCAGCTCGATCGCCCGGTCACCCCCGACATGGAAGCGAACCTGCTGCGCACGATCGCCCGCCTGGACGGCACCCCGTTCCCGTCCACCGCCGCCCTGGCGGGCCGCTGGTTCCGCGGTCGCGGCGCGCGCCTGCCCCGCCGCAAATCCGAGCGCACCACCACCAGCGAGCTCGAGAGCGCCTACTGCGCCGAGGTCGTCGCGGTGACCTACCAGGAGATGGGCCTGCTGCCCAAGGACCGCAAAGCCAATTGGTATGACCCGGGCCGCTTCTGGAGCGGCGACGGCCTCGAGCTGTCCGGCGGGTATTCCCTCGGCGGCGAGATCGCGATCGAGACCAAGGACTAGCCGCACTCGGACCCGGCGCGCCCGCGCGCTACACCGTCTCGAATAGCCGGACATTCGCTAACGTTCCCGATCGTGGCCGACACTGCTTCCCAACGACGCCGAATGCCGTATGTGATCGCCGCTGTCGGCGTCGTCTGCGCGATTGCCATCGGTGCACTCGCCTACGCGAACGAGCGCGGAACCCGCGAGGTCGCCTCGGAGATCGGGGCCGCGGAGGTCGGCGACGGCGTGCACCTCGAGTTCGGGGCACAGCGCATCGAGGCGCAACGACGGGAAGTCGTGACGCAACTGCGCGTGGTGCCCTGGGGCGCACTGGCTTCGGACAGCGACCAGACCATCCCCGCCAAGGAGATCGTCGTGGAGTTGCCGCTGGCGAACACCACACGGCTCACCATGCCCACGGGCGACCGGATCACCGGCAAGGAGGTGCGGCTGCCGCTCTCGGACGGGGTGATCTCGGATTATCCGTTCGACCGGTACACCGTGGAATTGCTCGCCGAGGTGACGGTGGACGGCGCGGACGTCCCGATGTCGTTGTCCTACACCGACTACGACCCCTTCTACCTCAGCCGCATCGGCGAGGAGCAGGTGGATCCCGGGGCGGCCTACGCGACCGTCACAGTCAAGCGCTCGCGCGGCACGTTCATCCTGGCGTGGTTCCAGCTGGTGGTCATGTGGCTGCTGTCGCTCTCGGTGCTGGCCGGGGCGCTGTACATCGTGCGCCATCGCCTCGGGCTGCCGTGGCCGGCGCTGGGCTGGATGGCCGCGACCCTGTTCGCCCTGGTGGGGTTCCGCAACGCCGCACCCGGCACGCCGCCGGTGGGCTCGCTCATCGACTACTGCGCGTTCTTCTGGGCCGAGGCGATCGTCGCGTTCTCCATCGCGCTGGTGACCTGGAAGGGGGTTCGGGTCACGACCTGATCGTGCCCGGACACCCCCCGAGGTCAGCGGGACGACGGAATCCCTTCGCTCCCACTGAATCCGGACTCGACCGAGTCCACCAGGCCCAAGGTCGAGAGGGGGCGCGGGGTGACGATGTTCGTCAGGTAGGACAGGGTGACGGCCCAGCGGTTCACGCCCCGGGACACCGCGAGGGTGTGGTAGGCGCGGGTGACGAATTTGGCGGGGAGGCCGGACAGGCGGACGCCGAGGGGATTCGCCACGGCGAAGCGCGGGCCGAGGTCCACCACCAGGCCCAGGTCGCGGTGTTTGTAGCGGGTGCTGGCGCCGACGCCCAGGCTGGCGGCGACGTTGCGGGCCAGGACGGCGCCCTGGCGGGTGGCGTGCTGGGCGGTGGGCGGGGTGATCTTGCCGGGGACCGTCAGATCGGGAACCGCCGCGGCGTCACCGCCGGCGAAGACGCCCGGATGGCCGGGGACCCGCAGGGAGGGATCCACGATCAGGCGGCCGCGTTCCATCGGCAGGTTCAGACCGGACAGGATCGGGGCGCCGGTCACCCCGGTCACCCAGGCGACCGTGCGGGTGGGCACGACGGTGTCGTCGGTGAGCACGACGTGCTCGTCGGTCACCTCGCGCAGCGTGGTCTCCAGCCGGATGTCGATGCCGCGATCGCGCAGCACGCTCAAGGCTTTGTCCCCCAGGCGTTCTCCGACCTCGGGCATGACCCGGTCCGCGGTGTCCAGCAGCAGGAACCGGATGTCCGAGGGGTCGTGGCCGCGACGGGCGCTGTACGCGTCGGCGAGTGCGCGCAGTTGGGCGACGAGTTCGGTTCCGGCATAGGACGCACCCACGACCACCACGGTGCGGCGCGCCCGGCACACCTCGGGATCGTCGTCGTGGTCGGCCAACTCGAGCTGCCGCAGGAAGTGCTCGCGCAGGTACACCGCCTCGGCGATCGTCTTCAGCCCGCGCGCGTGCTCGGCCAGACCGGGCACGTCGAACAGGCGCGTGACCGAACCGGGGGTCAATACCAGCCTGTCCCAGGACAATTCGAGGGGCGCGTCGTCACCCCGGTGCACGGTCAGGGTTTTCGCGTCCGGGTCGATCGCGTCGACGGTGCCGATCACCAACTGGACCCGCGGCAGGGTGTCGACCAGGGAGATCGCGACGAACCTCGGGTCGATCAGGCCGCCCGCCACATCGGGCAGCAGCGGCGTGTACAGGTGATAGTCGGTCGGGGACACCAGCACGATCTCCACGTCGCGTCCGGACCGCCCCAGTATCCGGGACAGTTTCCGGGCGCAGGTGTACCCGGCGAATCCACTCCCGACGATCACCACGCGCTGCGGTCCCGCATTGTTCTCCACGCTCACCCGATCCACCTCGCTCGTCTCGTTTCCTCCGCGTTTCCCCGGCCACCCGCCTCGAAACCCGGCCCACAGGGTGACCCTGCTCGCGCCCGGAATCACCGCGCACCGTTTGCCCCGCCGAGATCGGGGCACACGGCCTGTGGAACCGACACCGAGGAGCGCCCGCCCATGACCCAGACGACCGTCCCCGAAGCCGCACCGCTGTCCGCCGAGCCCGCCGCCCCGCCGACCCTGCTGGACGGCGTGAACTGGCCCGGCTTCGCGCTGCTGCTGGCCGGGGTCCTGACGCTGGCCTGGACCCTGGCCGGTTCCGGCGGCTGGCCGATCATGCGCTCCGCGGTGATCGCCGCGACGTTCTCGGCCGGGCTGGCCTGGATCGCGGTCGAGCACCACCGCTTCCGCAACAGACGACGGTAAAGGAGCATCCGATGACCGGATCACTCGACGGCAAGCGCGTACTCGTCATCACCTCCAATACGGGGGTCGAACACGACGAGCTGGCGGTGCCCAGGGATCAGCTGCGCGCCGCCGGAGCCGCGGTGACGCACGCGGCGATCGAGCACGAACCGGTCCGGACCTTCCGGCACGACCTCGACCCCGCCGAACGGGTGCACCCCGATCTCGCGATCGAGGCGGTCGATCCCGCCGACTACGACGCCCTGGTGATTCCCGGCGGCACCGTCAACGCCGACAAGCTGCGGGTACACGACCCCGCACGCGCGCTGGTGCAGGCGCTGGTCGAGTCCGGGACGCCGATCGCGGCGATCTGCCACGGGCCGTGGCTGCTGGTGGACTCGTACGTCCTGCCGGACAAAACCCTCACCTCGTATCCCTCCCTGCGCACCGACATCGTCAACGCGCACGGCAACTGGGTCGACGAACCGGCGGTCACCTGCACGAACAAGGACTGGCCGCTGATCACCTCGCGCCGGCCCGACGACCTGCCGAATTTCGTCGCGGCCATCACCGAGCTGCTGACGCGGGCCTGACCTCAGGCCGGCAGGTGTTCCTCTATCCAGACGCTGAAGTGCCCGACCCTGGTGTAGGCGGCGTGGCCGCTCAGGTCGAAACCGCACGGGAGCCCGTTCGAGGTGATGCCGATGACGACGGGGCGGGGCGCGCCGGGCGGGGTGTAGAGCATCGGACCGCCGCTGTCACCGACGCAGGGCCGCGCCGCGCCCGCGCCGGAGATGCAGACGAGGTCCCCGAGCAGGCCGAGGGCGGCCGCGGGAACCAGACAGTGGGAGCGCGAAATGACGCGGGCCGTGCCCACTTGCAGTGTGGGACTTTGTGATCCGTTGGGTTCGGTGGCGCCCCAGCCGGCGATGACCGCGGTGGTGCCCGTGTCCGGGTCCTGGCCCTGCGGGGGCAGGTCGACCGGCTGTGCCGTGGGGCCGAAGGTGATGGGCTCGGCCAGGATGAGGACGGCGAGATCACCGAGACCGAGCATCGGGTTGAAGTGTTCGTACACCGCCGCGTCCGCGACCGGGACCGGGGTCCCCGCGCCGGTGTCGATCGATCCGTACAGGATGCCGAGGTTGGTCGGCCGCTCGATACCGATCAGGCAGTGCGCCGCGGTGAGCACCGCGCGGGGAGCGAGGATCGTGCCGTTGCAGGGACTGAGCCCGCCGGTGATCTCGACGACGGAGTGAATTTCCCCGGCGGCGGCGGGGCGACCTCCCGCGATCGCCGCGGCGGGCGTACAGGGCGCCAGCGCGATCGCCGCCACGGCGACGGCACCCGCACCGCACAGTAGTCGATGGTGCCCGGACAACGTGGGAAGCGGCATGGGCTGCTCCTGCGGGTGCGATGCAACAGGGACTCTGGAGGTTTGCGCCAACGGGTGTGCCGACTGTTGCGCGGCGTCCGATGAAACTTTTCGGACCGAAGGACGCCGCCTGAAGAATTCTATATGTGACCGAGCACACAATGCCGGAAAATCGCCCGGCGTGCCTCGAATTCCGCGCGGGAATGGCGCTGACATGGGGATACTCGGCCATCTGTCAGTATGGAGGGGATGAAATCTCCCGCACGCCCTCCGGCCACCGACGTCGACGCCGACGGTTCGGGCGCGGTACGGATCGACGAACTCCGCGAACTGCACGGTCAGTTCGTCGACTTCATGCTCGACTACAAATTCGCGATCGACGAGATCACGACGAAGTTCAATATCCTGCGCGAGGATCTGCACAATTCCAACGAGTACAACCCGATCGAGCACATCAACTCGCGGTTGAAGTCGCCCGAGAGCGTGCTGGAGAAGGTGCAGCGCAAGAAGTACCCGATGAATCTGGCGAGCATCCGGGAGAACGTGCTGGACATCGCCGGGGTCCGGGTGGTGTGCAGCTTCATCTCCGATATCGCCGCGGTGCGGGACATGATCGCCGGTCAGGAGGACGTGACGGTCCTGGACGAGCGCGACTACATCACCCATCGCAAACCCAACGGCTACCAGAGCCTGCACCTGATCGTCTCGATACCGGTGTTCCGCGTCGATCGCACGGTCCGCGTTCCCGTCGAGATCCAGATTCGCACCATCGCCATGGACTTCTGGGCCAGCCTGGAACACAAGATCTACTACAAATATCGCGGCCAGGTCCCCCCGAATCTGCTGAGCGAACTGACCCAGGCCGCCGAAGCCGCCAACCGGCTCGACGAGAAAATGGAGTCCCTGCACCGTCTCGTCGACCACAATGGCGGCCGCGAGCCCGTCCGAGATCGGGCCGGCGGGGTCGATTTCAGCGCCCTCTACGAAAATCTGCTCGCCGAAAGCTGAATCCGGGGAACCGCTGTCGCGCACCGGAAATCCATTCGACGGCCGTGGCAGGATGGGCGCCATGAGCGCCCGATTCTTGAATATCGATGTGGAAGTACGAGATACGGCCGATCCGACGGAGCTGCGCACCGCATTCGGCGACGCCATCTCGGTCCTGCACGAGGGAATCGACCCGGACGGATCGTTCGTCTTCACCTTCGAGGCCGGCACGGACCACTCCGATGACCCGGCCGCCGTCGCGGCGACCCTCTGCGCCCTGATCGAGGCGCTGCCGGACCCCGCTCGCACGCGCTGGCACGCCGTGGCCGACCGCGTCTTCGACCTCGGCTACGAAGCCGCGCTGACCGGGCCGGTCACCTCCCCCGTCTTCCCCGCGCCGCTGCTGCGCCGCCTGGCCGACCTGGACGTCCGGCTCGCCGTGTCGATCTACGCGCCCCAGCTGCGGCCCGCGGACACACCAGATCTCCTGGCTCCCGCGACGGATCACTGAGCGCCGGTGCGAGTTTCCGGCGACCGGGCCCGGAAACGCACGGAGCGGACCGGGGTCGCCGGTCCGCTCGGGTATCGGGCCGGACCGGGTGGGTCGGGCCGATCACTGTGCCGTCGTGCGTCTTTCGGCCGGCCCGCCGGTTCGGCGGGCGGGCGGGCGTGGATCAGATCGATAGGGGCAAGGGTGTGGCGGGCCGGGTGTAGTGGGGATGGACCGGGTCGGGTGCGGCGGGGGCGAACAGGTCCAGTTCCTTCGACGGCCGGTGTGCGCCGGCGATCCCGCCGGGCAGGCAGCTCGCGCTGCCGCCGGCGACGATCAACAGGGCCATCGCGGGCAGGGCCACGGTCCGGGGCGGTCTCATCGGTCGGTGGCGACGGGGTCGGCGGCCATGGCGGCGACCAGGCTGGTCGGGCGCATGTCGGTCCAGTGCTCCTCGACGTAGGCCAGGCAGGCGGCGCGGGTGCCCTCGTGCACCGATTGCCAGCCGTCGGGGACGGGGGCGAAATCGGGCCACAGCGAGTGCTGGCCCTCGAGATTGACCAGGACGGCGAAACGACCGTCCTCGTTGTCGAATGGATTGGTCTCGCTCATGCGCTGTCCCTTCCGGTGCTGGTGGTGGACCGGCGCCCGGTGGCGCCGGTGGTGGAAACCTCTGTGCGGTCCGCGGATTCGGTCAGATGCCGGCGCAGGATCGGGCCGATTTGATCGAGGGCGCGCGGGGAGCCCATGTCCACGTGCGAGCAGGGCATGAAGTGCTCGTGGATCTGTCCGCCCACGATGTCCCGCCACGGTCCGCTCCCGGGCACCGGCGGCGCCGGGCGGTCGGGGGCGGGCGTGTCCTGGACGGTGGCGGTGAAGTACACCAGGTCACCGTCGTAGCCGCGGGGTTCGTAGCGGTAGGCCATGCTGGTTCCGGCCAAGTAGCCCCGGTAGAGCCGCTCGACCTGGGTCGCGTCGAGCGCGCCGAACGGGCCCTGCTGCTCGTGCAGCAGCTCGGCCGCCCGGGCCGCGGTGACGTGTTCGGCGGCCAGGCTCGAATCACCGAGCAGGGCGGCGAGCAGCTCGCCCGCGCTGGGGTCGGCGACCTCCGGTTCACCGGCCAGAATCCGGCTGTCCAGCAATGCCAGCACCGCCACCCGCTCGCCCTCCGCCCGCAGTTGCGCGGCCATCTCGTACGCGATGAGCCCGCCCAGCGACCAGCCCAGCAGGTGGTACGGCCCCTCGGCCTGCACGGTTCGCAGTTCGCGCACGTAGCGGCCGGCGAGCTGTTCGATGGTGTCCAGCCCGGTCTCGTCCTCGGTCAGATGCGGCAATTGCACACCGTAGAGCGGACGTTCGGGCTCGAGGTGCGGCAGCAGGCCGGTGTAACTCCAGGCGACGCCGCTGGCCGAGTGCACGCAGAACAGCGGGGCCAGCGTGCCCTGCGGCCGAATCGGCAGCAGCGGCGCCAGCGCGGACTCGATGGCGGCGCCGGGGCCCGGATCGGCGATCCGGGCCGCGATGCCCGCCGGGGTCGGGTCCAGGAACAGCGCCTGCATGGGCAGGTCCGCTCCGGTCCGCTCCCGGATCTCGGTCACCAATCGCGTTGCCAGCAGCGAGTTTCCGCCCAACTCGAAGAAGTTGTCGTCCACGCCCACCGCGGCCGGTCCCAGCACCGCGGCGAAGGCCGCGCACACCAGTTCCTCGGTCGGGGTGCCCGGCGCCCGGTAGGGGGCGCCGGCCAGCAGCTCGGGTTCGGGCAGCGCGGCCCGATCGAGTTTGCCCGCCGGGGTGAGCGGCAACGCCTCCAGCAGCGTGATCGCCTGCGGCACCATGTATCCCGGCACCCGCGCCGCGACGTGCCGGCGCAGGTCGGCCACGATCGGCGCCGGGTCGGCGCACACGTAGGCCGCCAGAATCGTTGCGCCGGACGCGGTGTCGTAGCCGATGGTGGTCGCGGCGCGTACTCCCGGGAACGAGACGAGGGCGGCGTCGATCTCACCGAACTCGATGCGGAACCCGCGAATCTTGACCTGATGGTCACCGCGCCCGAGGTATTCGAGCTCGAGCCCGGCCGGTCGCGGCAGCCAGCGCACCAGGTCGCCGGTCCGGTACATGCGCGTACCCGGACGCCCGAAGGGGTTGGCGACGAAGCGTTCCGCGGTCAGCGCGGCCCGGCGGTGGTAGCCGCGGGCGAGCGCCGGCCCGGCCAGGTACAGCTCGCCGGGCACCCCGATCGGCACCGGCCGCAGCCGGGTGTCGAGCACGGCGAGCCCGAACCCGCGCAGCGGCCCGCCGATGGTGATCGGCGCATCGGGCCGCAGCGGCGCGCTGATCGTCGCCGCCACGGTGGCCTCGGAGGGTCCGTACGCGTTGAGCATGGTGCGCTGCGGGGCGCTCAGGGTCCAGCGATCCACCAGTTCGGGTCCGGTGCGATCACCGCCCACCATGATCATCTCGAGCTCCTCCAGCCCGGCCGGGTCGACCGTCGCCAGCGCCGCCGGGGTGACGAAGGCGTGCGTGATCCGCTCGGCGTGCAGCAGTTCGCGCAGTTCCGCGCCGCCGACCACGCTCGCGTCGGCCAGCACCAGGGTCGCCGCCGCCCCGAGCGCGAGCAGCACCTCGAGAATCGCGGCGTCGAAACTGGGCGAGGCGAAGTGCAGTACCCGCGAGCCCGCGGTGACCCCGCCGCGCTCGGTGAGCTCCGCGGCGAAATCGGAGATGCCCGCGTGCGTGACGCTGACGCCCTTGGGCAGACCGGTGGAACCCGAGGTGTAGATCAGGTACGCCGGATTGGCCAGGTGCGGCGCGCGATGCAGATCGCTCGCCGCGAGCGCCGCACTCGAGTACAGCCGGGTCTCGGCGGCGAAGGCCGGGTCGTCCAGTGCCAGCCACTGCGGTCCGTCGGGCAGCTCGGCCCGGCAGCGGGTGACGGTCACCCCGATGGCCACCTGCGAATCGGTGAGCATGTGCTCCTTGCGCAGCGCCGGGTAGGCCGGGTCCACCGGGACGAAGGCGGCGCCGGTCTTGAGCACCGCGAGCATGGCCCGCACCGCCTCGACCGAGCGCGGAATGCTCAGCGCCACCACGGTTTCCGGTCCGACCCCGCGGGCCAGCAGCGTCCGCGCCAGCCGGTTGGTGGAGCGGTCCAGCTGCTCGTAACTCATCTGGATCTCGCGATCGCGCACCGCGACGGTGCGCGGCGCGGCGGCGACCGCGGCGGCGAACACCTCGGGGAAGGTGATCGCGCCCCGCGACTCGGCGCCGAATACCGGTACCAGCGTGCGGGTTTCGCGCGGGTCGAGCAGCTCGAGATCGCCGACCGCGATGGAGGTGTCCGCGACCGCGGCCGACAGCACCCGGACGAACCGGCCGCACAGCAGTTCCGCGCTCTCGGCGTCGAACAGATCCCGCGCGTAGGTCACGCACAGCTCGATCCCGTCCGGGGCCCCGTGCGGGGTGTGGGTCTCGGTCAGCGTGAACTGCAGATCGAACTTGGCGACCTCGAAGCCCGGATCCTCCGCGGTGGCCTCGACGGCGCCGAGCCGGGGCAGCCCCGGCACCGCGTTGTGCACCGACAGCATGACCTGGAACAGCGGGTGATGCGCGGCCGAGCGAGCCGGATCGAGCGCCTCGACGAGCCGCTCGAACGGGATGTCGGCGTGCGCGAAGGCATCCAGATCGGTTTCGCGCACGGTGTCGAGCAATTCGGCGAACGATCCGGAACTCGACACCGGGGTGCGCAGCACCAGGGTGCCGACGAACATGCCGACCAGCGCGTCCAGGCGCGGATCGACGCGTCCGCCGATGGGCGTGCCGACCACCACGTCGCCGGTGCTGCCCAAACGTGCGAGCAGTACCGCGAGCACCGCGTGCAGCACCATGAACACGCTGACGCCGTGCCAGCGCGCCAGTTCGTTGAGCTCGTCGTGCAGATCGGCGTCGATCCGCGCGAACACCGAGGCTCCGCGCTGGGTCGGCACCGCGGGGCGCGGCCGATCCATGGGCAGGGTCAGGCAGTCGGGCAACTCGGCCAGCTTCTCGGTCCAGTAGGCGAGCTGGCGCGCGGCCGAGCTGTCCGGGTCCGCGTCGCTGCCGAGCACCTCGTGCTGCCACAGGCTGAAATCGGCGTACTGCACCGGCAGCGGCTGCCAGGCCGGGGCCCGGTGCTCGGACCGCGCGGCGTAGGCCGTGGCCAGGTCGACCGCCAACGGCGCGGCCGAGGCGCCGTCCGCGGCGATGTGGTGCATGACCAGCAGCAGCACGTGCTCGTCCGCGGCCACCCGCAGGATCGCCGCACGGACCGGAATCTGCTGTGTCACATCGAAACCCGCGGTGAGGAAGGTGCGGGCGAACTGCGCCGCGGCGGTCTCGGTGAGCTCGGTGAGCGGCACCGCGAGCGCGGGGTCGGCCACCGGCAGCACCACCTGGTGCGGGCCCGCCCCGTCGGCGGGGAACACGCTGTGCAGGACCTCGTGCCGGGCCACCACGTCCGCGACGGCCCGGCTCAGCGCGTCCGCGTCCAGCGGGCCGCGCAGGCGCAGCACCAGCGGGATGTTGTACGCGCCGGAGGCGGGGTCGAACCGGTTCAGCAGCCACAGGCGCTGCTGCGCCGGGGACAGCGGAATCCGCGCCGGGCGGGCCCCGGCCACCAGTGCGGGCCGATCACCGCCGCCGGCGGCCAGCGCGCGCTCGAGCACCGCGCCCAGCTGCTCCGGGGTCGGCTGTTCGAACACCGCGCGCACCTCCAGCCGGCAGCCCGAGGCCGCGGCGATGCGGGCGACCAATTGCGTTGCCGAGAGCGAGTTCCCGCCGAGTTCGAAGAAGTTGTGATCCGCGCACACCGTCTCGCGGCCCACGACCTCGGCCATGGCGGCGGCCACCACCTTCTCCCCCGCCGTGCGCGGGGCTCGACCGGTGTCGGACACGGTGAACGTGGGCTCGGGCAGGGCCCGGCGATCCAGCTTGCCGTTGGGCGAGAGCGGAATCGACTCCAGCATCAGGAAGGCCGAGGGCACCATGTGCGCGGGCAGGCGCTGGGCGGTGACCTCGTGCAGCACCCGCGCCTCGACCGGCACGCCCTCGAGCGCGACGACGTAGCACACGATGTGCGCGCGGCCACCGTGATCCTTGCGAACCTCGGTGTGCGCGAACCGGATTCCGTCGCAGGCCGCGACGACCGCCGAGATCTCGCCCAGTTCGATGCGGAAGCCGCGCACCTTGACCTGGTGGTCGGCGCGCCCGGCGAAGATGAGCTCGCCGTCGGCGTTCCAGCGCACCAGATCACCGGTGCGATAGAGCCTTTCCCCGGACTCGCCGAACGGGTTGGCCACGAACCGCTCGGCGGTCAGCGCCGGGCGGTGCTGGTAGCCGCGCGCCAATCCGACGCCGCCGACGTAGAGCTCGCCGACCGAGCCGGGCGGCACCGGCCGCATACGAGCGTCGAGCACCACCGTGCTGACCCCGCGCATCGGGCGGCCCAGCACGATGGGCCGATCCGGGTGCATGGGCTCGGAGAAGGTGGTGGCGATGGTCGCCTCCGACGGGCCGTAGCCGTTGACCATGTCCCGGCCGCGGGCCCACTGCTGCACCAGTTCCTGGTCGAACGCCTCGCCGCCGACGATGAGCGTGCGCAGGCTCGGCAGCGACCAGCGGTCGGCGTCCATGCTCGCCAGCGCGGCCGGGGTGATGACCACGTGCGTCACCCCGGCGGCGTCGATGAGCTCGGCCAGATCGTCGCCGCCGTAGACGTCGATCGGGACGATGATCATCGTCGCGCCGCCGCACCAGGCCAGCAGCAGTTCCAGCACCGCCACGTCGAAGCTCGGCGAGGCCAGGTGCATCGTGTGCGCGGACCGGTCGACGTCGAACCGAACCCGCTGTACCTCCGCGCAATTGAGCAGTCCGCGGTGGGTGACCGCGACGCCCTTGGGCAATCCGGTGGACCCGGAGGTGTAGATCAGGTACGCCAGGTCGTCCAGGCGCGGGATGCGGATCCGCTCGGCGTCGGTGACCGGGGCGTCGGAGAACTCCGGCAGCTCGGCCGCCCCGCCCACGAGCATCCACTCGATCCCGAGGTCCTCGGGGAGCGCGGCCCGATCGCCGGGCACCGTGAGACCGAACCGCACCGCCGAATCGGTGAGCATGTGCCGGATCCGATCGAGCGGATGGCGAATGTCCACCGGCAGGAACGCCGCGCCGGTCTTGGCGATGGCGAGCGATCCCGCCACCGATTCCACCGAGCGCGCCAGGCCCAGCGCGACCACGTCGCCCGGGCCGACGCCGCGCCCGATCAGCTTGCGCGCCAAGCGGTTCGTCCAGGCATCCAGCTCGTCGTAGGTCAGCGTCCGCTCCCCCGCGACGAGCGCCGGGTGCCCGGGGGTCACCGCGCGCTCGAACAACTCGATCAGGGTGATCGAACTCGCCGCCCGCGCGCCGCGCGCCGGCGCGAGCACCGAACGCTCCCAGGCCGAGAGCACGTCGGCGTCGCCGACCGCGGCCGCCGGATCGGCCAGCAGGCCCGCCAGCAACCGCACGTAGCGCCGACTCATCCGATCCGCCGTGGCGGCGTCGAACAGGTCGGTGGCGTAGGACAGCGTCATCTCGATGCCGTCCGGTTCGCCGGTCGCGGTGTGCGTCTCGGAGAACGTGAACTGCAGATCGCACTTGACCAGGCCCGGATCGACCGGGAACCCGGCCACGGTGAGCTCGGGCAGGCGCACGGTCGGCACACCCATGTTGGTGAGCGACAGGCTCACCTGGAACAGCGGGTGATGCGCGGTCGAGCGGACCGGGTTGAGCACCTCGACGAGGCGCTCGAACGGCAGGTCGGCGTTGGCCATGGCGTCGAGGTCGGCCTCGCGCACCGAGGCGAGCACCTCGTCGAAGCTCGCGCCGCCGTCGATCCTGGTGCGCAACACCAGGGTTCCGACGAACATGCCGATGAGCTCGTCGAGCGCGGCGTCGCCGCGCCCGGCCACCGCGGTGCCGACGGCGATGTCGCCGGTGCCGCTGGTACGGGCGATCAGCACCGCCAGTACCGCGTGCAGCACCATGAACACGCTGGCGTCGTGGCCGCGCGCGGCCTCGACGAGACGGGTGTGCAGATCGGCCTCGATCCGGGCCGAGGTCGACCCGCCGCGGTGCGAGGCCACCACCGGGCGCGGGCGATCCGCCGGCAGTTCCAGGCATTCGGGCAGGTCGGCCAGGCGCTCGGTCCAGTAGGCCAGTTGCCGCGCGGTCAGGCTCTCGGGATCGTCCTCGGCGCCCAGCAGTTCGCGCTGCCAGACACTGAAATCGGCGTACTGCACCGGCAATTCGCGCCACTGCGGCGTAGCGCCGGAGCTGCGCGCGCCGTATGCGGCGACCAGATCCCCGGCCAGCGGGGTGAGCGACCAGCCGTCCGCGGCGATGTGGTGGATCACCACGACCAGCACGTGCTCGTCCTCGCCGACGCGCAGCAGCGCCGCGCGGATCGGAATCTCCACGGCCAGATCGAATCCCGCCGCCGCGACATCGAAGGCGTCGGTGAGCACGGACTGCGGGCTCGACGCGATGCGGGCGAACGGCAGTTCGGCCGCGGCCGCGCTCAGCACCACCTGGTGCGGGCCGTGCGCGTCCTCCGGGAAGAGCGTGCGCAGCACCTCGTGCCGGGCGACCACGTCCGCGACGGCCTGGGCCAGCACCGTCGCGTCCAGCGTCCCGTTCAGGCGCAGCCCGAGCGGGATGTTGTAGGCGGCCGAGCCCGGGTCGAAGCGGTTCAGGAACCACAGGCGCTGCTGTGCCAGCGACAGCGGCACCCGGTCCGGGCGGGGCGCGGCGACCAGCGCCGGGCGGCCCGCAGCCGCTCCGGCCGAATCATCGAGCAGCAGCGCCAGTTCGGCGGGCGTGGGATGTTCGAAGATGGCGCGCACCGCCAGCGGCACCCCGCTCGCGGCCGTCAGGCGCGCCACCAGCTGGGTGGCCGAGAGCGAGTTGCCGCCGAGTTCGAAGAACCCGTGATCGGCGTAGACGCGGTCGTGCCCGAGCACCTCGGCCATGACCCCGGCCACCAGCCGCTCGGTGGGCGTGTTCGGCTCCCGGCCCTCGGCCGCGGCCTCCCAGACCGGTTCGGGCAGGGCCCGCCGGTCGAGTTTTCCGTTGGGTGAGAGCGGGATCGAGGCCAGCGGGACGAACACCGCCGGCACCATGTGCACCGGCAGCCGCTCGGCGACGCCGGCGCGCAGGGCGGCCACGTCCAGTGGATCGTCCTCGGACACGACGTAGCACACGATCGCCTGCCGCCCGGCGGCGTCCTTGCGGACCTCGGTGTGCGCGAAGCGAATCCGCGGACCGTCCGAGACCACCGCGGTGATCTCGCCCAGTTCGACGCGGAATCCGCGCAGCTTGACCTGATCGTCGCTGCGGCCGACGAAGGCCAGCACGCCCGACCGGGTCCAGCGCACGACGTCGCCGGTGCGGTACATGCGCTCGCCCGGGTTCGCCGCGAAGGGATTGCTCACGAAGCGATGCGCGGTCAGGCCGGGGCGCTGATGGTAACCCCGGGCCAGGCCGTCGCCGCCGATGTAGAGGTCGCCGGAGACCCCCGGCGGCACCGGGCGCAAGCGCTCGTCGAGCACCACGACGGTCGTGCCGCGGATCGGGCCGCCCAGCACCACCGGATCGTGCGCGCCGATCGGATCGGAGATGACGCTCATGATGGTCGTCTCGGTGGGGCCGTAGCCGATGAACATCGAGCGGTCATCGGCCCAGCGCGCCACCAGTTCCGGGCCCACGGCCTCGCCGCCCGCGCACAGGCTGCGCAGGGCCGGCAGCGGCCAGCGCCGGACATCGATGCTGGCCAGCGCGGCCGGGGTGATGAACGCGTGGGTGACCCGCTCGCGGTCCAGGAACTCGGCGAGTTCGTCACCGCCGAAGATCTCGGGCGAGGTCAGCACCATGGTCGCGCCCGCGCCCCAGGCCAGCAGCATTTCCAGGATCGCGGCGTCGAAGCTCGGCGAGGCGAAATGCAGGGTGCGGCTGTCGGAGTCGATCCGGAATCGCTCCCGCTGTTCGGCCGAGAACCCGGCCAGCCCGCGATGGGTGACCGCGACGCCCTTGGGTTTGCCGGTCGAGCCCGAGGTGTAGACCAGGTACGCGACGTTGTCCAGGGCCAGCGACCGGATCCGCTCGGAATCGGAGATGGGCGCGGCGGACGCGCCCGCTTCCAGATCGGCCAGGGTGAGCCAGGTCAGTTCCGTGGACAGATCCGCGAGATTGGCCGCGGTGGTGATGCCCAGGCGCGCACCGGAATCGGTGAGCATGTGGGCGATGCGGTCGGCCGGGTAGCGCAGATCGACCGGGGCCAGGGTGGCGCCGGACTTGGTGACCGCGACCGCGGCCAGCACCGATTCCAGCGACCGCGGCAGTCCCACCGCGATGGTGTCGCCGGGGCCGACGCCCCGCGCGATCAGCGCGCGCGCCACCCGGTTGGACCGCTCGTCGAGTTCGCCGTAACTCATCGAGCCCGAATCCGATACCACGGCAAGGGCTTCGCGGGAGGCGGTGGCGGCGGTGAAGATCTCGGGCAGGGTGGCGGGCACGGGCCCGCCGACGCCGCGCGCGGGCGCCGAGGCGGCGCGCTCGGCGACCGAGAGCAGGTCGAAGTCGCCGACCGGGATGTGCGGGCGGCCGCTGACCCCGGCGAGCAGCTGGACGAACCGCGCGCAGAGTTCCGCGGCGGTGTCCGCGTCGAAGATGTCGGTGGCGTACGTCAGGCGGATGTCGAGGCCGTCCGGATCGCCCGCCGCGGTGTGCGATTGGGTGAAGGTGAACTGCAGATCGAACTTGGCGATCTCGAGGGCGATGTCCTCGACCCGGATCACCACGTCGTCCAGGTGCGGCAGTTCGGGCATCGCGTCGTGCACCGACAGCATGACCTGGAACAGCGGGTGGTGTGCGGTCGACCGCGCCGGGTCCACCGCCTCCACCAGGCGTTCGAACGGGATCTCCGCGTGCGCGAAGGCGTCGAGGTCGTGCTCGCGCACCGCGGCGAGCAGTTCGGTGAACCGGGTGGCGCGATCGACCTCGGTCCGCAGCACCAGGGTGCCCGCGAACATGCCGATCAGCGGATGCAGCCGGGCGTCGGCGCGCCCGGAGATCGGGGTGCCGACCGTGACGTCGCCCGTTCCGGCGAGCCGGGCCAGCAGCACCGCGAGCACGCTGTGCAGCACCATGAACAGACTCGCGTTGTTGTCGCGGGCCAGGCGGGTGAGCGCAGCGTGCGAGGAGCCCTCGAGCCGGGCGGTGACCGACTCGCCGCGCTGGGTCCGCGCGGCCGGGCGCGGGCGATCCGCGGGCAGTTCCAGGACGTCCGGCAGTCCGGCGAGCCGCTCCTTCCAATAGCCGAGCTGGCGCGCGGCCCGGCTCTCAGGATCGGTCTCGTCGCCGAGCACCGCCTGCTGCCACAGACTGAAATCGGCGTACTGCACCGGCAATTCGGCCCAGTCGGGGGTCTGACCGCGCCGCCGGGCGGCGTACGCGGTGGCCAGGTCCCCGGCCAGCGGCGCGGTCGATCCGCCGTCGGCGGCGATGTGGTGCACGACCACCAGGAGCACGTGGTCGTCGGCGGCGACCCGCAGCAGTTCCGCGCGCAGCGGCAGCTCGGTCGCCAGATCGAAGCCCCGCGCGGCCGCGTCGTTCAGGTGCTCGGCGATGGCGTCCGCGGCGAGCTCGGACACCGGCAGGGTGAAGCGCGCGGTGCGCACCGGGGCCCGGTGCGCAACGCTGTTGTCCGCCTCCGGGTTTCGGCCGATCGGGCTGTCCGACCGATCGAGCGGCAGCACCTGCTGGTGCGGCCCCTCGGCGTCCTGGGGGAACAGCGTGCGCAGCGCCTCGTGCCGCTGCACGACGTCCAGCAGCGCCGCGCGCAGCGCCTGCTCGTCCAGCGGGCCGCGCAGGCGCAGCGCCACCGGAATGTTGTAGGCCCCCGAGTCGGTGTCGAACCGGTTCAGGAACCACAGTCGCTGCTGTGCCGGGGAGAGCGGAATCCGGCCGGGCCGGTGCCCGCGGGTCAGCTCGGGCACATCGCAATCGCGGGCGAGCAGTTCGTCGACCACCCGCGCCAGCTGCTCCGGGGTGGGATGTTCGAAGACCGCCCGCACGCCCAGCTGACGCCCGGTCGCGGCGGCGAGCTGTGCGACCAGCCGGGTCGCCGAGAGCGAGGTGCCGCCGAGTTCGAAGAAGTCGTGATCGGCGCAGACCCGATCGCGCCCGACGACCTCGGCCATGGCCTCGGCCACCAGAACCTCACTGGGCGTGGCGGGTTCGCGGCCCTGTGCCAGTTCCCAGACCGGAGCGGGCAGCGCACGGCGATCGAGCTTGCCGCTGGGCGAGAGCGGAATCGTGTCCAGCAGCACGACCGCGGTCGGCACCATGTAGCCGGGCAGGCGGGCGGCGGCGTGCGTGCGCACGGCACCCGCGTCGAGCGTGCCGTCGCCGGCGATGTAGCTGACGATGCGCGGGGTGCCGGCGTCGTCGTGCCGGATCTCGGTGTGCGCGAAGCGGATTCCCGCCAGCTCGGCCACGGCCGCGCTGATCTCGCCGAGTTCGACGCGGAATCCGCGGATCTTGACCTGGTCGTCGCCGCGCCCGACGAACACCAGCGAGCCGCTCGCGGTCCAGCGCACGACGTCGCCGGTGCGGTACATGCGCTCGCCCGGTGTCGCCGCGTAGGGGTTGGCCACGAACCGCGCCGCGGTCAGGCCGTTGCGCTCGACGTACCCGCGCGCCAGACCGGCGCCCGCGACGTAGAGCTCACCCGCGACGCCGACCGGTACCGGGCGCAGGCGGGCGTCGAGCACCGCCAGCGCCGCACCGCGAATGGCGCGGCCGAGCAGCACCGGCTGATCCGGGACGAGCGCGTCCGAGATGACCGGGGCCACGGTGGCTTCGGAGGGCCCGTAGGCGTTGAACATCGCGCGGCCGGCGGCCCAGCGGGCCACCAGATCCGCGCCGACCGCCTCGCCGCCCACGACGAGGCAGCCCAGGGCGGGCAGCGGCCGGCGCGCGATGTCGATGTCGGCCAGCGCGGCCGGGGTGATGAACGCGTGCGTGACCGCTTCGGTCTCGAGCAGCTCGGCCAGCTCGTCGCCGCCGAAGTTGTCGGCCGAGGCGACCACCATGGTCGCGCCCGCGCCCCAGGCCAGCAGCAGTTCCAGCACCGAGGCGTCGAAACTGGGCGAGGCGAAATGCAGTGTGCGACTGGTGGATAGCACGCCGTAGCGCTCGCGCTGTTCGGCCGCGAAGGCCGCCAGTCCGCGATGCGGCACCGCGACGCCCTTGGGCACGCCGGTGGAACCGGAGGTGTAGATGACGTACGCGATGTCGTCGACCGACAGCGGGCGCGTCCGGTCGGCGTCGCTCACCGGGGTGCTCAGCTCACCCGAGTCCTCCACCGGCAGCCAGCGCAGGTCGAGGTCGGCGGGCAGGCGGGTGCTGTCCGTGGCGGTGGTCAGGCCCAGCGCCGCACCGGAATCGGTGAGCATGTGCCGGATGCGATCGGCGGGGTGGCGCACGTCCACCGGCAGGTAGGCCGCGCCGGTCTTGGCCACGGCCACCGTGGCGACGACCGATTCCATCGAGCGGCCCATGCCCAGCGCCACCACGTCACCGGGGCCGACGCCCTCGGCGATGAGGGTGCGGGCCAACCGGTTCGACCAGTCGTCGAGCGCGCCGTAGGTCAGGTCGCCGGTCGGGGTGCGCAGCGCGGTACGCGCCGGGTCGGCGGCGGCGGTCGCGAAAAGCTCCGGCAGGGTGCGGAATTCGCGCGCCGCGGGTCCCCGGACCGGGGCCAGGGCGCGCACCTGCTCGGGATCGAGCAGTTCCAGATCACCCACCGCCGCACCGGGTTCGGCGACGGCGGAGGCCAGCAGGCGCACGAACCGGCCGGTCAGCTCCGCGGCGGTGGTCTCGTCGAACAGGTCCGTCGCGTAGGTCAGGCACAGTTCGAGACCGGCGGCGCCCGGGTCGCCCGGGGACGGCGGCACGGCGGTGAAGGCGAACTGCAGATCGAACTTCGCGACGGTGGGGTCGACCCGATGGACGGACAGGTCGAGCCCGGGCAGGCGCACGGCGGGCGCCGGGAAGTTGTCGACCGACAGACTCACCTGGAACAGCGGGTGATGCGCGGTGGAGCGCACCGGGTTCAGCTCTTCCACCAGTCGTTCGAACGGCAGATCGGCGTGCGCGAAGGCCGCCAGATCGCTCTCGCGCACGTTCGCCAGCAGGTCGGTGAACGCGGCGTTGCCGTCGACCTCGGTGCGCAGCACCAACGTGCCGACGAAAGCGCCGATGAGCGCTTCCAATTCGGGTTCCGAGCGCCCGGCGATGGCGGTGCCGACGGCGATGTCGGACGTCCCGGCCAGCCGGGCCAGCAGCACCGCGAGCACGGTGTGCAGCACCATGAACTCGCTGACGTCGTGCCGGCGCGCGAGGGCGGCGACCCGGGTGTGCAGATCGGCTTCGACCCGGGCGCGCACCGATCCGCCGCCGTGGGTGGCGACGACCGGCCGCGGGCGATCCGCGGGCAGCTCGAGGCAGTCCGGCAGCGCGGCCAGGCGCGCCCGCCAGTACTTGAGCTCCTGTGCGGCAACGCTTTCCGGGTCGTCCTCACTGCCGACCAGGTCCTCGTGCCAGACCGCGAAGTCCGCGTACTGCACCGGCAGCGGGGCCCACTGCGGGGCCCGGCCCGCGTGCCGCGCGATGTAGGCGGTGCTGATGTCGGCCGCCAGCGGGGCCAGCGACCAGCCGTCCATGGCGATGTGGTGCACGATGAGCGCGAGCGCGTACTCCTCGTTGCCGGTGCGCACCAGATCCATGCGGATCGGCAGTTCGGTGGTCAGGTCGAAGCCCTGTTCGGCCGCGGCCGCGACGTGCGAATCGACCTCGAGGGCCGAGGCCCGCAGCACGGTCAGGCTCAGCGGCACCTCCTCCACCGGAACGACGACCTGATGCGGGCCCTGCGCGTCCTGCGGGTACAGGGTGCGCAGAATCTCGTGCCGGGCAAGGACATCGGTGAGCGCGGCGCGCAGCGCCGGCTCGTCCAGGTCGCCGCGCAACCACAGCGCCACCGGGATGTTGTACGCGCCGGAATCGGTGTCGAGCTGGTTCAGGAACCACAGCCGCCGCTGTGCCGAGGACAGCGGCACCCGGGCCGGGCGGCCGTTCGCGGTCAGCCGGGGCCGGTTCGAAATCGGTTCGCCCGCCGCCTGATCCAGCAGCCGGGCCAGCGCCTCGGGGGTCGGATGCTCGAAGACCGCCTTGACCGCGAGCCGATGCCCGCAGGCGGCCGCGAGCCGGGAGACCAGCTGGGTCGCGGACAGCGAGTTGCCGCCCAGTTCGAAGAAGCTGTGATCGGCGGCCACCCGCTCGCGATCGAGCATGCGCGCCATCTCCGCGGCCACCAGGGCCTCGTTCGGCGTGGCCGGCTCGCGGCCCGCGACGCCCAGGTCCCAGACCGGTTCCGGCAGCGCCTTGCGATCGAGTTTGCCGCCGGGCGACAACGGAATCGCGGTCAGCGCCACGATCGCCGAGGGCACCATGTGCGCGGGCAGCCGGGCGCCGAGCGCGGTGCGCAGGGCGCGCACGTCCGGCGCGGTATCGCCCTCGGGCAGCACGTAGGTCACCACGTGCGCGCGCCCGCCCGCGTCGGTGCGAACCTCGGTGTGCGCGAAGCCGACACCCGCCTCGCCCGCTACCGCGGCGGTGATCTCCCCGAGTTCGATGCGGAATCCGCGCACCTTGACCTGGTCGTCACCGCGACCCAGGAACACCAGTTCGCCCTCGGCCGTCCAGCGCACCAGATCGCCCGTGCGGTACATGCGATCGCCCGCGGCGCCGTACGGGTCGGCGATGAAGCGCGACGCGGTCAGGCTCGGGCGCGCGAGATAGCCGCGTGCCACGCTCGCGCCGCCGATGTAGAGCTCACCGGCGACGCCGACCGGTACCGGACGCAGGCGGCGATCCAGCACCGCGAGCCCGGCGCCACGAATCGGCCCGCCCAGCACCACCTGCCGGTCCGGGGACAGCGCGTGCGAGATCGCGACCGCGACCGTGGCCTCGGAGGGCCCGTAGGCGTTGAACAGCTCACGGTCCCCCGCCCAGCGCTCGAGCAGTTCGGCGCCGACGGCGTCGCCGCCGACGACGAGCCCGCGCAGTGCGGGCAGGGTCCGCCCGCCCGCCCCGAGCCCGGCCACCGCGACCGGGGTGAGGAAGGCGTGGGTGACCGCTTCGCGTTCGAGCAGCTCGGCCAGTTCCTCACCGCCGTAGATCTGCGGCGGGGCGATCACCATGGTCGCGCCCGCACCCCAGGTCAGCAGCAGTTCCAGGATCGAGGCGTCGAAGCTCGGCGAGGCGAAATGCAGTGTGCGCGAATCGGAACCGACCCCGAACCGGTCCGCCATGGTCCGGGTGAAGTTCGCGATGCCCGCGTGCGTGACGGCCACGCCCTTGGGGACGCCGGTCGAGCCGGAGGTGTAGATGAGGTAGGCCAGGTGCGACATCCGCAGCGGCCGGACCCGATCCGCGTCGGTGATCGGCGCGCTGGACACCTCCGACAGCGCGCTCACGATCGCCCGGTCGTCCAGGGCCAGCCAGGTGACGCTCGTGGCCGGCAACTCGTCGCGATGCTCCTGCGTCGTGAGACCCACGCGCGCACCGGAATCGGTGAGCATGTGCTCCTGGCGCGGGCGCGGGTAGGCGGGGTCGACCGGCAGGAAGGCCGCGCCGGTCTTGGTGACCGCCACGGTGACGCACACCGATTCGATCGATCGCGCGATCGCCAGCGCCACGATCGATTCCGGTCCGACGCCGCGGTCGATGAGCAGCCGGGCGAGCCGGTTCGACCGGCGATCGAGTTCGGCGTAGGTCAGCTCGTGGGTGCCGAAGCGCACCGCGATGGCATGCGGATCGACGGCGGCCGCGGCGGTGAAGATCTCCGGCAGCGTGCCGGCCGGCGCGGCCTGCGGGCCGCACACCGGTGTCAGCGCGGCGATCTCGGCGCCCGACAGCAGCGGCAGCTCGCCGACCGGGGTGTCCGGGGCGGCCGCGGCCGCGGTCAGGACCCGGGTGAAGCGCTCGACCAGGCGCCGCGCGGAGGCGTCCTCGAACAGGTCGGTGGCGTAGGTCAGTTCGAGATCCAGGCCCGCGGGAACGCCGGGCGCCGAATGCCTTTCGACGAGGGTGAACTCCAGATCCCAGCGCGCCACCCCGGCGGAGATCGCGGTGGCGACGGTGTCCAGGCCCGGCAGCGGCACCGTCTCGGGCACCGCGCCGTGCACCGACAGCATGACCTGGAACAGCGGGTGGTGTGCCGACGAGCGCACCGGCTCGAGCACCTCCACCAGGCGTTCGAACGGCAGCTCGGCGTGCGCGAAGGCATCGAGATCGCCCTCGCGCACCGTGTCCAGCAGCGCAGCGAAACTCCGGTTCCCGTCGACCTCGGTGCGCAGCACCAGGGTGCCGACGAACATGCCGACGAGTCGATCCAGGCGCGCGTCGACCCGGCCGGCGATCGGGGTGCCCACCGCCACGTCGGAGGTGGCGGCCAGGCGTGCGAGCAGGGTCGCCAGCGCCGCGTGCAGCACCATGAACACGCTGACCCCGCTGCGCTGGGCGAGCGTGTGCAGCGCCGCGTGCAGGTCCGCGTCCAGGTGTGCGCGCACGGTCGCGCCGCGCTGGGAGGCCACCGGCGGGCGCGGGCGATCGACCGGGAGTTCCAGGCATTCGGGCAGTCCGGCAAGCCGCTCGCGCCAGTAGCTCAGCTGACGGGCCGCCGGACTGGCGGGGTCGTCCTCGCTGCCGAGCGATTCCCGTTGCCACACACTGTAATCGGCGTACTGCACCGGCAGTGGCGTCCAGTCCGGCGCGGCGCCGTCGCGGCGGGCCGCGTAGGCGGCGGCCAGATCCCCGGCCAGCGGCGTCAGCGACCAGCCGTCCGCGGCGATGTGGTGCACGACCACCACGAGCAGGTGGTCCTCGGGCGTGATCTGCACCAGGGCCGCGCGCATCGGCGGCTGCGCGGTGAGATCGAAACCGGCACGGGCGAAGTCGCGGGCGTCGTCCTCGGCGGAGTTCGTGCCCGCGGCGGCGTCCACGTGCGCGACCAGCTGCGCGAGCGGGATCGCGGCCCGCTCGACCGGCAGCACCACCTGGTGCGGACCGTCGGCGTCCTCGGGGAACAGCGTGCGCAGCACCTCGTGCCGGGCGACCACGTCCGCGAGCGCGAGCCGCAGCGTCTCGGCCTCGAGCGGGCCGCGCATGCGCAGCCCGACCGCGACGTTGTAGGCGCCGGAGTCGGTGTCGAAGCGGTTCAGGAACCACAGCCGCTGCTGGGCCGGGGACAGCGGCACGCGTGCGGAGCGCGGCGCCGCGCCGAGCACGGGCCGGTCGCCCGCGCCCGCCGCGCCCGCGAGCGCGGCCGCCAGCGCGCCGACGGTCGGCGCCTCGAACAGGGCGCGCACCTCCACGCGCACGCCCAGGGCCGCGTCCAGCCGGGCGGCGACCTTGGTGGCGAGCAGCGAATTGCCGCCCGCGGCGAAGAAGTCGTCGTCCAGGCCGATCCGGTCCACGCCGAGCACCTCGGCGAAGATCTCGGCGACCGTGTGCTCGGCGGGCGTGCCGGGCGCGCGGTAGCGCGCGACCGCGAACACCGGCTCGGGCAGGGCGCGGCGATCGACCTTTCCGGTGGCGGTCATCGGCAGCGCGGGCAGCACCATGATCGCGGCCGGGACCATGTACGCCGGGACCGCGGCCACGAGCGCGGCGCGCACCGTGTCCGCGGTGACGGTGCGTCCGGACGCGGGTGCGAGATACGCCACCAGCTGATCGCCCCGTGCGCCGTCGGCGCGGGCGACCACGACCGCGGACTCGACGCCGTCCTGCGCCAGCAGTGCGGCCTCGATATCGCCGAGTTCGATGCGAAATCCGCGCACCTTGACCTGAAAGTCGGTGCGCCCGTGGTACTCCAGCGCGCCGTCGGCGTTCCACGCGGCGAGATCGCCGGTGCGGTACATGCGTTCGCCCGGTGCCGGGGCGTAGGGATCGGGAAGGAACCGTTCGGCGGTCAGGACGCCCCGGCCGATGTAGCCGTGCGCCAACTGGATTCCCGCGAGGTACAGCTCACCCACCACCCCCGGCGGCACCGGCCGCAGGCGCGCGTCCAGGACGTACACGCGGGTGTTCCATTCGGGCTTCCCGATGGGCACCGCACCGGTGTCGGCGTCCCCGACCCGGTGCGCGGTGACCGACACCGCGGCCTCGGTGGGGCCGTAGAGATTCCACAGCTGGATGTGCGGGTTGGCGTCGCGGAAGCGCTGGGCGACCGCGGCGGGCAGCGCCTCGCCGATGGCGAGCACCAGGCGCACGGTGGCGGGCAGTTCCGCGCGCGGGCCCGACATCAGCGCGGTGAGCATGGACGGCACCAGGTGCAGCACCGAGACGCGGCGCTCGGCGATCAGGGCGCCGAGGTAGGCCGGATCGCGATGCCCGTCCGCGGCGGCGATGACGGTGCGCCCGCCGACCAGCATGCCGGAGTAGAACTCCCACACCGACAGATCGAACGTCGCGGCGGTCTTGAGCAGCACGGTGTCGTCACCGTCGAGACCGAAAGCGTCCTGCTTCCACAGCAATTGGTTCACCACCGCGCGATGCGGCAGCGCCACGCCCTTGGGGCGGCCGGTGGAACCGGAGGTAAAGATGATGTAGGCGGTGTGGTCCGGGCGCAACGGCGTGCGCCGCTCGCCGTCCAGCACCGGGTACGGCGGCACCGCGGACAGGTCCAGGGTGTCGATCGCGAGCACCGGCACGCCGGCCGGTGGCAGGCCCGCGGCGTCCGCGGCGGTGCTGAGCACGCAGCGCGGCGCGGCGGTCGCCAGGATGTGTTCCAGGCGCTCGGCGGGTTGATCCGGATCGATCGGCACGTAGACGCCGCCGCTGACCGCCACGGCGTACATGCCGATCATGAGTTCGGCCGATCGGCGCATGGCCAGCGCCACCGGGGTCTCGGGTCCGACGCCGAGCGAGATCAGATGCCGGGCAAGGCGATTGACGCGCTCGGAGAATTCCCGGTAGGTCAGGCTCCGCGACCCGGCCGGGGTGTCGGCGACCAGCGCCACCGCGGACGGGGTGCGGGCGGCCTGGGCGGCGAACAGCGAGGCCAGGGTCTGGCGGGTGTCCAGGGCGTGCCCGGTGCTGTTCCAGTCGTGCAGGATTCGCCGGCGCTCGCCGGGCTCGAGCAGGTCCAGATCGCCCAGGGCCGCCCGCGGGCGCGCGACGGCGTCGGCGAGCAGGCGGGTGAATCGACCGGCGAACCCGGCGACCGTGCTCTCGTCGAAAAGGTCGGTGGCGTAGACGACATGGCCGTCGATGCCGGCGGGCGCTCCGGACTCGTCGTACCGATCGGTGAGCACGAGCTGCAGATCGAACTGTGCGACACCGGTTTCGATCGGGCTGCCGGTGACCTCGAGCCCGGGCAGCTCGACCCCGATCCGGCCGAGGTTCTGGAAGGACAGCCCGACCTGCACCAGCGGGTGACGGGCGGTGGAGCGCACCGGGTTCAGCGCCTCGACCAGCCGCTCGAAGGGCAGGCGCGTGTGCGCGAAGGCCGCCAGATCCAGCGGTCGCTGCCGGATCAGCAGATCGGTGAAGGACTCACCGAGCTCGGGCCGGGAGCGGAACACCACGGTGTTGACGAACATGCCGATGAGCGCGTCGAGGTCGGCTTCGCCGCGCCCGGCCACCGGGGTGCCGACGGCGACGTCGGAGCCCCCCGAGAGGCGGGCCAGCAGCACCGAGAACGCCGCGTGCACCGCCATGAACAGGGTGGCGTCGTGCGCGCGGGCCAGGCCGAGCAGATTCGCGTGCACCGCCGCCGGAATCGCCAGTTCCAGCTTCGCGCCCCGGAAGGACTGCACGGCCGGGCGCGGGCGATCGTAGGGCAGCGACAACTCGTCCGGCAGGTCGGCCAATTCCGCGCGCCAGTACGCCAATTCGGCGGCCGCGACGCTGGCCGGGTCCTCGATGTCGCCGAGGGTGGCGCTCTGCCAGAGGCTGTAGTCGGCGTACTGCACCGGCAGCGGCGGTGCGTCCGGCGCCCGGCCCTCGCGGCGGGCGGCGTAGGCCGCGCCGAGGTCGCCCAGCAGCGGAGCCAGCGACCAGCCGTCGGCGGCGATGTGGTGAATCACCATGGCCAGCACGTGCTCTCGCGGGCCGGTGCGCAGCAGGCGCACCCGCAGCGGGGTCTCGCTCACCAGGTCGAAGCCCTGGGCGCCGATCGCACGCAGGCGCTCGCCGAGGTCGGCGGCGGAGACCTCGAGCACGGGCAGGTCGATGCTCGCGGCGGGCCGGATCACCTGGTGCGGCCCGTGCGGGCCGTCGGGGAACACCGTGCGCAGCGGTTCGTGCCTGGCCACCAGATCGGACAGGGCCGAGCGCAGCGCCTCGCTGTCCAGCTCACCACGCATACGCAGCGCGAACGGGATGTTGTAGGTGTACGCCGCGGGGTCGAAGCGGTTGATGAACCACAGGCGCTGCTGGGCCGGGGACAGCGGGACGCGCGCCGGGCGCGGTCCGGCGGTCAGCGCCACCGCGCCGGATTCGGGCAGCAGGGTGGCCACGCGCGCGGCCAGCCCGGACACCGTGCTCTCCTCGAGCACCAGCCGGACCGGCACCGAGACGCCGAGTTCGGCGCCGAGGCGCGCGGCGACCCGGGTCGCGCTCAGCGAGTTGCCGCCCAGGGCGAAGAAACCGTCGTCGAGGCCGACGCGCTCGACCTCGAGCACCTCGGCCAGCACGGCGGCCACCGCCTGTTCGCTCGCGGTGACCGGCGGGCGGTAGGCCACGGTGGTCGCCACCGGCTCGGGCAGCGCGCGCCGATCGAGTTTGCCGTTGGCGGTCAGCGGGATCGCCTCCAGCGCGACCCACGCCGCGGGCACCATGTAGTCCGGCAGGCGCAGGGCGACGCCCGCGCGCAGCACCGCGGTGTCGATCGGACCCGGGGTCGCGGGCACCACGTAGGCGACGATGCTCGATTCGCCCGCGTCGTCGGTGCGCACGACGATCGCGGCCTGCCCGACCGCCTCCTGAGCCAGGACGGCGGCCTCGATCTCCCCGAGCTCGATGCGGAAGCCGCGCACCTTGACCTGGTCATCGGCGCGGCCCAGGTATTCGAACTCCCCGTTCGGGGTCCAGCGCCCGAGATCGCCCGAGCGGTAGAGCCGGGTGCCGGGCGCGCCGAACGGATTCGCCACGAACCGCGCCGCGGTCAGCGGGCGCTGTCCGAGGTAGCCGCGGGCGAGCTGCTCACCCGAGACGTAGATCTCCCCCGCCACCCCGAGCGGCGCGGGACGCAACCGGCGGTCGAGCACATAGGTGCCGAGTCCCGGTATGGCACGGCCGATTCCGCCGCCGCCGGTCGCCGCCGCCGCACGGTCCAGGGCGCGGTGGGTGACGTGCACGGTGGTCTCGGTGATGCCGTACATGTTGATCAGCCGGGGCGCGTCGTCGCGGTGCCGGCGGAACCATTCGGTCAGTCTCCGGGGCTCGAGCGCCTCGCCGCCGAATATGATGCAGCGCAACGCCAATGGCTGCTCGTCGACCGCGGTCCGGGCCGCCAGGCGATCGGCCTCGACCAGCTGCGCGAAGGCCGACGGGGTCTGGTTCAGCACGGTCACGCGTTCGCGGCGCAGCAGCGCCAGCAGGTCCGCGGGCGAGCGCGAGGTCTCGTAGTCGACGACGACGAGCGTGCCGCCGTACAGCAGTGGGCCCCACAGCTCCCACACCGAGAAGTCGAACGCGTAGGAGTGGAACAGCGTCCACACGTCCCGGTTGTCGAAACCGAAGTCGCCGTGGGTGTTCCGGAACAGCGTCGCGACGTTGGCGTGCGGGATCTGCACGCCCTTGGGGCGTCCGGTGGAGCCGGAGGTGTAGATGACGTAGGCGATGTTGGCCGGGGTGAGCGGAGCGCGGCGGTCGGCGTCGGTCAGCGGGGCGTCGTCGGCGCCCGGTTCGGCGAATTCCGCGTGCAGCACCGGCAATTCGGCGGGCAGGGTGATCGGCAGCGTCGCGTCGGAGATCGCGCAGACCGGGCGGGCGTCGGCGAGCATGTAGGCGATGCGATCGGCCGGGTAGTCCGGATCGATCGGCAGGTAGCCCGCGCCGGACTTGATGACCGCCAGCAGCGCGACCACCAGTTCGGCCGAGCGCGGCAGCGCCACCGCCACCAGCGTTTCGGGTCCGGCGCCGTAGCGCACCAGGGCGCGGGCGAGCCGGTTCGCGCGCGCGTCGAGTTCGTGGTAGGTCAGGGTGACCCCGGCGCACGACAGCGCGGTGGCTGTGCCGTGCGCGGCGACCGCGGCGTCGAACAGGTCGGTCAGGGTCGCCGCCGGCGCGGGGGCGGGCGCGGGCGGCACGGCCCATTCGCGCAGTACCAGTTCGCGTTCGCGCGCACCGAGCACCGGCAGCGCATCGAGGTCGGATTCGGGTGCGCTGGTGAGGAACTCGGTCAGGAACGCCAGGAAGCGCCGGTGGTGCGCGGCCAGTTCGTCGGCGGTGTAGCGCGCGGGGTTGCCCATGAAGTCCACGTGCAGGCCGCTGTCGCCGGACCCGTTGTAGATGTTGATCGACAGGTCCTCCACCGGTCCGGTGGACAGCAGGTGCATGGTGGCTTCGGCGTCGCCGAAGCGAAGGCCGTTGTGGAACAGCATGATATTGACGACCGGGCCGAAGAAGCCGCGGTGCTCGCCGCCGGCGCCGAGGTCGCGCTGCATGTCCTCGTGGCGGTAGCGCTGATGACGCAGCGCGTCGCGAATGCTCGGGTCCACCGTGCCGACCAGATCGGCGACGGAGGTGCCCGGCGCGATGTCGAACGACAGCGGAACCACATTGGAGACGTACCCCGCGGACATGCGTAGCTCGGGCGTGGTGCGGGCGGTGACGGGCAGGCTCAGCGAGACCCGCGAGCGTCCGCTGACCGCGGCCAGGTAGGCGGCGACGCCGGCGGTCAGCAGCGCCGGGCGCGAGGCGGCGAAGCGTTCGCGCACCGCGTCCAGGGCGTCCGTGCACGCGGGCGCTAGCACCCCGCCCTCGACCCAGCGCTCGGCTTCGGCGACGCCGTAGCGGTCGCTCAGGCTGAAGATCGAGTCGAGGTGGCCGAGCTTGCCGCGCCAGAAGCGCTGGTCCTCGGTGAAGGCCGCCGATTCGCGGTAGTCGCGCTCGGACTCGTAGATGGAGTGGACGTCGTGCGCGGTCGACGGGCTCGGGGCCGTGCCGTCGGTGAGGGCGTTGTAGTGCTCGGCGATCCGGGCCACCAGCAGCATGGCGCCGTAGCCGTCGATGGCGATGTGGTGCATCTTGGCGAACCACAGGTATTCGCGATCGCCGATCCGCAGCACCGCGGTGCTGAACAGGCGATCACCCAGCAGTGGAATCGGGACCGCGGCGTCCTGCCGCATCCAGACCATGGCCGCGGCGCGGGGGTCGTCGCACGAGCGGAAGTCGTGACGCGCGATCTCGACCGGTTCGTCCGGTCCGACCAGCTGGCGAGGATTTCCCTCGACCTCCACGATCCGAAGCCAGGGGCTCTGCAAATCCGTAGCACATCGACGCAACGCCGTCTCGAGACGCGCGGCATCGAAGTCGCCGCGGATCTCCACGTACTGCGCCACGGTCAACGGGACGTCCGGCGCGATGTGCTGCGCGTTCCAGATACCGATCTGCGCTGCTGACAGCGGGAACGAAAACATGATTTCCGATGCGTCACGACCTGCCGGATCCAGGGCCAAGGCGGTCATCTCACCACTCCAATCACCGATAGGAATCTGGACATATCCCGGGAAGAAGAACAACCGCTGTGAACACGGCGAGCGCTGCACCCTCTGGCAGCTATTTTTCTGCAACGCTCGATGATGGAGTTCGTTCAGACCGAGCGCCCGGATTGGTTCCTTTCGAAAAGAATTGATAATCCGCACAATTCGGGCATCAAGGATGAATCCTCGGTCCCCACAGCACGAATCGGCCGGACGCGTCGTGCCTGCGTCCGGCCGGTAGTGAGAATCCTTTTATTTCAAGCGCTCAGCGCACGGTGAACACCCTGCTGTGCCATCCGGTCGATCCGCTGGGGAACGGCGGGGTGCGTTGTTCGGACTGGGTTTCGCCGGCGCGATCGATGGCACGCACCCGGATTGTGTGGGTGCCCGGGGTTGCCGTCCACTGCCACGTCCACTGCCGCCAGGTGTCGATGGAGTACTCCGCCGCCGGTGTCGCGGCCTGCCACGGCCCGTCGTCCACCTGCACCTCGACCGCGTCGATCCCCCGGCGCTGCGCCCAGGCGACGCCCGCGACCGTGACCGGGCCGGCCGCGACGGTGGCGAACGCGGCCGGCACGTCGATCCGGGAGGCGGTCTTGATCGGCGCGCGATCGGCCCAGCCGCGATCGGTCCAGTACGCGGTGGCCCGATCGAACCGGGTCACCTCGAGATCCACAACCCATTTGGTGGCCGAGACGTACCCGTACAGACCGGGGACTATGAGGCGTGCGGGATAGCCGTGCGCCAACGGCAGTGGCGCACCGTTCATACCGACCGCGAGCAGCGCGTCGCGCCCGTCCAGCAGCGCGGCCAGCGGCGTGCTCGCGGTGAAGCCGTCGATGCTGCGCGACAGCACCATGTCCGCGTCGGGACGCACGCCCGCGGCGCCGATCAGTTGCGCCAGTGGATAACCCAGCCACCGCGCGGTTCCGGCGAGCGTGCCGCCGACTTCGTTGGAGACACAGGTGAGGGTGAGCACCCGTTCCACCGGGGTGAACTGCCGCAGTCGATCGAAATCGAATTCGACCGTGCGATCGGTCATTCCGTGGATGCGCAGCCGCCAGTCCGAGCTGGTCAGCGCCGGAATCTGCAGGGCGGTATCGACGCGGTAGAACTCGTCGTTGGGCGTGATGAAGCTCGTCAGCCCCGGCACCGCGGGCCGGGCGTCGGGCGGGACCTGCGGCTCGGGCGCCCCCGTGCGCGGCAGCAGGAACCGCGCGCGATCCGCGACCACGTCACGCAACCGCGCGCCCAGCACCCGTCCGGCGGCGGCAGCGCCGACCGCGAGCGTGCCGATCGCGGCCGCCGACACCAGGAATCGGCGTCTGGACAGCGCCGCGGGCGCGGGAGCGAGCGGGGAAGGCGTGCCCGCCACCAGGATTCGCAGCGCCAGGATTCCGGCGGCGATCCCGGCCACCGTCGGCAGCGCGAACCACACGGTGGCGGTGGGTCGCTGCAGCGCCGCCACCATCGTCACCGCGCCCAGTACGAGCAGCGCGATACTGCCGTAGGGGCGGCGGCGCTCCACCAGGCCCGCCAGCGCCGCGCCCACCACCATCACCGCCGCCATCGACACGAACAGCGCGAGTTTGTCGTTGCTGCCGAAGCGGCGGATGGCCGCGTCCTTCAGCTCGTGCGGGGTGTGATCGACCATGGTCGCCCCCAGCACGTAGAAGGGCGAGGACGCCGGATCGACGAACGCGGCCACCAGGTGCCCCACCCCGAGTACGGTGGCCGCCGCGAGCAGGCCCGCCACCGCCCCGCGTATCCGGCCGTGCGACCGCCCCCGTGAATCCTGCTGTGGCTCTTCGGCTGTGCGGGGTGGCGCGGACATGATGACTGCTCTCGGTCGGTCCGGACGCGGCCGGCTCAGGTCAGGAGATTGATACTGGCCACCGGTTCGGTGGTCGGCTGCGGTGATCCCGCCGCCGGTTCCAGGGTCACCGCGAGGGTGTCGGCGGGACGGAAGGTCGTGACCACGGCGTCCCCGGCCGGTTCGGGCAGCACCGCGGCCGACCGCGGTTCGCCGCCCAACTGCACCAGCCAGATCTGGTACGCCTGCCCCGCGGGCGGCGGGGGCACGTCGACGAAGCGAATGGACGCCGCGGACAGCGCTGCCGAGACCTGGATTTCGAGTTCTCCGCCGCCCGCGACGCGCACCGTGCGGGTCGTGACGTCGGGTTGCCGGTCGATCAGCGAGGTGGAGAGCGCGTCGATGGCGGGGCGATCGTGCGCGCGCTGCACCACGAAGATCAGTCCCGCGCCCAGCGCCACGAGCAGCAGCACGGCGGCCACGGTATCGATGCCGGTGAACGGACCCAGGCCCCATCTGCGGGTGGCGGGACGCTGCGTTCGAGCGAGGTATCCGCCCTGGTCCCGGGCCGCGCGCAGCATCCGGTCCAGGGCGCGCATCAGCCGGTCCTCCGCCTCTGCCGGGGGCGGGCAGGCGTCGAGCAGACTCAGTTCGGCCATGGACTCGCGCACGGCGCTGACGCCGGCGTCGAATTCGGCGGCCGTCACCCGGTCGGCGCGCTCGCGCCGCCGTTCGATCTCCGCGCGCTCGGACTCGCTCACCGCGTCGAGCGCGTAGGGATAGGCGAGCTCGGCCAGATCATCCATGTCCGGCCGCTCGATAATGCTCATCGCAGGTCACCTCCTGTCAGGCAGGCCGCTAGTCGCTTGAGCCCGTCGCGAATTCGTGTCTTCACCGTGGGCACCGGCGTGCCCAGGTGGTCGGCGACCTCGGAATAGGTGCGGCCGCCGTAGTAGGCCAGCGCGATGGTCTCGCGCTGAATCGGGGTGAGGGCGTCCAAACAGCGCAGGACTGCGCGCTCCTCGGAACGCTGCTCGACCGCCTCCAGCACCACGTCGTGGTCGCGGCCCAGATACAGATGCCCGTGGGCGACTTCGCGCCCGGCGGAGGAGTTCTCGGCGCGGATGCGATCGACCGCGCGCCGGTGGGTGAGCATCATGAGCCAGCCCATCGGGCTCGACACCCGCCCGTCGTAGCGCTCGGCCAGCGTCCACACCTGGAGGTACACCTCCTGGGCGATCTCCTCCGCGATGGCGCGATTACGCGTCATGCGCACCGACAGTCCGAAGACGCGATGACTGGTGAGCCGGTACAGCTCGGTGAACGCGTCGCGGTCGCCGCCGCCCACCGCGCCGATCAGCGCGGTCAGGCGGCGGGCCAGGTCCTCGTCCCGTCCGGGACGCACCGCCGCGCAGGAGGGTCCGGTCCCGGGGTCGTCCCCGAGCTGCCGGAACAGCGGCACGACCTTCGCGTTGTCGTCATCGCTCACACTGACACCTGTGTTCTTCCTCCGGTTTTCGCCGGGGCGAACAGGATTCGCGGCATCGGCGATCACGTGCGTCGGTTCGAGGTGATGGACCTGGGCGACCATGGCGTGTCGATCCGGAGCTAGGCGGCCGGCGGCATGAGCACGCTGTCGATCATGTAGACGGTGGCGTTGGCGGTCTTGACCCCACCGCACACGACCGCCGCGTCACCGACCTTGAGGTTGTCGCCGCTGCCGGTGACGGTCACGCTGGCGCCCTCGACCGTCTTGTGCGTGCCCGCGATCTTGTCCGGCGCGATCTGACCGGGCACCACGTGGTAGGTCAGGATCTTGGTCAGGGTCGCGGAATCGGTCTTGAGCGAGTCGATCGTGGCCGCCGGGATCTTCGCGAAGGCCGCGTCGACCGGCGCGAACACGGTGAACTGTCCGCCGTTGAGCGTGTCGACGAGATTGACCTGCGGGTTCAGCTTGCCCGACACCGCGGCCACCAGCGTGGTCAGCATCGGGTTGTTGGACGCGGCGGTGGCCACCGGGTCCATGGCCATACCGCTGACCGAACCCGCTCCGGTCGGCACCTGCTCGGCGTACGCCTTGCAGCCAGGACCGACCAGGTTCGCCGCGGGCGCGGCGGCCGAGGTCGTCATGGCCATGGAACTGGTCGAGGAGGCGGTGGAATCGGACTTGTCATCGGAACAGCCGGTCAGACCGGCGGAAACGGCCGCCACGGCGATGGCGACGGCGATGGTGCGCTGCGTGAGCTTCATGATTCGTTCCTTCGATACGTCGGCTCGTCGGGAGCCTGTTCGGCAAGGGAGGGAAGAGCTTTCGAGCGATGCGTGATCACCGGCCGAGATGGGGGTCGGGTGTTGCGCTCGGCCGGTGACCACTGCGTGCGGGGCGATTCGACCCCGGTGCCCATCGACGCGTCGATGACCACGAACAGGGTTTCGCCCTGCCCCGCCCCGCGGTTTGGTCGGATCCGAAAAATCTTTTTCAAAACCCCTCCGCCCGCCAAACCGGTTCGGGGGGCACATCGAACTCGGGGTATGCAGTCAAGACGCGATATCGCCGTGATCGGCAGCGGGGTCGCCGGCCTCACCGCCGCCCACGTGCTGGCCGGGCACGATCGGGTGACCCTGTACGAACGCGACACCAGGCTCGGCGGGCACGCGCACACGCACGAGGTGGAGTTCGCGCCGGGGCGCCGGGTGCGGGTCGACTCCGGGTTCATCGTGCACAACGACCGGACATATCCGACGCTGCTGCGACTGTTCGACGAACTCGGGGTGGCCACCCAGGAGACCGACATGTCGCTGTCGGTGCGCGCGGACGCGATCGGACTCGAATACGCGGGCGCCAAGGGCCCGGCCGGACTGTTCCCCGCGGCGCGCATGCTCGCGCGCCCGCGTTACCTGTGGCTGCTCGCGCAGGTGCCACGTTTCCACCGGGCCGCGCGCGAGCTGCTGCGCCGGGACGACTCCGCGGTGACGCTCGCGGAGTTTTTGCGCGACAACCGATTCGACCGATTCTTCATCGACTACTTCGTGAGCCCGCTGGTCGCGGCGACCTGGTCCTGCGACCCCGAGACCGCGCTGCGCTACCCCGCGAGCTACCTGTTCCGCTTCCTCGAGCACCACGGCATGCTGACCGTGTACGGCTCCCCCACCTGGCGCACCGTCGTCGGCGGCTCGGCCCGCTACGTCGAGAAGATCGCCGCGGGGCTCGACGAGATCCGCACCGGCACACCGGTACTCGGGGTGCACGAGGGCACCGACGAGGTCCTGGTCCGCGATCCCGGCGGGGTGCGCCGCTTCGACGCCGTCGTCATCGCCACCCACCCGCACCAGGCGCTGGCCCTGCTCTCCGATCCCTCCCCGCTCACCGCCGCCGTGCTGGGCGCGATGCCGTACACGCCGAATTCCGCGCTGCTGCACACCGACGAATCGGTGCTGCCCACCCTCGAACGCGCTCGCGCGAGCTGGAACTACCGCATGCCGCCCGGCGGCGGGACCGGCGGCGTGGTCACCTACGACCTGACCCGGCTCATGAACCTGGGCCACGTCGCGGACCGCCGTTTCCTGGTCACCCTGGGCGGGGAGCACCTCGTCGATCCGGATCGGATCATCGCGCGGATGCACTACGAGCACCCGATCTACACCCCCGAGTCGGTCGCCGCGCAGCAGCGCCTGCCCGAGATCGACACCGCGCGTGTCTGTTTCGCCGGGGCCTATCACGGATGGGGCTTCCACGAGGACGGCGCGCTCTCGGGCCTGCGCGCGGCCGAACGCCTCGGCGGGCGCTGGACGCGCGAGCCCGACCCCGCCGACCGGGTGGGTGCGCGATGAACGAGGCCGGCGCCCCCGCACTGTATTTCACCCGGATACGGCACACCCGCGTCGCGCCGGTCCGGCACGCGTTCGAATATCGCGGCTACAGCTGGTATTTCGACCTCGACAATCCGCCCACCGTCGCACTCCCCCTGCGGCCCTTCGTCTCGTTCCAGGCGGCCGATCACCTCGCGCCGGTCAGCACCGGAAGCGAGCCGTCCGCCCGCCGGGACACCGGCGACAACCTGCGAGCCCGGGTCGATGACTTCCTGGCGCGCAACGGAATCGACTGCGGCGGCGGGCGCGTCACCGCGCTCATGAACGCGCGCACGCTCGGGTACGTCTTCGATCCGCTCACCGTGTTCTGGTGTCACGACGCCGCGGGCGACCTGCGATGCGTCATCGCCGAGGTGCACAACACCTACGGCGAGCGGCACTCCTATCTCGTGCGCACCGACGAGCGCGGGCGCGCCACGGTCGGCAAGGAGTTCTACGTCTCGCCGTTCAACGCGGTCGAGGGCAGCTACACGCTGCGGCTGCCCGAACCCGGGCGGGATCTCGACCTGGGTATCACCCTGCTGCGGGACGGCGAGCCGCCCTTCGCCGCGACCATGTCCGGCCATCGGGTGCCGGTGACCACGCGCGCGGTCCTGCGCGCGCAATGGCGAACCCCGTTCGCGCCGTGGCTGATCGCCGCGCGCATCCGGCGGCACGGCATCGCGCTGTGGGCGCGCGGCCTCCCCATCGTTCCACGGCCCCGGGCCGAATCTCCGCTGAGGACTGCACAGTGACCGACTTCTGCCTCGACACCACGACCGCGTTCGAGCTGCCGCCCGCACCGACCGGAACCCTCGCCCGGCTGCGCGGCGACGCCGCGGCCGCGCTGTTCCGGCGCGCGGTGACCCGCCTGCCGCTGCGCGTCGAGCTGCCCAACGGCGTGCTGCTCGGCGCGCACGCGGACACCGATCCGTTGCCGCGCATGATCATTCGAGACCCGGCGGCGTTCTTCGCCCGCCTCGGCGGCCAGGGGCTGATCGGGTTCGGCGAGTCCTACACCGCCGGGGACTGGACCGCCCCGGATCCGGCCGCGGTGCTCACCGTGCTCGCGGGCGCGATGACCCGGCTGATTCCCGCACCGCTGCAACGCTTCCGGTCGGTCCTGCCCCGCCCGCCCGCGCGCTCGGTGGGCACCGAGGCCAACGCGCGCGTGAACATCGAACATCACTACGACCTGTCCAACGAGCTGTTCCAGCTGTTCCTGGACGAGACCATGACCTACTCCTCGGCCCTGTTCGGCGCCGCGGACCTCGCCGCCGGGCCGGTGCCGTGGGAGCGCCTGGCCGATGCCCAGCGCGCGAAGATCGACCGGCTGCTGGACGCGGCCGGGGTGCGCGCGGGCAGCCGGGTACTCGAAATCGGCACGGGCTGGGGCGAATTGGCGGTGCGCGCGGCCGAACGCGGAGCCACCGTGCACTCGGTCACCCTGTCCGCCCGCCAGCTGTCCCTGGCCAGGTTGCGGGTCACCGCCGCGGGGTACGCGGACGCGGTCACCATCGAGCTGTGCGACTACCGCGACGTGCAGGGCAGCTTCGACGCCATCGTCTCGGTGGAGATGATCGAGGCGGTCGGACACGCGCACTGGCCGACCTATTTCGGATGCCTCGACAGACTGCTCGCACCGGGCGGTCGGGTCGCGCTGCAGGCCATCACCATGCCGCACGATCGCATGCTGGCCACCCGCTCCACCCACACCTGGATCCAGAAGTACATCTTCCCCGGCGGGTTCCTGCCCTCGCCCGAGGCGATCGCGGCCACCGCCGCACGCCACACCTCGTTGCGGGTGCGCGAGGAGTTCGGATTCGGCGCGCATTACGCGGAGACGCTCAGACTCTGGCGGGAGCGGTTCGACAGCCGCGCGCCGGAGGTCGGCTCGCTCGGCTTCGACGCCCGCTTCCGGCGGATCTGGCAGTTCTATCTCGCGTACTCCGAGGCCGGATTCCGCTCCGGATACCTCGACGTGCGCCAGATCGTGCTCGATCGCGAGGCCCGCTCGTGAACGCCGTGGACGGGCTGCCGCTCATCGCCCTGCTCAGCCTGCTCGCGCTGGCCGCGCTGCAGGGCACGACCTATCTCATCGGCCGCCGCATCGGCCGCTACAACGTCGTCGATGTCAGCTGGGGGCTGGGCTTCGTCCTGGTCGCCCTGATCGGGGTGCTAGCGGGCGACGGCCCGCTCTGGCGCAGGTTGCTGCTGTTCGTGTTGGTCACCGTGTGGGGCCTGCGGCTGAGCCTGCACATGCATCGCAAATCCGCTGGGCGCGGGGAGGATCCGCGCTACACCGAGCTGCTGGACCGCCGCGGGCACGGCACCTGGCAGGTGCTGCGCCGGATCTTCATCATCCAGGGGGCCTCGCAGTGGGTCATCTCCGCGCCGCTGCAGGTGTCGGCCGTCGCGGGCCCGGCGAGCGGACTCGCGTGGCTCGCGGTCGGCGCGGGGGTGCTGCTGTGGCTGATCGGATTCACCTTCGAGGCCGTCGGCGACCGCCAGCTCGCGGAGTTCAAGGCCGATCCGTGCCATCGCGGGACGGTCATGGATCGCGGGCTCTGGGCCTGGACGCGACATCCGAACTACTTCGGCGACGCCTGCGTGTGGTGGGGGCTGTGGCTCATCGCGGCCTGCGCCTGGCCCGGGGTACTGACGATCTTCGCGCCGCTGCTGATGACCTACGTGCTGATCTACGGAACGGGGGCGAGATTGCTGGAGAGACATATGGCAGAACGACCGGGGTATCGCGAGTACCAGCAGCGTACGGCCTATTTCTGGCCGCGGCCGCCCCGCTGATTTCCAGCGCCCGGCCACCGCCGGGCGTGCGCGCAGAAAGCCGATTCTCGACATGAGCCGACATCCCCAACTAACCTCCGAAGAGACGTCCGGCAGTTCCACGGCAACCAACCGGCCCACCTCTACCCGCGCACAGCCGATCCCCCGGAGACAGCCAGATATGGCGGACCAACCGCGTGGCCACTCGGTCGACACCGAACCCTCGGGCGACGCCGACCCGGCCCCGGCCTGTCCCATCGATCGGCCCACCCCGGACCAGGAGGTCGCCGCGCGCCTGGCGCGCCTGCTCGGTGAGATAGCCGGCGGCGACCGCGATGCCTTCACCGACTTCTACCGCTCCACCCACGACCGCGTCTTCGGGCTCGCGCTGCGCGTGCTGCGCCGCGCCCAGGCCGCGGAGGAGATCACCCAGGAGGTGTACCTCCATGTCTGGAACGCCGCCGGTCAGTACGACGTGCGCCTGGCCAGTCCGATCGGCTGGCTCATGATGCTCACCCATCGCCGCGCGGTGGACCGTGTCCGCACCGAAAGCAATTCCACCACACGCGATCTCGCGTACGGACAGCGCGAGCTCGGCCGCGATCACGACATCGTCGCCGAGGCGGTCGGCCAGCGCACCGAGGAGCGCGCGGTGGTGCAGTGCCTGGGCACGCTGACCGCGCTCCAACGCGAGACCATCGCCCTGGCCTACTATGGCGGGCGCACTTACACCGAGGTTGCCGAACATCTCGAGATCCCGTTGTCCACGGTCAAGACCCGCATTCGTGATGGCCTCAAACGACTCCAGAACTGTTTGACGGGAGTGGTGGGCGATGCCTGACGACGATCGAGCCGATCTCCTGGACTACGCGTACCCGTACGCGCTCGACGCGCTCACCGATGCCGAACGCGACGCGATCGAACACGCCCTGACCGGCGCCGACAGCGCTGTCGCCGCGAGCTTCCGGGATACGGTCCGCGATATTCGCGAGGCCATGGCAGCCATGACGATCCTGGACGCGCAGCCCGCGCCTCCGTCGGTGGAAGACGCGCTGAATCGCGCCCTCGACGCCGAGCGCGACGCGGCCGCCCCCGTGGTACCCCTGCGCCCCCGCCGAGCCTTCTCCCCGCGTCTGCTGGCCGCCGCGGCCGCCCTCGTCGCGGTGATCGCCATCGGCGTGACCGTCGCGGTCGTGCGCTCGGGGTCCGGCGACCCCGGCCCGGTCACCGCGCAACAGATCCGCACCCACTCCGATACCCGCACCGCCACCACCGAGGTCGCCGGCGGCGGCACCCTCACCGTCGCCGCCTCCCGCGACCTGGACGCCGCCACGATCTCGTTCGCGACGGTGCCCGCACCCCCCGCCGGCCACACCTACCAGCTGTGGACGATCTCCCCGGCCGGCCAGGCCCAGTCCGCGGCGGTCATGACCACCCTCCCCACCGATACCGCCCCGATGGTCCTGCTGATGCCCGAGATCACCCCCAAGCAGATAGCCGTCTCGATCGAACCCACCGGCGGCTCCCCCCAGCCCACGACCGATCCCATCGTCGCGATGAACATGGAGTAGGGCCGGCGAGGGCGAAGGGTGGATCGCCCGCACCCGATCGCCGGTTCTGCCGTGAATACGGTGTACCAGCAACCGCTTTCATCGCTCGAGCCCGAACTGTCAAGGGGGGCTGCGGCGTTCTCCGGCCGGGCCGAATGGGACGAACTACCCTCGATTCGTATGGCTGTGCTTGTGCTGGGACCGGTGCTGCGGCACGTCGATTCGACGACGGCGACCGTGTGGGTGGAGACCGACGCGGCGTGCGAGGTCGAGATTCTGGGGCGACGGGGGGCGACGTTCCAGGTCGGCGAGCAGCATTTCGCGCTGGTGGTCGTGGACGGGCTGACCCCGGACGAGTCGGTCGAGTACGAGGTGGCGCTCGACGGGGAACGGGTCTGGCCGGAGGCGGGGTCGCGGTTCCCGCCGAGCCGGATCCGGACGCGGACGATCGAGACGCTGCTGTTCGGGTCGTGCCGGGCGGCCAAGGCCACGCCCGGGGTGCTGGAAGCGGACCGCGTCGGGCCGGATGCTTTGGACGCGTACGCCTTACGGATGATGGGGCGACCCGAGCACGAGTGGGCGGACGCGCTCATCCTGCTCGGGGACCAGGTGTACGCCGACCAGCCGACGCCGCAGCTGCAGGAGTGGCTGACCGCGCGGCGCGCGGGCAGCGAACCGGCCGAGGAGGTGGTCTCGTTCCGGGAATACGGTGCGCTGTACCACGAATCGTGGAGCGACCCGGAGATCCGCTGGCTCATGTCCACCGTCGCCACCTCGATGATCTTCGACGATCACGACGTGCGCGACGACTGGAACACCTCGCGGGCCTGGCGCGAGCAGATGGCCGAGAAACCCTGGTGGAGTGAGCGAATCCGGGCCGGGCTGGCCTCGTACTGGGTGTATCAGCACCTGGGCAACCTGAGCCCGGCGGAGCTGGCGGGCAACGAGCTGTACCTCGAGGTGACCAAATCCGGCGGGGACGCGCAGGGTCTGCTGGAGGACTTCGGCGCCCGAGCCGATCAGGAAGCCGACGGGCGCAAACCCACCCGCTGGAGCTACCGGCGCGACTTCGGGCGAATTCGCCTGCTGGTCATCGACACTCGCAGCGGTCGCATCCTCGACGGGCGCCGGCTCATGGTCGGGGAGGAGGAATTCGAGTGGATCGAGGCCAACGCGGCGGGCGACTACGACCATCTGCTCATCGGATCCTCGCTGCCGTGGCTCATGCCGCACGCGCTCAGCCATCTGCAGGCGCTCAACGAACGCGCCGCGGGTCAGCCCGGCCTGCGGGGGCGACTGGGCGAGAAGTTCCGGCAGGCCGCCGATCTGGAGCACTGGCCCGCGTTCCGCTCCTCGTTTCTGCAGCTGTCCACGCTCATCCACCGCCTCGGCCGGGTGCCGGACCCGCCCAGCACCATCTGCGTGCTCTCCGGCGACGTGCACCACAGCTACGCCGCGCGCGCCGAGTACGATCCGCCCACCGAATCCCATGTGCTGCAACTGGTGTGCTCGCCGGTGCACAACGACCCGCCGAAGATCTTCCGGCCGATGTTCGCGCTGTCCTGGGCGCGCCCGCTCGCCGCGGCGCTGCGCCGGCTGGCCACGCGCCGGGGCATCGGCCCCGATCCCCTGCGCTGGGAGAAGATCAGCGGGCCGCACTTCGGCAATTCCATCGGCGCACTGCACATCAGCGGCCGCCGGTGCCGATTCCAACTGGAGACCGCGCACCCGGACACCGGCCTGCACACGGTGGCGGAAATGGACTTCCCCGCGCCGGCAGGTCGATGAGCCGGCGGGACCGGAAGCAGCCGGGCCGGCTTACGAATCCGCCTCCGGCACCGTGGTTTTGACCACCGACCACTGCGTCACCGGCAGTTGCGGACGCCACGAGGTGAACCCACCCAGCGGTTCGGCGCGGTAGACCTGGAATCGGCGCAGCGTGCCGCCGTACCGCGCGGCCAGCAGGGTCAGTTGCGCCTCGGATTCGGCCGTCACCGCGTTGGCCACCAGCCGCCCGCCCACCGGCAGCCGCGCCCAGCAGCGCTCGAACAAGCCGGGCACGGTGAGACCGCCACCGATGAAGATCGCCCCCGGATCCGGCACGCCGTCGAAGGATTCCGGCGCCGCCCCGCGCACCTCGATACCGGGAACGCCCAGGGCCGCGGCGTTCTCGGCGATCTGCTTGCGGCGGCTCTCGGCGCGCTCGAAGGTGATCGCCCGGCAGGACGGATGCGTGCGCGCCCATTCGATGGCGATCGTGCCCGAGCCGCCGCCCACGTCCCACAGCAGTTCGCCGGGCGCGGGCGCCAGCGCGCTCAGGGTCAGCGCGCGGATCTCGTACTTGGTGAGCTGGCCGTCGCCGCCGTAGACCGCGTCGGGTAACCCGGGCACCCGAGTCAGTCGCGGGGCCTCGGGATCGGAAACACACTCCACGGCAACGATATTGAGCGGATCACCGGCCGCCCGGTCCCAGGTCGCGGCCACGCCCGCCGCGACGGCCTCGTCCGGACCGCCGAGTTGTTCCAGCACCGTGAGCCGCGACCGCCCGAAACCGTTGCGCGCCAGCAGTTCCGCGAGCCGACCGGGCGTGTGCTCGTCGGAACTGAGCACGAGCAGCGCGCGCCCGGACGCCAACTCCGGCAGCACCGTCTCCAGCCGCCGCCCCACCGCGCTCACCACGGGCGTCTCGGCCAGGCTCCAGCCGAGCCGCGCGCAGGCGAGCGAGGCCGAGGACGGTTGCGGCAGCACCCGCAGCGCGTCCGCGCCCACCAGCCGGGCCAGGGTCGCGCCGATGCCGAAGAACATCGGGTCGCCACTGGCCAGCACGCACAGGCGACGGTCCGCGAACCGCTCGAGCAGCCCGGGCAGCGCCGGAACCAGCGGCGACGGCCAGGCCACCCGGTCGGCGGCGCTCTCGGCCGCCGGGATCAGGGCCAACTGCCGCTCCGAACCCAGCAGCACCTCGGCCGCGCCGATCTCCCGGCGCGCGGGGCCGCCGAGCCCGTCCCAGCCGTCCGCCCCGAGCCCGACCACCGCGATCGGGTGCGCGCGGGGCCGCGTCATCGCGGGGCCCGCCGCCACAGGAAGCGCGGGGTCAGGCGGATCGCGACGAACAGCAGGCGCAACCGGCGCGGCACCACGACCAGGCGCGCCCGCCGGTACAGGCCCGCGACCACCGCGTCGGCCACCTGATCGGGGGTGCTGGACAGCGGGGCCGGTTCCATCCCCGCGGTCATCCGTCCGATGACGAAGCCCGACCGCACCAGCAGCAGGTGAATCCCGCTGCCGTGCAGGGCATCCTGCAACCCGCTGGCGAATCCGTCGAGGCCGGCCTTGGCCGAGCCGTACACGTAATTGGCGCGGCGCACCCGCACACCGGCTATCGAGCTGAAGACCACGATCTGCCCGTTGCCCTGCTCGCGCAGCAGCGTGGTGAGACTGGTCAGGATGTTGACCTGCGCCACGTAGTCGATCTGCACCACCGCGACCGCGTGCGCGGCGTCCTCCTGCGCACGCGCCTGATCGCCCAGCACACCGAACGCCAGAATGCTGACCCCGATGGGACCGTGCTCGGCCACCACTTTCTCCAGCAGCGCCTGATGGCTCTCGAGGTCGTCGGCGTCGAATTCCACGCAGTGCACCGCGGCCGCCTCGGACAGGCCGAGTTCGCGCCGCTGCCAATCCAGGTCGTCGCTGCGCCGGGCGGCGAGAATCACCGTGCGCCCGGGCGCGAGCCTGCGCGCCACCTCCAAACCGATTTCGCTGCGACCGCCCAGCAACAGCACGACGCCTGCATCGACGTCCCGCGATCCGAATGCCATGGCTGACAGTCTGCCATCCGGAGCACATTGCTAGCGTCGAGATCATGCCGAGCACCGAGACCCGCCCCGAACTCTCGCCCGCCGCCGCCGAATTCGTGACCGACCGCCACCTCGCGACCCTCACCACGCTGCGCGCCGACGGCACCCCCCACGTCGTCGCGGTGGGCTTCACCTGGGATCCGGAGGCCGGCATCGCCCGCGTCATCACCAATGACGGCTCGGTCAAGGTCCGCAACGTGCGCCGCTCCGGCTACGCCGCCGTCAGCCAGGTCGACGGCCCCCGCTGGCTCACCCTCGAAGGTCCCGCGACCGTCCTGAGCGAGCCCGAAGCGGTCGCCGAGGCCGTCGAGCGCTACGCCGCCCGCTACCGCGTCCCCCGCGAGAACCCGACCCGCGTGGTGATCGCGATCCAGGTGAGCCGGGTGCTGTCCAGCAGCGTCTTCAAGCCGGGCGCGACCCCGGCCCACTGACGATCGCCGGGACGCCCCCCGCGTACACCGACCGCACCCACTCGCCCCTGCTCGACGCGCCCCGCACTGACACCGACGGTCGCGGGTGCTTCGACGACGATCCGGAGAACCCGTCCGCCACCGGAGCCGCATGGGCCGCCGACCGTGACGATCCGCCCGAAAATCGCGGCACGAGCGACCGATTCGGCGGGGGTTCCCGACGTTTGTCGGCCGAAGTTTGTATCGTCCAAGGCATGACCGACATCGCCCCCTTGGCCGCGTTCGCTCGGGCGAAGTTCGGCGACCCCGGCGTGCACGCCATCGTCCGCAACGGCCGCACCGTGCACGCGGTCGAACTCGGCAAGTGGATCGGCGCGGAGGAAGTCCCCGAGCTGCTGTGCCGCACCGGCGTCGCCGGCTGGTCCCCCAGCGCCCTGCAACCCACCCGCGCGGGCGTGACCTGCGTCCGCTGCCTGCGCAGCCTGAACACCGACATCGAAGCGATGTCCCCCCAGCTGTCCCTGTTCGCCCGCGACTGGCAGTCCGGCCAGCTGACCCTGGGCCCCGATTTCCCCGACCCGGTCCCCGTAGAGCTGCCCGCCGATGACCCGGAACCCGACGAATCCCCGCGTGCGACACCCGCTTTCGAGGACATCCCGTTCCCGGAACTGGACACCGACCCGTCCCTGTTCTGACCCCGCACCCACCCATGCTGCGGCCGGGCCCACGGCGCCAACGACAATCCCACGTCACGCCGCACTCCCCGAGGCCCGGATCCCGAGCCACCGTCCGAGCGGCACGCATGAACAACGCGGCCCCACACTCGATCCCGAGGCCGACGGGTCAACAGACCCGAACACACGGGCCGCGCGCGCTTGCTGAGCAGCGCTGCCCCGGAGCCAGATGTGGAGCCTGCGCGGTCGTCGCGCCGAACCCCGGGTAGGCCCAGGCCACAGGAGCGCTCCACGAACAACGCAGACAGGCGGCGCCGCGCGGGCTCTTCATGACCCAGGCGGCCCCGGCGTATGACGCCGGGGCCGCCTTGTCGTTACGCCGGAACTACGGCAGGCGGGTCAGGCCGTGGGGGCGCTTGTTGAACGACTCGCAGCCGTCGGCGGTCACCACGACGATGTCCTCGATCCGGGCGCCCCACTCGCCGGGGAAGTAGACGCCGGGCTCGATGCTGAAGGCCATGCCCTCGGTCAGGACCAGGTCGTTGCCGGCCACGATGTAGGGCTCCTCGTGGACCGAGAGGCCGATGCCGTGGCCGGTGCGGTGGACGAAGAACTCGGCCAGGTCCGAGGCCGCGAGCAGGTCCCGGGCGGCGGCGTCGACCGACTGGGCGGTCACGCCGGGACGGACCGCGGCGACCGCGGCGGCCTGGGCGCGCTCGAGCTCGGCGACCTGGGCGGCGATCTCCTCCGAGGGCTCGCCCAGGATGTAGGTGCGGGTCGAGTCGGAGAAGTAGCCGGGCTCCACCGGGCCGCCGATGTCGATGACGACCACGTCGCCGTCCTCGATCACCCGGTCGGAAACCTCGTGGTGCGGGTCCGCGCCGTGCGGGCCGCTGCCGACGATCACGAACGCTGCCTGGGTGTGGCCCTCCGCGACGATTGCGGCGGCGATGTCCGCGCCCACCTCGGCCTCGGTGCGCCCGGCGCGCAGGAACTCACCCATGCGGGCGTGCACGCGGTCGATGGCGGCGCCCGCCCGGCGCAACGCCTCGATCTCGCTGGGGTCCTTGATCATTCGCAGTTCGCGCAGCACCGAGGTCGCCGACACCGGGACCTTGCCCAGGCGGTCGGCGATGGGCAGCAGGTGCAGGGCGGGCATGGCGTCGTCCACCGCGGTGCGCGCGCCCGCGTTCAGCACCGACTTCACCAGGGCGTACGGATCGACGCCGTCGACCCAGTCCACCACCTGCAAACCGAGCTCACCGGCCGCGGACGCGCCCAGCGAGGCCAGCTCGAGCTTCGGAATGATGACCGAGGGCGTCTCGCCCGAGGCGGGCACCACCAGGCAGGTCAGCCGTTCGAACGACTGCGCGCGCGACCCGATCAGATACTGCAGATCCGGGCCGGGGGTGATGAGCAGCGCGTCCAGGTGCGCGGCGCGGGTCAGTTCCGCCGCTCGCTCCAGTCGCGCTCCGTAGACGTCCGCTGAGAATCGTGACTCGCCGTGAGAGCTCATGCCCCCCGACGTTACCCGCTGCGCCGTTCGCGCTCGCATCGGTCACCACCCGCGCGCCCGGCCCGGACGCGCTCCCGCATGCGGTTCCCTCCGCGTCCGGGCCCGCTGCGCGCCGAGATCGCCCGAAAGTATGCCGGATGACGAACGCCCCCGGCGCCGCCCGCGATTCACAGCACGCGAAACCGCACCGGATGCGCCAGCGCCCGGCCCGCGTCGTTGAGGTGGTGCAGCGCGTACGCCCCGGCGGGCAGCGCGCCCTCGACCGGCAGCGCCACCTCCGCGCGCACCGTCCCGGCGGGCAGGGCCAGGGTGCGCAGCGGCGGCGTGGCGGGCGGCTGCCACACCGTCGCGCCCGGGTCCGGATACACCGCGAGCAGGTGCCCGTCGGCCGCCTCGGCGAGCGCGTAGCTCACCACGAGCGCCCGTCCCGCCTCGTACATCGACCGGTCCAGCAGCAGCCGGTCGAAGGGCGCGGCATCGTCGGCGGTCCGCCCGCGTTCCCCGTTCTCCACGAAACCCCGTGCGCGCCGCAGGAACCCGGCGTCGAGGTCACAGGTGACGGACAGGTCGTACCAGCCCGCGCCCACGTCGTCGCCCGCGCAGTCGAGGGTCCAGCCGCGCGCCTCCCCCGCCGGAACCCGCACCCGCCAGGGCCCGTCGCCCCGGTAGGCGTTGGCGACGACCACGAACTCCGCCACCGTCGCTCCGGTGTTCGCGAACGCGAATTCGACCGTGCGCGAACCCGATACCGCCGCCACCGCGTCCACCTCCAGGCCCGCGCCCGGCGCGCCGAGATCACCCGCCCAGCGCCGCCCGAACCCGTCGGACCCGTACACGCTGTAGTCGTACCGCCCGCCGGGCGCCGGGAAGTCCCGGACCACGTCGCCGCCGGGCCCGACATCGAAGCGCTCGGGCGTGAAGTTCTCGGCGAAGGCGTTGGGGTGCACGGTGTAGTGGGTGCTCGCGGTACCCCGGTTCCCGAGCGTGACGGTCAGCGCGCCGGCCGAGCGCTGCTGCCGCACCCGCGCACCGAGCCGATAGGGCAGCGGCACCCGGCCCGCGCTGCCCGACTCCTGCTGCGGCAGCCGCTGTTCGGCCGGAACCGCCTGCGGCGCTCCGGAACTCGGCTGCGGCGCGGCGGGCGCGGCGACGGGCAGCACCGGCGCCGCAGCGCTCGAGAAGTCCAGCACCGAGGTCAGGTCCCCGCACATCGCGCGCCGCCACGCGCTGATGTTGGGTTCTTCGACCCCGGTCACCCGCTCGAGGAACCGCAGCACGGAGGTGTGATCGAACAGCTCCGAGCACACCTGCTGTTTGCTCCACGGCGACACCACCAGCAGCGGCACCCGCGCGCCCAACCCGAGGTTGTAGCCGTACAGGAACTCGTCCGCCGTGCCCGGCGGCGGCACCGGCGCGGGCACGTGATCGAAGAACCCGTCGTTCTCGTCGTAGTTCAGGATCACGACCGTCCGATCCCAGACCTCGCGATGATCGCTCAGCGCGGCCAGCAGATCGCGAACCACCGCCTGCCCGTTGCGCGGCCCGTACACCGGATGCTCGGATTGCGCCTCGGGCAGCACGATCCACGACACCGCCGGCAGCCGCCCGCCCTCGACATCGGCCCGGAACGCCCGCGCCACCTGCCCTTCCGGCGCTCGCAACAATCCACGTTCGACCAGGGCGCGCTCACCCTCCCCGAGCTCGGCCAGCCCCCGCCGCAGCGCCCGCTCGTGCCCGTCCGCGAGCTGCGGCGCGCCGAGCAGCGCCCGATAGTAGGCGTAGAACGTCCGGAACGGCGTCCCGCCGCCACCGTCGGTGTACCGCAGCGCGTTTCGCGCGGCCGCCCGGAAGGTCGCGAAGTACTCGAGGGAGTTGTCCCCGTAGTTGTCCCACTCCTGGTACACGCGCCAGCCGACCCCCGCGGCCTGGAGCCGTTCGGCGTAGGTGCTCCACCGCAGCCCGGTGATGGCCTCGCGCAACATTTCCCGCCCGTCGGGCGCGCGCAGCGCGGCGTTGCTGAACATCAATTGCGATGTCGGCGCCCCCAGCGCCCGGCTGACCCCGGCCACCACGGGCTCCGGCGTCGCCGACACGCCCAGCAGCGCGTCGGCGAACAGATCGGCCACCGCGGCCTCGGGCAGCCCGTCGGTCCACCGCGTCACCTCCGGCGTGGCGTACAGCTGCTGCTGCAGCGTGGAGGCCACGTTCTCGATGGCGAACGGATTGCGTGCCGCCCCGCTGAACAGGAACAGCCGGTTCGGGTCGGTCGCGCCGTTGAACGAGCAGTGGTTGCGATCGCACACGGTGAAGGCCGCGGCCAACTGGTGATAGAACTCGAGCGAGCGCCGCCGGTACCCCGCCATCGTGCCCGTGCCCTTGGCCGCGATCCAGTCGTCCCAGCGCCCGTCCGCCACCGCGCGGTGCCCGCCGAACGCCGAATGGTCGCAGCCGTCGAGGTTCTCGAGCTCGGTCGCGAACGGCAGCACGAACCCGTCGCCGTGCGGCTGATGGAAAACCGATCGCCCCGAAGGCAATTGGAGGGCGTTGAGGTCGGCGTATCCGCGCACGCCCGGGAACGTCCCGTAGTAGTGGTCCAGCGAACGGTTCTCCTGCATGAGGATCACCACGTGCTCGACCCTGTCCAGCCCACCGGCCGGGCGCGCCCGCGCCCACGCGCTCACCAGGCTCGGCGGCAGCAGCGACAGCGCCCCCGCCGTCGCCGCGCCCCGCAGAAATCCACGCCGATCCATCCCGCTCCATTCCCGCGTCCGTCCGCGATCCCCCGGCAGTCCGAGTCCGGACCCTAGCCGCCGGGCGCGACATCCCCGCTCAGGCGCCCACACGCGCGGCGACGTGTCGCCGCCACGCCGTGAGCGGTAGCGTCTGATCCCATGAGCACCCCCGAAGCCGGTCCCCTGCTGCTGCTCGACGGCGCCAGTCTCTGGTTCCGCGCCTTCTACGCGATCCCGGAGAAGATCACCGCCCCGGACGGGCGACCGGTGAACGCGTTGCGCGGCTTCACCGATATGGTCGCGGCGCTCACCAAACAGCATGCCCCGAGCCGCCTCGTGGTCTGCCTGGACCTGGATTGGCGCCCGGCGTTCCGCGTGGACCTGATCCCGTCCTACAAGGCGCACCGCGTCGCGGAGACCGTCGACGCCGCGACCGTGAGCGGCGCGGTGGCCGAAGAGGTTCCGGACACCCTCACCCCGCAGGTCGACATGATCATGGAGGTCCTGGAGGCCGCGGGCATCGCGACGGCCGGGGCCGACGGGCTCGAGGCCGACGACGTGATCGGCACCCTGGCCACCCGGGAGCGGGACAGCGAGACGATCGTGGTCAGCGGTGACCGCGACCTGCTGCAGTTGGTCCGCGACACCCCCGAGCCGCCGGTGCGCGTGTTCTACGTGGGCCGCGGCCTGGCCAAGGCCGAACTCTGGGGTCCCGCCGAGGTGTCGGCCAAATACGGTGTGCCGCAGCAGAACGCGGGCCCCGCCTACGCCGACATGGCCGCCCTGCGCGGTGACGCCTCCGACGGCCTGCCCGGCGTGGCCGGCATCGGCGACAAGTCCGCCGCCCAGCTCATCTCCCGCTTCGGGTCACTGGACGCCCTGCGCGCGGCGGTGTCCGATCCGGGTTCGGAGATGGCCAAGGGCGTGCGCGCCAAACTGGCTGCGGCGGAGGACTATCTGAAGGCCGCGGGCCCGGTCGTCCGCGTGGTGCAGGACGCCGCCGTGGAGTACTCCCGCGCCGACCTGCTGCCCCGCGAACCCGCCGATCTCGACCGGCTCAACGCCCTGGCCGTGGCCTACAACGCCGAGAGCCCGGTCAAACGCCTCGTCACGGCGATGGCGAAGCGCTGAATTCGACCGTCCCGCCGTACTTCTCGTCATCCCGGCCGATCACGCGGCCGGGATGCGCTCGGGCCGAGGACGATCCGGCAGGCCACCCCGCCGCCGGACGGCGCGCCGCTAGAGCGGCCAGGTCTCCGGCTTGCCGCCGAGGTCGGTGATCACGGCCTCGGTGAAGCGGTTGTCCACGAGCTTGCGCAGGGTGATGTGCGTGGGTCCGGTCGCGACACCGCCGGTGGCGCAATCGGGTTCGCAGATCCGGCGGCTCTGGGTGCCTTCGCCCTCGGCGGTGTCGGGCCCCCAGGAACTCCAGGTGATCTCGCGGACCCACAGCCCGCCGTCACCGCAGGCCAGCAGCAGATCGATGGGCTTGCTCACCGATTGGGCCGGATAGGTGGTGCAGTCGTCCACCACGGGTACGGCCTTGCCGACGGTCGCCACCGGGGCGGCGGTCACCGTACTGCTCACGGGGGCGGATTCGGTCGCGCCCGCGCCGCAGGCGGTGGCGGTCAGGGCCGCGAACAGGATCGCGAATCCCCGGGTCGTGTGTGCGACGGTTTTCACGTCACCCCCAACATGATCAACTTCGGCTTTTCCGGGCCCACTGTACTCCGGCGGGACGGCGTGGCCGGAAAAGCCCGCCGGGCCCGGCCACGATCCTCTCGATCGCGGCCGGGCCCAGCGGAATTCGTTTCGAGCCGATCAGCTCGGGCGGCCGACCTCATAGGTCCCGTCATCCTTGGTGATCTTGATGGTGACCTTCTTGGCCTCCCCGCCCACCTTGACCGAGCACTCGAAGGTCTTGTCGACCTCGACCTTCTTGCCCGACGGGCAGCTCACGTCCTGGACGTCCTCGATGCCGTAGGAGTCCTTGAGCACCTTCGTGACACCGGTCTGCACGGCCGAGTTGTCCAGCTGGTCCTTGGCGGTCAGCACGACCACACCGGCCACGATGCCGCCGAGCACGACCAGCGCCGCGATCACCGCACCGATGATCAGACCCGTCTTCTTCTTGGCGGGCGCGGGCTGCTGCGGCCACTGCTGACCGGGCTGCTGCTGGTTCCAGTCCTGGCCCGTGGGCTGCGGCTGCTGCGGCCACTGCGGCGCGCTCTGCTGACCCCACCCCTGCTGCGGCTGCTGCTGATTCCATTCCTGGCCGGTGACCGGCTGGCCCTGCTGCGGCCACTGCGGCTGGCTCTGCTGACCCCACCCCTGCTGACCGGGCTGCGGCTGCTGCGGCTGGCTCTGCGCCCACGGCTGCTGCTGATCCCCCCACGCGGTGGTGGGTTGTGCCGGCTGCTGCCCACCCCAGTTCTGAGTCGGTCCGGCGCCGCCGGGCGCGGGCTGACCGCTGCCCCACTGCTGCGTCGGATCGTTGCGTCCCTCCCCTGTGCCAGGGGCGTCGTTCGGTCCGTACGGGCCGCTCATTTGCTTGCCTTCCCTCGCAATCCGATGTACACACGCTAGCCCCCCGAGCGGGAACACGCTCGTGGTCCCACCGCGGTCGGTACGTCTCAAAGAATCAAAGCACAGTCACTTTCCTTACGCGGCGTCCACCGCGACGACACCCCGCCGGATGGCCCGCACGGCCTTGGCGGCGGTACCCGCCACCTCTACATCGTCCGCCGTGTTGTGAATCTGGTCCAGCATGTCGATGACCTGGCGGCACCAGCGCACGAAATCGCCCGCCGACAGCGGGTTTCCGCGATCCCCGCTGGCCAGCAGCGCGTCGGCCAGATCGTCGCCGCGCGCCCAGGAGTGCATGCCGGTCAGGAATCCCAGGTCGGGTTCGCGGGTCGGGGCGAGCCGGTGCCTGGCCTCGTCCTGGCGCAGTTGCGACCACACCCCGATCGTGGCGTCCACGGCCCGGCGGATCGGCGCGGTCGGCCCCGAAGCGCCGAGATAGCCGCCCTCCTGGCGGGATTCGAACACCAGAATCGACACCACGGCCGCCAGTTCGGCGGGCCCGAGGCCCCGCCACAACCCCTGGCGCAGGCATTCGGCCACCACCAGGTCGGCCTCGGCGTAGATGCGCGCCAGACGCCGGCCGTCCGCGGTCACCTCGCCGTCCCGCACGTACCCGCGCTCGCTGAGCAGCGCGAGAATCCGGTCGAAGGTGCGCGCCAGGGAGTTGGTGGTCGCGGCCACCTGCTGGCGCATGGTCTCGGCTTCGCGCTCGATGCGGTTGTACCGCTCGCCGATGCGGGCCAGCTGTTCCCGATCCGGGCGCTCGTGTGCCGGATGGTTGCGCAACGCCCGCCGCAGCGACTGCAACTCGTGGTCGTCGGCCGCCTTGGACTTCTTGCCGCCCGAGCGCCTGCCCTGCGGGGACAGCCCGGTACTGCGCAGCGCCGAGGCCAGATCGCGCCGCACCCGCGCGGTGCGATGGTCGACGTGCCGCGGCAACCGCAGGTGGCCCAAAGATTGCGCGGGCGTGGGGAAGTCGGCCGCCGAGACCCGTCCGGCCCACTTGTCCTCGGTCAGGACCAGCGGTCGCGGATCACCGGGCGTGGTGTCCGGTTCCAGGATCACCGCCAGGCCCTGCCGCCGGCCGGCCGGAATCGCGACCACGTCGCCGCGGCGCAGCGCCGCCAGCGCGGACACCGCCGCGGCCCGCCGATCGGTGCGGCCCTGCCGCTCGATCGCGCGCTCGCGCTCACGAATACGCTCGCGCAGCTGGATGTACTCCAGGAAGCTGTCGTCCCCGAGCTGCAGGCGCAGTTTGCGCGCCTGCCCCTCGCTGCGCTCGATGCCGCGCACCAGGCCCACCACCGAGCGATCGGCCTGGAACTGGGCGAAGGACCGCTCGAGCAGCGCCCGCGAATCCGCCGCGCCCATGCGGTCCACCAGGTTGATGGACATGTTGTAGCCCGGCTTGAACGAACTGCGCAGCGGATAGGTGCGCGTGGAGGCCAGTCCGGCGACCGCGCTGGTGTCCACCTCCGGCTGCCACATGACCACCGCGTGGCCCTCGACGTCGATGCCGCGCCGGCCCGCACGCCCGGTGAGCTGGGTGTACTCCCCCGGAGTCAGTTCGGCGTGCGTCTCGCCGTTGAACTTCACCAGCCGCTCGAGCACGACCGTGCGCGCGGGCATGTTGATGCCCAGAGCCAGTGTCTCGGTGGCGAATACGGCCCGCACCAGACCGCGCACGAACAGTTCCTCGACCGTGTGCCGGAACGCGGGCAGCATGCCCGCGTGGTGCGCGGCGAATCCGCGATGCAGGCCCTCGCGCCACTCCCAGTAGCCGAGCACCTCGAGATCCTCGCGCGGCAGTTCCCCGGTGTGCTTCTCGATGATCGCGTCGATCTCGGGCCGATCGTCCGCGCGGCTCAGGTCCAGCCGCGAGCGCACGCACTGCGCCAGCGCGCCGTCGCACCCCGCGCGCGAGAAGATGAAGGTGATGGCCGGCAGCAACCCCTCTTCGTCCAGCTTGGCGATGACCTCCGGGCGCGGCACCGGCCGGAACATGCGGCGGCCGCCGCCGCTGCCACGACGCCCGATCCCGCCGTAGTTCTCCATCCGATCCGCGGCTTCGCGCTGTTTGATGAAGCGCACCAGGTCCTCGTCGACCAGCACCCGCTGATCACTGGACTTGGTGTCGAACAGATCGAACATGCGTCGCCCGACCATGACGTGCTGCCACAGCGGCACCGGCCGGGTCTCGTCCACGATCACCGCGGTGTCACCGCGCACGGTCTCCATCCAGGCGCCGAACTCCTCGGCGTTGGACACCGTCGCGGACAGGCACGCCAGGCGGACCTCGGGCGGCAGATGCAGGATGACCTCCTCCCACACCGCGCCGCGGAACCGGTCGGCCAGGTAGTGCACCTCGTCCATGACCACGTACGAAAGTCCGCGCAGCGCATCCGAACTCGCGTAGAGCATGTTGCGCAGCACCTCGGTGGTCATGACCACGACGGGCGCGTCGGCGTTGATGGACTGGTCACCGGTGAGCAATCCCACGCTCTCGCGCCCGTGGCGCGCGGTGAGATCGGCGTACTTCTGGTTCGAGAGCGCCTTGATGGGGGTGGTGTAGAAACACTTGCCGCCCGAGGCCAGCGCGAGGTGGACGGCGAACTCGCCGACCACGGTCTTGCCCGCGCCGGTGGGCGCGCAGACGAGCACGCTGTGCCCGCCCTGCAACGCTTCACACGACTTCTGCTGGAAGGGATCCAGTGCGAATTTCAGCTCGGCGGCGAATGCCGCCAGTTCGCCAGTAAGCGACCTTGATGTCACCCGTCAGAGGGTATCGGAGTAATCCGGGACAGCTCGCGTTGTTTTTTCCGGCGGTGTCGCGGCCACCGGTTCCGGCGTGGCCACAGGCGTGGCGTGATCGATGCCGTCGGGACCGCCCAGCGACGAGGCCTGCTCGTCGGACAGGTTCGCCCAGTTCTCGGCATTGCGGGCCTTGCGCTTGTCGTTGATCCGCGCGATCTGCACCGCGAGCTCGAACAGCACGGTCAGCGCCAGGGCCAGCGCCAGCATCGAGAACGGGTCCTGCGGGGTGACGATGGCCGCGAAGACGAACAGGCCGAAGATCAGCCCGCGCCGCCACTGCACCAGCTTGGCGTAGGTGAGCACACCGACGAGATTGAGCCCCACGATGATCAGCGGCGTCTCGAAGCTCACCCCGAAGATGATCAGCAGCTGAATGATGAAGGTGAAGTACTCCGAACCGCTCAACGCCGTGACCTGCACGTCGTTGCCGATCGTCATGAGGAAGCTCAGGGCGTGCGCGACCACCCAGTAGGCGAGCAGCGCGCCGGCCACGAACAGCGTCGCGCCCGAGGCCACGAAGGAGATCGCGTACTTGCGCTCCTTGGCGTAGAGGCCCGGGGTGATGAACGCCCACAGCTGGTACAGCCAGAACGGGCAGCCGAGCACCACGCCCGCGGTGATGGCGACCTTCAACCGCAGCATGAACTGCTCGAACGGCGCGGTGGCCAGCAGCCGGCATTCACCGTCGGCGGTGATGGCCGCGCGCGACTCGGGCGGCAGCGAACAGTACGGCCCGCGCAGGATGTCGCCCAGGCTCTCGATGCCGAGGAAGGAATGCGAATACCAGAAGAAGCCGAGCACGGTGGTCAGCGTGACCGCCAGGATGGCCTTCAGCAGTCGCGACCGCAGCTCGTAGAGATGCTCGACCAACGACATGGTGCCGTCGGGATTCGTCCTGCGCCGACTGCGCCGGGGGTCGAACGGAATGCGCATGGAAGTGTCTGCCTCGCTGATCGCCGCGCTGGACCTGGACAAACTTCGCCCCGGGACGAGTGGTTCCTCATCCCGGGGTCGGTTGCGGCGATTACGCCTTGTGCAGGTCCTTCTTCAGTTCGGCGTCGGCCGCCTGCGCCGGAGCGACGGGGGCCGGGGCGACCGGGAGTTCCGCGGCGGGGGCCGTGGCCTTCGCGGAGGCGGACTTGTCACCGTCGGACTGCATCTCGTTCATCTCGCTCTTGAAGATGCGCAGCGAACGACCGAGACCCCGGGCGGCATCCGGCAGCCGCTTGGCTCCGAACAGAACCAGGAACAGCAGCGCAATGATGATCCAGTGCGTCGCGCTGAGTGAACCCATCGACTTCCTCCAATACTGTGGTGCTTTGATGCTACCCGACCGGCATATGGCAAACCATTTGTCAACCCATGGACGGCCTGTCGTCACGCGGATTTGCCCGGATGTTACCCGGACGAGCTGTCGACCGCCCGCCGAGCGGACTCGACTCTCACCCGCCGGCGGCGGCCCGCAGCTCGGCCAGCAGCTCCGGCCCGGACCACGTGCGCCGATCACCGTCCTCGGCGACCGCGATGAGTTCGATGAGCCGCTGATTGACCGGTGTCGGTAACCCGACCATCGTACCCAGACTCACGATTTCGCCACAGAGCCAACGGATCTCGGTTCGGCGACCGGCCGCCAGATCGTCGGCCATGGACGAGCGCGCCACCGGGTCGATCGCCAGCACCCGACCGGCAACCCGGCGGAACAGTCCGTCCGGCACGGTCAGCAGGCGCACCATCGCCGCGGGCGGCAGCGGGGTCAGCCGCGCGGGCGTGATCCGGGCGGCGTTCATCACCGTCAGCGCCTCGCCCTGGGTCAGGGCCAGGCAGCGCCGGTAGTCCCGGGTGGCCAGCTCCTCGCGCAGCGGCCGGCCGGACAGCGCGTTGATCGGATTGTTCAGGTTGAGCAGCAGCTTGGCCCACTGCACCGGCAGCAGATCGGGATGCCGTTTCACCTCGAGCCCCGAAGCCCGGAACAGCGGCCCGAACCGGTTGAGCACCGGATCCGAGGCCAGGGCGACCCCGCCGGCGGTGCCGCGATGGAAACGCCCGTCCGCGTGATGCACGACGTTGAACATGACCATGCCGGCCAGCACCACGCACGTGGGCAGGATCTCCCGGATGACGATGTCGTTGCCGATGCCGTTCTGCAGACTCAGCACCACCGTCCCGGGTTTCAGCAGGCCCGCGAGTTCGCTTGCGGCCGCGGCGGTATCGGCGGATTTCACGGTGATCAGCACCAGGTCCGGCGGCGCGGCGTCGTTCACGTCGGTGACGCCGCGGAACGCGTCGGGCGGCACCTGCACGTCGTGCCCGTCCAGGTCGGTGAGCCGCAGGCCGTGTTCGGCGATCTCGTCGAGCACGCGTGGACGGCCGACGAACGTGACCTCCGCGCCCGCCGCGGCGAGCTTGCCGCCGACGAAGACGCCGATACTGCCCGCGCCGAACACCAGGACCCGCTGCGCCGGAGTTGCCCGAGAGGTCAAGCGGGACCGACCTCCTCGAAACCGGCGGTGGAGAGTTCGCCGTCGCGGGACAGCGCGTCGGCCAGCGCGGAGTACGCCGTCAGCGCGGCGCCCGAGCGCTCGCGCACCGCGGCGACCAGCTCGGGCGGGCCCAATACCGTGACCCCGGAACCGAATCCGAGCAGCAGCCGGGCCATCCAGTCCAGGGTGGCGAAGCGCATGGTGGCCTCGACGCCGCCGTCGGCGTGCTGGGTCACCCGGTGCATCGGGTACTGATCCAGCACCCAGGCGTAGTCGGCGCGAATCAGCAGGCGCGCCAGCGGAACCGCGGGATCGTCGACGAAAAGGTCCAGGGCCGTGGCCTCGTCGAGCGCGGCCTCGGCGGGCGGGCGCGCGGGCTCGGGGAGTTCGGTGGCCTCCTCGATGCGATCGAGCCGGAACAGGCGCACGCCCTCGGCCTGGCGGCACCACGCCTGCAGGTAGCTGTTGCTGTCCACCAGCACGATGCGGATCGGGTCCACCACCCGTTCGGAGACCACGTCGCGGCTGGCGGAGTAGTACACCAGGCGCAGCGCGTGATTGGCGTTGAGCGCCGAACGCACCGTCGCCACCGAGGGCGCCTCGACCGGGGCGGGCAGGGCCGGGCCCTCGAACGTGCGACCGGAGATGGCGGATTCGATCTTCGCGATGGCCGAGTGCGCGGCACTGGGATCGACCATGCCGGGCAGATCCGCGATCGAGCGCAGCGCCACCAGCAGGGCCGTGGCCTCGGGCGAGGTCAGGCGCAGCGGGCGGTCGATGCCCGCGGAGAAGGTGACCTCGATGCTCTCCTCGGAGAACGACAGGTCGATGAGATCACCGGGACCGTAGCCCGGCAGGCCGCACATCCAGAGCTGATCGAGATCGCTCATCAGCTGTTTGGTGGTCACGCCCAGTTCGGCCGCGGCCTCGGCGGCACTGATGCCGGGATTGGCCTGGAAGTACGGGACCATGTTCAACAGCCGCGACAGCCGGACCGAGAGCCGACTGCCGGACGCGGCCGCGCTCCGGCGTTCGCGCGAACCGGCCGAGGCGCGCGCACCGTCCTGCTGCGCACGCCGGGCACTGCCGCCCGCTACCTCGCTCACGCCGAAACCTCCGTCCGTTCGAGCACCGACTCGAGCCGGGCAATCACGTTGTCGCGCAGATCTTCCGGGGCGAGCACCAGGGCGTCGGCGCCGAGTCCGGTGATGAGGCGGGCCAGCCAGTCCCGCGAGCGGATGGGCACCTCGACGATGGCGCCCGCGCGCCCGGCCAGTTCCCGATCCTCGATCGTCGCGCCGAGCCGGCGGATCTCCTGCCCGCGGCCCTTGGCGACCCAGACCGTCGCCGAACCGGCGATCGGGGCCTGACCGGTGACCTCGGCCACCGCCGCCCGCAGATCCAGGCCCTCGGGTTTGTGCACGGTGTTCTCGGGGCCGTACTCGACCACGTCGTCGCCGATGCGCGAGACGCGGAACACGCGCTGCGCGTCGCGGACGTTGTCGTGCCCGACCAGGTACCAGCGGCCGTGATGGGTGACCACGCCCCAGGGCTGCACGTCGCGTTCGACCGGATCGCCGTGCGACTGCCGGTGCGAGAACCGCACCGGGCGCCCGGCGTCGATGGCGGCGAGCAGCTTGCCGAGCACCGGTTCCGAACCGCGGGTGCGCGCGGGCACGGCGGGCACCGCCGAGACGCCGACATCGGGTTCGACGTGAATGCCCGCGGCGCGCAGCTTGAGCAGACCGCTCTCGGCCGCCGCGGCCAGTTCGGGCGACTCCCACAGCTGCACGGCGACCGCGACCGCGGCCGATTCGGCGCTGGTCAGGTCGATGTCGGGTAGCTCGTACGCATCGCGGTTGATGCGGTAGCCCTCGGCACTCGAGTACCGGCTGATCGGACCGATTTCGAGGGGAATGCCCAGATCGCGCAGCTCGTTCTTGTCGCGCTCGAACATGCGGCTGAACGCCTCGTCGCTCGCGGACTCCTCGTATCCCGCGACCGAATCCCGAATCCGCTCGGCGGTCAGGAACTGGCGGGTGGACAGCAGCGCGATAACAAGATTCATCAACCGCTCGACCTTGGATATCGCCACCCCGTAGAGACTAGTGTGCGCCGCGCTCGCGCGTACCACGACCCGGCCTCTGCGAGTAGCGCTTCGGTGCGCGCGCACCGGCGGGCCCGTCCCGCGAGTTCGGACGAACCTCACAAAACAGCAGAACGGGCCGTGAACCACGAGGGTTCACGGCCCGGTTCCGAGCTGTTCGATCGCCTACACCGAGGCGAACTACATCGAAGCGATCAGCCTGTCGACTCGTTCATCGACCGAGCGGCACGGGCACCGCTTGCAGAGCACGGTGCGCTGCGCCTGAAACCACGAACTACATCGAAGCGATCAGCCTGTCGACTCGTTCATCCACCGAGCGGAACGGATCCTTGCAGAGCACGGTGCGCTGCGCCTGATCGTTCAGCTTGAGGTGCACCCAGTCGACCGTGAAGTCACGGCCCGCCTCCTGGGCGGCGGTGATGAAATCGCCGCGCAGTTTGGCCCGGGTGGTCTGCGGCGGGGTGTTGACCGCGTTGTCGATGGCCTCGTCCTCGGTGATGCGCTTGGCCAGACCCTTGCGCTGCAGCAGGTCGAAGACCCCGCGGCCGCGCTTGATGTCGTGGTAGGCCAGGTCCAGCTGGGCGATCTTGGGATCGGACAGCTCCATGTTGTAGCGGTCCTGGTAGCGCTGGAAGAGCTTGCGCTTGATGACCCAGTCGATCTCGGTGTCGACCTTCGCGAAGTCCTGTGCCTCGACCGCGTCCAGGGTGCGGCCCCACAGGTCCACCACCGCGTCCACCTGCGGATCGCGGTCGCGATTGCGCAGATGCTCCACGGCGCGGGCGTAGTACTCGCGCTGGATGTCCAGGGCGCTGGCCTGCCGGCCACCCGCCAGCCGTACCGGACGGCGCCCGGTCAGGTCGTGGGAGACCTCGCGGATGGCCCGAATCGGGTTGTCCAGGGCGAAGTCCCGGAACGCGACCCCGGCCTCGATCATCTCGAGCACCAGCGAGGCGGTGCCGACCTTGAGCATCGTGCTCGGCTCGGCCATGTTGGAGTCGCCGACGATCACGTGCAGGCGGCGGTACTTCTCGGCGTCGGCGTGCGGCTCATCGCGGGTATTGATGATGGGCCGCGAGCGCGTGGTCGCCGAGGAGACGCCCTCCCAGATGTGTTCCGCGCGCTGCGAGAGGCAGAAGGTGGCCGCCTTCGGCGTCTGGAGCACCTTGCCCGCACCGCAGATGAGCTGCCGGGTCACCAGGAACGGCAACAGCACGTCGGAGATGCGGGAGAACTCGCCGGCGCGCACCACGAGGAAGTTCTCGTGACACCCGTAGGAGTTGCCCGCGGAGTCGGTGTTGTTCTTGAACAGGTAGATGTCGCCGCCGATGCCTTCCTCGGCGAGACGCTGTTCGGCGTCGATGAGCAGATCCTCCAGGACCCGTTCACCGGCGCGGTCATGAGTGACCAGCTGCACCAGGCTGTCGCACTCGGCCGTCGCGTACTCCGGATGCGAACCGACATCGAGGTAGAGCCGGGCGCCATTGCGGAGGAACACGTTAGAACTACGGCCCCAGGAAACTACCCGGCGGAAAAGGTACCGGGCCACCTCGTCAGGACTCAACCGACGGTGACCGTGGAAGGTGCACGTCACCCCGAATTCGGTTTCGATCCCCATGATTCGTCGCTGCACCCTATCGACATTACAGCGATACGCTGCCCGATAAGGGCGCTGTGAGAGACATGGTGCAAACGTATTCACAACGATTTAGCACGGGATGCAACGCCGCACGGGCCGTAGCCAGCGAAAAGGCAAGTCCCCTTTGCACTCTGCTGTGCAGACTGCAAACACTCAGGTGAGGCGAGTGCGAGCCCGCCGGCGCCGGATCGGCGGGGGCGGCGCGGTGGCCGGGACGGGCGAGCGGGCCCGGATTTGTGCGCGTCCCGACACCCGGTGCGGGAAAACGAATCCGGGTCGCGCACCGGGAATCCGGGGCGGGTACGGCGCTTTCCGGACCGCGCGTCGAATTGCGCGCGACCCGAATTTCAGCATGTGGGATCCGATGCGGGACGGCGTCGAAAATCCCCGGTCATCCGAATGCGGTGGATGACCGGGGATTGCGCGAATTCCCTATGCCTGGGACGGATCTCCGCCCGTGGGCTTGTCCGCTTCGGCGGCGGCCTTGGCGCTGGGTGCCCTGCCGGTGATCAGCTCCTGCAGAGCGGCGCCGGTGATGCGACGGAACGCCCGTCGCGGCCGGGCCTGTTCGAGGGTGGCGACCTCGAGTGAGGAGCCCGCCACCCGCTTGTCCTTGTCGGCGCCCTCGGGTGTCGCCTTGGCCAGCGCCGCCACCGCGACCGAGACCGCGTCGTGCAGGGGCAGCCCCGGCTTGTACGAACCCTTGAGCGCGGTGACGATCGGGTCGGTGTTGCCGCCCATCACCACGAATTCGCGCTCGTCGACAATGGATCCGTCGAAGTTGATCCGGTACAGCACCGAGTTGGACTCGGCCTCCGGATACCCGACCTCGGCGACGCAGATCTCCACCTCGAAGGGCTTGAGCTGATCGGTGAAGATCGTGCCCAGGCTCTGCGCGTACAGGTTGGCCAGGAACCGGCCGGTGACATCGCGCCGGTCGAACTGGTACCCGCGCAGGTCGGCCTGCAGGATGCCACCCCGGCGCAGGCTCTCGAACTCGTTGTACTTGCCGACCGCGGCGAACCCGACGCGGTCGTACAACTCGCTCACCTTGTGCAGGGTCGCCGACGGGTTCTCCGCGACGAACACCACGCCCTTGTCGTAGACCAGCACGACGACGCTTCGCCCGCGCGCGATGCCCTTGCGCGCGAGTTCGGTCTTGTCGCGCATGATCTGTTCGGCGGATGCGTAATACGGCAGTGTCATGCTTGCGCATCCCCCTCTTCGTCGCCACGCGCGGCCACGATCCCGCGTGTGATCTCGGCCAGCCGGTCCTCCGACACCTCAACGGCGCCTTCGGAATCGATGACGATCGCCGTCGGATAGATGCCCCGCATGGTGTCGGGGCCGCCGGTGGCGGTGTCGTCGTCGGCGGCGTCGAACAGGGCTTCCACGGCGATGCTCAGCGCCCGGTCCTGATCGATGCCCCGGCGATAGGTCTTCTTCAGCGACGACTTGGCGAACAGCGAGCCGGAACCGACAGCGGTGTAACCGAATCGCTCTTCGCTGCGGCCGCCGACCACGTCATAGGAGATGACGCGCCCGGACTTGTCCGGGTCCGGCTGGTCGGGGTCGTACCCGACCAGCATCGGCACCACCGCGAGACCCTGCAGGGCCGCGGGGAGGTTGTCGCGCACCATCTTCGAGAGTTTGTTGGCCTTGCCGTCGAAGGTGAGGGGCACCCCCTCGATCTTCTCGTAGTACTCGAGCTCCACCGCGAACAGGCGGATCATCTCGATCGCCATGCCCGCGGTGCCCGCGATGCCCGCCGCGGAGAAGGTGTCGGTGATGTACACCTTCTCGATGTCACGGCTGGCGAGCAGATTGCCCTGTGTCGCACGGCGATCGCCCGCGATCAGCACACCGCCGCGGTAGCTGACCGCGACGATGGTGGTGCCGTGCGGCGCGATGTCGGACGGCGCACCCGAACCGGATGCGCCGTCGACCCGGAAATCGTTGCCGGGCAACAGTTCCGGTGCGTGGAGCCGGAGATATTCGGAGAAGGACGAAAGAGCGAGCCCCATCTGGCTGCGCAAGGGGTCGCCTGAGGTCACTGGCCGCCCTTCTGAACGTAGGCGCGCACGAAGTCCTCGGCATTCTCCTCGAGGACGTCGTCGATCTCGTCGAGCAGGTCGTCGGTCTCCTCAGCCAGTTTCTCGCGACGCTCCTGCCCCGCAGCACCGTCCCCGACGGGCCCCTCGTCCTCGTCGCCACCACCGGCGCGCTTGGTCTGCTCTTGTGCCATAGCAGCCGACCTCCTCTGTGATCATCGGCGAGCATCGGAAAAAGCCGGTGCCCGTGCACCCAACAGTACCCAGCGACGACCGCAACATGCCGGATTAACCGCAATGCCGTCTTTCCGCGACCTTCCGGCAGCCTTGCGGGGTACGGCCCCGAAGCACGGAAAGTTCTTCGGGGGTAACCCCTCGAACCCTCGAAAAAGTAGGTCGAGCGCCCGGTTCGGCGCCGCCGGGCACCGCCCGCGAACACCCCGGAAATTAGGGGCTATAGGGGGTGAACCCCACCTCGTGCGCGGTGCCGGCGCCGGGGCACGCCGCGGTGCCCGCGACCGCGCGCCGCGCACGCGAACGCGGTGCGGGGCGCTCGGCCCGCACCGCGTGACGTCCCTCGGGTATCGCTCAGCGAGTGAGCTGTTTCACCAATTCCGCGGCGGTGGACACCCCGTCCAGCAGCTGCCCCACATGGGTTTTGGTGCCGCGGCGCGGCTCGAGGGTGGGGATGCGGACCAGCGAGTCGCCGCCCAGATCGAAGATCACCGAATCCCAGCTGGCCGCGGCGATGTCGGCGCCGAAGCGGCGCAGGCACTCACCGCGGAAGTAGGCGCGGGTGTCGGTGGGCGGGTTGGTCATCGCGTCCAGGATCTGCTGCTCGGTCACCAGGCGCTGCATGGATCCGCGCGCCACCAGGCGGTTGTACAGGCCCTTGTCCAGGCGCACATCGGAGTACTGCAGGTCGACCAGGTGCAGCTTGGGCGCGGACCAGGTCAGGCCCTCGCGCTGGCGCATGCCTTCCAGCAGGCGGAGTTTGGCGGTCCAGTCCAGCAGGTCGGCGGTCTCCATCGGATCGCGCTCGAGCAGATCCAGGACGTGGGCCCACTTCTCGATGACGTCCTGCACCCGCGGGTCGTCGTTGCCCTCGCGGTCCATGAACTTCTCGACCCGGTCGAGGTAGATGCGTTGCAGCGCAAGGCCGGTCAGTTCCCGGCCGTCCGCGAGCGCGACGGTCGCGCGCAGCGTCGGGTCGTGGCTGATCGTGTGCACCGCGGTCACCGGGCGGGCCAGCTGCAGATCGGACAGGTCCTCCCCCGCCTCGATCAGGTCCAGCACCAGGGCGGTGGTGCCGACCTTGAGGTAGGTGGCCCATTCGGAGAGGTTGGCGTCGCCGATGATCACGTGCAGCCGGCGGTACTTGTCGGCGTCGGCGTGCGGTTCGTCGCGGGTGTTGATGATGCCGCGCTTGAGCGTGGTCTCGAGCCCGACCTCGACCTCGATGTAGTCGGCGCGCTGGGACAGCTGGAAGCCCGCGGTGTCACCGGACTGGCCGATGCCGACGCGACCGGAACCGCAGACGACCTGGCGTGAGACGAAGAACGGGGTGAGCCCGACGATGATCTGGTTGAACGGGGTGTCCCGGCTCATCAGGTAGTTCTCGTGGGTGCCGTACGAGGCGCCCTTGCCGTCGACGTTGTTCTTGTACAGCTGCATGCGCGGCGCACCGGGCACGCTCGAGGCGTAGCGGGCGGCGGCGTCCATGACCCGCTCGCCGGCCTTGTCCCAGATGACCGCGTCCAGGGGGTCGGTGACCTCGGGGGCGGAGTACTCGGGATGGGCGTGATCGACGTAGAGCCGGGCGCCGTTGGTGAGGATCATGTTCGCCGCGCCGACCTCGTCGGCGTCGATCACCGGCGCGGGCCCGTTGAGCCGCCCCAGATCGAATCCTCGCGCGTCGCGCAGGGGTGACTCCACCTCGTAGTCCCACCGGGTGCGTTTGGCCCGCGGTACGCCTTCCGCCGCGGCGTAGGCGAGCACCGCCTGGGTCGACGTGAGAATCGGGTTGGCCGACGGCTCCGAAGGCGTCGAAATGCCGTACTCGACCTCGATTCCGATAATGCGCTGCATGGCGTCGAGCCTAGGCGACGCGGCCGCGAATGGTGGCCGCCTGGGCAACGGCGCACCTCGGGGGCAGGTCATCCTCTGGTCGCACCGCCGATCGTTCTGCCGGTGGATCCGCGCTGACCTGCCGCGTCGGCAGAATATCCGGCATGGCCGAACCGGTACCCGCTCCGCAGCTCGCACCCCGGACCACCACCGACACCGGGTCGAAACCCGTTCCGGCCGAGCCGCGTTCATCGCGACTGGCCGCCCTGGACGTCCTGCGCGGCATCGCCATCCTGGGGACGCTGGGCACCAACGTCTGGATCTTCACCAACATCAGCGGTCTCCCCGGATACATCTCCCGCACGGACGAGCCCGAGGGGATCTGGCTGTGGGCCGAGCGGTTCCTGCAACAACTGGCGCAGGGCAAGTTCCTGGGTCTACTCACCATCATGTTCGGCATCGGGCTCGCGATCCAGCAGCGCTCGGCCGCCCGCGGCGGCCGGCCGTGGCCCGGCAAATACCCGTGGCGGGCCGGGCTGCTGTTCCTGGACGGCCTGCTGAACTTCCTGTTCGTGGCCGAATTCGATGTCCTGATGGGATACGCGGCCACCGGCCTGGTCGTGGCGTTCGTGCTGGCGACGAGTCCCCGGGCGCAACGCCGCTGGCTGTGGATCGCCGCCGGCATCCACACCGCGCTGCTCACCCTGCTGGCCGTCGTGGTGGCGCTGGCCGCGATATCGGGTTCGGGACAGGATGATTCGTCGTCCTCCGAGGTGCTGGACCCCAATCCCTATGCGGACGGGTCGTTCTGGGATCTGGTGCTGTTCCGCCTGGACAACGCGCTGCTGTTCCGCGTCGAGGCGATCGTCATCTTCCCGCTGTGTATCGCGCTGTTCCTGCTCGGCGCTCGACTGTTCGCCGCGGGCGTCTTCGAACCGGGCGGAGCGCGAATCCGCAAGCGCCTCATGATCATCGGTTTCGCCGTCGCCGCACCCCTGGATCTGGCGCTGGGCATGCTTGGCGGGACCCTCATCCTGTTCACCCGCTACGGCATCGCGCCGTTCGTGGCGCTGGGCATCCTGGCGCTGGTGGCGGAGTTCTACGTGCGCCGGCCTGCGCCGGGCGTGGTAGGCAGGCGGTTCACCGAGGTGGGGCGGATGGCGTTGAGCTGCTACATCCTGCAGAACCTCGTCGCGGGTGCCATCTGCTACGGCTGGGGACTGGGCCTGGCCGCGGAGTTCACCGGCAATGCCCGGGTGCCGTTCACGGTCGGGGTCTACCTGGTGGTCAGCGCGTTCATGCTGATCTTCGCGCACCTGTGGCTGCGCCGCTTCGACAAGGGCCCGGTGGAGTGGCTGTGGAACGCGAGCTACCGGGCGCTGGCCGAGCGCGGCGGCGCGCGCACCGCCTAGCCCGGTACGGCCTCTGCGGGCATCGGCGCGATCGCGCGCCGGTGCCCGCGCTCGTTCCGGACTACTGCGCGCGCACGGCCTCGGCGCGCGAGATCAGCTCGCCGACGACGGTGTCCCGGGACATGGGGACGTCGAGGCTGCGGGCGTTGCCCTCGATCAGCGCGAGCACCGACTCGGTGAGGATGCCCTCGACCTGTTCCGAGGTCAGGGTGGCCTCGGCGCGCCAGCTGTTGACCACCCCGTCGACGAAGCCGACCATCCCGAAGGCCATGGGGCGGGCGCGGTTTCGATCCAGTCCGAACCCGGCGAGGGTGTCGGCGAACAGGTCCGCCAGCTGGCCGCCGATGCGGTCGCGGGCGCCCGCGACCGCGCGCGAGGACTCGCCCTGGGGGTCGGCGGTGGCCAGGAAGCGATGCAGGTTCGGATGCCGCTCGACCCAGCCCACGTAGGTGCCGACCGCGCCGCGCACCGCGTCCTTGAGGGTCCCGTCCGGGCGCAGGCGCGGAAGCAGTTCGGCCAGTAGCGATTCGAGGATGTGGCGGCGGATCTGCTCGTCGAGATCGGCGCGGCCGTTGAAGTGCCGGTACACCACCGGGCGCGGCACCTTGAGCTTGTCGGCGATCTGCTGCACCGAGATGTCGGTGCCGTTGGCCTCGATCACCGTCAGGGCGGCGTCGAGCATGTCGGCGCGGCGGCGGGCCTTGTGGCCGTTCCAGCGGGTGCTGCGGCCGTCGGCTGCCGCGGACGACGTGCGTGCGCTGGTTCCGGTCACCCGGCTCACGATACCCACCTGTCCATTGACCGATACATCGTGTACCACTAATCTGAGTGTAACAGGTTGTATCAGTAACTTGAGTCAGGAGCCGTCATGGGCGACGACGCATCGGTGACAACGGCCGCACCACTGCCCCGCGAGGCCTTCGCGCAGCGCCTGCTGCTCGGATCGGCGAAGAAGTCCTACGACCCCGTGGTCGACATCGACTGGAACGCACCGCTGGATCCGGACAAACTCTTTCTCCCGCCCGAGGTGATCTCGCTGTACGGCACGCCGCTGTGGGAGGCCATGAGCGCGGAGCAGCGCCGCGAACTGTCCCGCCAGGAGCTGGCGAGCGTGCTCTCGGTGGGCATCTGGTTCGAGAACCTGCTCAATCGACTGCTGTTGCGCGAGCTCATGAACGGCGATCCGACCTCGCGGCACAGCCACTACACGCTCACCGAGATGGGCGACGAATGCCGGCACATGATGATGTTCGGCAAACTCATCGACCGCATCGAGGCACGGCCGTACTGGCCGAACCGCTACGAGCGCCTGGTGATCAGCTCGCTGCAGCTGTTCCTGCGCGGGCCCATGGTCTGGGTGGGCGCGCTGGTCGGCGAGGAGATCTTCGACGCCATCCAGCGGCGCACCCTCGACGACGCGGACCTGCAGCCGATCGTGGCGCGCGCCATGCGGATTCACGTCACCGAGGAGGCGCGGCACATCGGTTTCGCCCGCGACGCACTGGCCCGGCGCGCACCGACCATGACCGCGGCCGAGCGCGCGTACACCCGGATGTGCGTGGCGATCGCCGCGCCGCTGTTCGTGCATCTGATGACCAACTGGCACATGTACGTTCGCGCCGGCATCGAGGACGGCCGGGGCGCGCGGCGGATGGCCCGCGCCAATCCGCACGCCCGCCGGGCGCTGGGGATCGGCGCGGCGAATCTCGGTGCGTTCCTGGACAAGCAGGGGCTCATGGGGCCGATCGGCAAGCGTATCTGGCAGCGCAGGGGGCTGCTGTGAGGCGCTTCGGCAGACGGCGGCGGGCGCGGGCGGACAGGTTCCCGCGTTCGGGCGGGGCGGACCCGGTCCCCGAACTCGAAGCCGGACCGGAGTATTCGGGCCCGGCGCTGCTCGACACACCCGCCGGGGATCTCCCGGTGACCGTCGCCCTGAACGGCCATCTGGACCCGATAGACGGCAAATTCCATTGGTACGGCCGGGTTTCCGCGCCGGAGCACGTGGATCTGCCCGATCCGGGCCGCGGTCAGGTGTTCCTCATGGTGCCGGGAGGTCTGCCGGCCCGGGCCGTGCTGCAGGAGCGCGACCCCTGGGGCAACCTGCGAATAGCGGGCGAGGGCGCGCCGCCGTTTCCCTTGGAACCGACGCCCGCCCACTAGACGCCATGCCACACCGAAACCGGCGCGAATCGCCACCGAGCCGGCACGTCTTCCCCATCGCCTCGGCGAGATCGCCCGGGACGGCCGCCTTGTTCGCCTGCGCGAGTGCCGGCGACCCGGTCACCCCACGCGATTCGGAGCACAGAGCGGGGCCGATGCGGGCGTGCGCGGTACGCATCCTCGCCGCGGGCACGATCTAGTCGCGCAGTCCGATGAGATCGGCCATGGCCGCGACCGAGTAGTCGAAGAGCGGCCCGGCCGGGTCCATGCTGCCGACGAGCTGGCCGGTGAGTTCGAAGCCGACCAGGCCGAAGAGCTGGGTCCAGGCCACGACCATGCGGGCGATGTTCGCCTCGGGTACGCCGGGGGCGAATTGCGCCGCCAGCGCGGCGGTCTGGGCGGCGAGTTCGGGTGCGAGCGGTTCGGAGCCGACCGCGAGGGCGTCGTTCTCGACGGCGGCGCTCAGGATGCCGAGTGCGGCCAGGGGCACCCGGGCGGCCGGCGCGATCGTGGTCTGCGGGGCCTGGTAGCCGGGCACCGGCGAGCCGTACAGCAGCGCGTACTCGTGCGGGTGCGCGATTCCCCAGTCCCGCACCGCGTTCGACGCGGCGATCCATTGCGCGCGCGGGGTCCGCGCCGCGCGGACGGCGTCCTCCACCGCCGAGCCGATGGCGTTGTACGCCTCGATGATCAGCGTGGTGAGCAGCTCGTCCCGGCTCGGGAAGTAGCGATACAGCGCCGAGGAGACCATGCCGAGTTCGCGGGCGATGGCCCGCAGCGAGAGCGCGGCCGCGCCCGATTCGGCGAGCTGGCGCCGCGCGGCATCGGTGATCTCTCGGGTGATCTCGACCCGGGCCCGTTCACGGGCGGTACGCGGCGCGCTCATGCGAACAGTGTGCCACATTCGGAGCACCGACCTTTTTAGAGAGCGCCGCTCTTGACAATGCGCGGCGATTCCGCGCACACTGATCACATCAGAGAGCACCGCTCTCGAAGAGTGAGAGGGAAGACCATGAACGACACCGCCGCCACCCGCTACATCCTGCCCAGCGGCCTGGATCCCATCATGAATCGCGTGTTCAACCTGCTGCCCAAGCTCGGCATCAGCGTCCTGGGCTCCCGCCTGCTCGCGGTGCGCGGCCGCAAGTCCGGCGAGTGGCGGACCACGATGGTCAATATCCTCGACTCCGACGGCAAGCGCTACCTGGTCGCCCCGCGCGGGCACACCCAGTGGGTCCGCAACCTGCGCGTCGCGGGTTCGGGCGAGCTGCGCCTGGGCCGCAAGGTCGAGACCTTCACCGCGGCAGAGATGCCCGACGCCGACAAGGTCCCCGTCCTGCGCGAGTACCTCGAGCGCTGGGGCTGGGAGGTCGGTCGCTTCTTCGAGGGCCTGACCAAGAACGCCACCGACGCCGAGTTGGCCGCGATCGCACCGGGTTTCCCGGTCTTCGAGATCACCCCGGCGCCCCACACCGCCCGGTGACTCGGTCGCGGGCGGTCACACCCGATCCGCCCGGGCAATCGAACCTCGCCAGGCCGCGCCGATCGGAGTCGTCGGCGGCACGACCCGGTCGCGGATCGTCCCCGGATGACCGGAGGGAGTGCCGCCGCGATGACGGCGTGGCCAGGGCTGGTTCGGCGCCGGTGCGGGTCGGGGTCGGCGAGGCGGTGCTGGAGGCGCCCGCGGGCACCGTGCCGCCGGCCGCCTCGACGGCGTCGTACTCGGCGAGCCGGCGCATCTCCGGCGCCAGAACTTTGATCGCCTGCCCGGGCCGCCATCGCCGCCAGACCGCGTCGGCCGGCGACGCGGTCGCACCTCGCCGCAAGGCGAGGAGGTGTGTCGGAAGCGGTGCGATATTCGCCGCAGCTGCGCGATTCAGCGCAGCACGTCGGCGGCGGGCGCACGCGGCTCAGCGCAGGGTGTCGAGGGCTTCCTCGCTGCGGGCGACCACGGCCTTGCCGTCGTCGGTGATGACGATCGGGCGCTCGATCAGGCGGGGGTGGGTGGCCAGGGCCTCGACCCAGCGGTCGCGGTCGGCGGGGGTGCGGCCCCAGGACGCGACGTTCAGTTCCTTGGCCTCGGCCTCGCCGGTGCGGGTGATGTCCCACGGCTCGAGGCCGAGTTTGCCCAGCACGGCGCGGATTTCAGCGGCCGTGGGCGGGTTGTCGAGATAGCGGCGCTCCACGTAGCCGGCGCCGGCGTCGTCGAGCAGCGCCTTGGCGGTACGGCTCTTCGAGCACTTCGGGTTGTGCCAGATTTCGGTTGCCATGCCGGGCAGCCTAGTCAGCGGGCGGGCGCGGGTCAGACCCAGTCGACGACCCACCGGTAGGGACGCATCCAGTACAGCCCGGAGTCGGGAACGGGTCCGTTCCAGCGCTGTTCGAAACGGCCGAGTTCCCAGCGGAATTCGGGTGCGGGATCGCCCTCGTGGATTTCGCGCAGATGCAGCTTCCAGGTGTTGAGCATGAGCGGCACGGCCTGCGGGTCGTTCTCGAACGCCCACTCGATGGTGCGCGCCATGAGGGTGTCGACCGCGTGGTTGGCGGCGTGCCGGTCGCCGGTGCTGAGCGAGTGCAGGAAGGCCGCGACCAGGTTGTAGGCGATCGCGTCGTGGACCGAGGTCTGCCCGTTCTCCAGCGCCCAGACCCCGAGGAAGGTCGCGCTCTGCTCGTCGATCCACACCGCGTGCGCCTCGCCGACGCGGTTGTCGAAGATGAGCGCCATGAGCAGGCCCAGCACGGCCTTGCCCGCGATCAGCGGATCGGGTTTGCCGGTAGCGAAGGCGTCGTCGACGAGCGCGCGGTAGGCGGCCGCGGCGATGCCGGGACGTTGCGCGTCCAGCAGGGCGTCGGCGGTCTCCCCGCCCGCGACCTGGTCGGCGGGCGGCTGGGCGGGCCCGGTGACCTGCTGGGCTCCGGTGTCGGAGATGCGCAGGTACTCGGTGGCCTGCGGGTCGGCGGGCGCGGCGTCGGCCGGGCCGGACGCGGCGGGCGGCGGATCGGACTGCACCTTGTCCAGGTATTCCAGTGCCTCGCGGGCGAATTCGTTGTCGCGGCCGCTGAGCCATTCCCGGCCTGCGCTCAGGGTCTCGAGCAGCGGGCCGGGCACGTCGTGTTCGATGGCCGCGCAGACCGCGTAGTACCCGTAGGAGCGGTGTTCGTCGTGCCCCTCACCCTCGGCGATGAGCAGTTGCGCGTATTTGATGGCCAGGTCGTGCCGCTCGATGTCGCCGAGCAGGGTGCACGCGGTCATGGCGGCCATGAGGACTTCACCGCTGTCGCCGTGGCCGCGCCGGATCTCGATGCAGCGGTCGGCCATCACGACCGCCGTCTCGGCCCGGCCCAGCTGGGTCGCGGCCTCCACGGCCATGGAGTACATGGTGGACAGGGTGGCGGGCGGGATGTCGGCGGGAAAACGGGCCGGGCCGTGCTCGGCCAGATTCAGGGCCTGATCGAACTCACCGGCCGCGAACGCCGAACGGAACCGGTAGGACACGACCCACCCGTAGTCCTTGGGATCGGGTGCGGTGGTGAGCGCGTCGTCGAACGCCGTCAGTCGTTCCAGCGCCTCCCCCGCGCGGCCCGACTCCAGCATCCCGCTCGCCTCGTTCATCACTTCGACGAACGCGTTTCGATCCATGGGCACTTCGCCTTCCACCTCTATCAGGCCCGGATCGTATGGCTACCCGGGTGATGGGCGCGGGCAGTGAGGGAAAGGTCATAGTTTGAGCGCGCGTCGTATGACTATGCGCACGTAGAACCCACCCCACCCGTTTACCCCCGCTCACTCCTGACCTCAATCACCGTTCCCCGCAACGCGTTTGCCGGTGCGAGTTCTTCCGAACACGCTACCCTCCGAACGCCGTCCGGGTCGGGTGGGGCGGCGGCTCATGCGGGCACACGGTCCAGGAATCCGTGCACACGGTCGATTCGCCCGTCAACCAGGGTGATCACGTCGAAGCCGATCACCAGCGGTTCGCCGCCGCCGGGCGCGCCCAAAGTCCAAGTGAACCGGGCGATGTCGTGGTGCCCGTCCACGACCCCGAGCCCGAATTCGAGTCCCGCGAACCGCTCCCGCGCCCCCGAGATCATGTCGTCGATCTCCGCAACCCCCCGGACCCGCACCAGCGGGTCGGTGAACTCGGCCCCCGCGGTGTACAACTCGCCGATGCGCGCCCGCCGCACCCCCGCGTCCCCTTCGTTCCAGATGTCGATGTAGCGCCGCGCGATGCTCTCGTATTCGCTCATGCACCAAGCATCTTCGCCCGAGGGTGTGACGTCGATTACGCCTCGGGTAAAGCCAGACGCCCGGGCCGCAGCGATCGAACGAGCGCGGCGGCGGCGCCTCACACGTCGAAGTACAGGTCGAACTCGTAGGGGTGGGGGCGGATCGCTATCTCGGCTATCTCGGTCTCGCGCTTGAGGGCTATCCACGTCTCGATGAGGTCGTCGGTGAAGACGTTGCCCCGGGTCAGGTAGTCGTGGTCGGCCTCCAGGCGGTCGATCACCGCCTCGAGGCTCGCGGGAGTTTGGGTCACCTCGGCAGTTTCCTCGGGGGTCAGCTCGTAGAGATCCTTGTCGATGGGGAGGGCCGGTTCGATCTTGTTCAGGACGCCGTCGAGGCCGGCCATCATCATCGCCGCGAAGGCGAAGTAGGGATTGCTCGAGGCGTCGGGGCAGCGGAATTCGAGGCGTTTGGCGTTGGGATTGGCGCCGGTGACGGGAATTCGGACCGCGGCCGAGCGATTGCGCTGGCTGTACACGAGATTGACGGGCGCCTCGTAGCCGGGGACCAGCCGTTTGTAGGAATTGACGGTGGGGTTGGTGAAGGCCAGCAGCGACGGCGCGTGGTGCAGGATGCCGCCTATGTAGTGGCGGGCCATATCCGACAGGCCCGCGTAGCCGGACTCGTCGTAGAACAGGGAATGGCCGTCCTTCCACAGGGATTGGTGCACGTGCATTCCGGAACCGTTGTCGCCGAACAGCGGTTTGGGCATGAAGGTGACGGTTTTCCCGCCCTGCCAGGCGGCGTTCTTGATGATGTATTTGTAGAGCATGAGGTCGTCGGCGGCGGCCAGGAGCGTGTTGTAGCGGTAGTTGATCTCCGCCTGCCCGGCGGTGCCGACCTCGTGATGCCCCTTCTCCAATTCGAATCCCGCCCGCTGCAGGTGCGTGCACATCCGATCGCGCAGATCGACGTCGGCGTCGTAGGGCGCGACCGGGAAGTACCCACCCTTGGGCCGCACCTTGTATCCACGATTGGGACTGCCGTCGATATTGCGCTTGGACCCGGTGTTCCAGCTCCCCGACGCCGAATCCACCCGATAGAACGCCCCGTTCATCCCGGTCTCGTACCGCACCGAATCGAAGATGTAGAACTCCGCTTCGGGTCCGAAGTACGCGGTGTCGGCGAGCCCGGTGCTGCGCAGGTATTCCTCGGCTTTGCGCGCCACATTGCGCGGATCGCGGCTGTACGCCTGACGGGTGTGCGGATCGTGCACGAAACAGTTGATATTGAGCGTTTTGGCGGTCCGGAACGAATCCAGTTGCGCGGTACGCAGATCCAGCAGCAACAGCATGTCGGATTCGTGAATGGCCTGGAATCCGCGCACCGACGACCCGTCGAAGGCGATGCCCTCGTCGACGAGTTCGGCGCCGAACATCGACGCCGGTATGGAGAAGTGCTGCTGCACCCCCGGCACGTCGCAGAACCTGACGTCGACGTACTCGACCTGTTCGGCGTCGATGAAATCCTGTACTCCGCTGACGCTGGGGGTGATCACGGCGGGCTCCCTCACGGCCGCATCGCGCCCCGATCGGACGGCCCAGCCGGGTACCGGCGGTCCTCGTGTCCATCAACGATACGTCCGCGCCACACCGCTCCGTTGACGAATCAGTTTGTGCAACAAGATCATTCGACGCGCACTGCCCCGCCGATCGCAGGCCGTGTCCGGCCACGCAGCACCATTGCGGGCAATTCGCGCACCGGATCTCGCCCCGCGATCCCCCTTTGGTCATGTGCACAAACGCGCCCCCGCAGATCTTCGCCATTGCCACTGGTCCCGACCCGTCTTTGTGCGGTGTGCTGGATGACACCGAGGGCCGGGGTGCTCTCGATCACAGTCGAATCAGAGGTAGGTCGTGAGTTCAACAGAGGTAGCGGCGGTGCAGCCGCGGACGCTGTGCGAGGCGTTTCAGGCGAACGTGGCGCGGTACCCCGAGGCGGTCGCCCTGCGAACGCTCGGCGGCGCCGAGTCGCACACCTGGCGCGAGTACGGGCAGCGCGTTCGATCCATCGCCGCCGGTCTCGCGGCCCTGGGCGTCGGCCGCGGTGACACCGTCGCGCTCATGATGACCAACCGCCCGGAGTTCCACCTCTGCGACACCGGCGTCCTGCACACCGGCGCGACGCCGTTCTCGGTCTACAACACCAATCCGGTGGACCTGCTGGCGTACCAGTTCGGCAATGCCGGGAACAAGGTCGTGATCTGCGAGGAGCAGTTCGCATCCCAGATCCTGGCCGCGGTTGCCAAGGCCGCCACCCAGGGCGCGATCGTCGAGCACGTGATCTGCATCGACGGCGAGCCCGCCGGCACCACCACCCTCTCCGCCCTGGAGTCGGCCCCGAATCCCGGCTTCGATTTCGAATCCTCCTGGCGCGCGGTAGATCCCGAGGATCTGCTCACGATCGTCTACACCTCCGGCACCACCGGCCCACCCAAGGGCGTGGAGCTGACCCACACCAATTTCCTCGAGAACGCCCGCGTGATCGACGAATTCGGCGGCGGCGGCCCCGAGGACAAGGTGGTGTCGTACCTGCCCGACGCGCACGCCGCCAATCGCTGGTTCGCGCACTATCTCTCGATGACCACCGGTGGGCAGATCACCACCTGTCCCGATCTCAAGCAGGTCGCCGAGGCGCTGCTCGAGGTGCACCCCTCGGTGTTCCTGGGCGTGCCCCGGGTGTGGGTGAAAGTCAAAGCGGCCCTGGAGGATCGCTTCCGCGCCGAACCGAGCCCGCTCAAGCGCCGCCTGGTCGACTGGGCCATCGCCACCGGCCGGGCCCGCGCCCGCGCGGTGTCCGACGGCCGCCCGCTGTCGGCGTTCGAGACCGCGCGCTTCCGCCTCGCGGATCGCTTCGTCCTGGCGACCATCCGGGAACGCCTGGGCCTGGACAAAGTTCGCGTCGCGGTCACCGGCGCGGCCCCGATCCCGCGCGACACCCACGAGTTCTTCCTCGGCCTCGGCCTGCCGCTGTGCGAGGGCTACGGCATGACCGAGTGCACCGCGGGCGCGACGGTCAACCGCCCCGAGCGAGTCAAGATCGGCACCGTCGGCACCGCGCTGCCGGGCGCCGAGGTCTCGATCGCCGCGGACGGTGAGGTGCTGGTGCGCGGCCGCATGGTCATGCGCGGTTACCGCAACGCCCCCGACAAGACCGCGGAGACGATCGACGCCGACGGCTGGCTGCACACCGGCGACGTCGGCGAGATCGACGCCGAGGGCTTCTTGAAGATCGTCGATCGCAAGAAGGAACTCATCATCAACGCCGCGGGCAAGAACATGTCCCCGACGAATATCGAGAACACCGTCACCGAGAGCACTCCGCTGGCGGGCACGGTGGTCGCGATCGGCGAGGGCCGGTCCTACAACACCGCTCTCATCTGCCTCGATCCCGATCTGGTCGCCGCCTTCGCCGAGCGCAATCAGCTATCGGATCGCAGTATCGCGGCCCTGGCGCAGGATCCGGTGGTGCTGGCGAGCGTGCAGGAGGGCGTGGACGCCGCCAACGCCAAGCTGTCCCGGGTCGAGCAGATCAAGAAGTTCGTGGTGCTGCCCGACGTGTGGGCGCCGGGCAGCGAGTGCCTCACCGCCACCGGAAAACTGAGGCGCAAACCGATAGCTAACGCCTACGCGGCTACTATCGACTCGCTGTACGGGTAGTAGGAGAGTTATGCAGGGGCGAATCGGGGACAGGGCGCTGGAACAGCTGTACCGGCGGGCGGTGACGGTGCGGGAGGAATTCCAGGGCGCGCTGCCGCCGTACCGGACGCTGCCGGAACCCTTGGTGGCCAGCGGGGTCGAACGCGGGATCAAGCTCAACGTGGATCTGTTCTTCGACTTCCTGCGCAGCGGGGTGACACCGTCGGAGGCGGACACCCGCGAGGTGGTCGAGATCGCGCTGGGCCGGGTGCGTGACGGCGAACCGCTGGAGGAGGTGCTCGGCAGGTACCGGATCGGCGCGGAGTACATCTGGGGCGGGATCCGGGCGAGCGCGAGCGCGGAGGAGCAGCAGACGCTGACCGACTCGGCGCTGGCGCTGATCCAGTACATCACCCTGCTGACCACGCGGATCGCGACCGCGTACGTGCAGCACGCCCACGATCCGCGCTGGGAGCTGCTCGAGCGCCGCCGCGCGATCGCCGACGCGCTGCTGACCGGCCGCGATCCCATCGAGTGGGCGGACGAACCGGCCATCGCGGTCCCCGACGCGTTCCTGATCGCGGCGTTCCGGCTCAGCCCCGCGCGCGGCGGCGACACCAGCGAGCTGCGGCATCGCGTCGAGGCCATCCCCGGCGTCTTCCTGCGGATGGACAGCGGCGGCTGGACCGCGCTGCTGCCGCTGCAACCCGGCGACGACGGCACCGCCGCCATCGCCGCCCTGACCGCCCGCCTGCTCCCGGCCCATCCCGCCGGGCACGTCTCGCCCGCGAGCACCGCGCCCACGCGGCGGGCCGAACAGCCGGGCGCGCGCATCGTGCGCAAGGGTGATCCGGCGGGACGCGTCGCCCCGCCCGCGCCGTTCTGGGTGGGGGTGGCCGGCGCCCATTCCCGAGCCGATATTCCGGCCCGGTTCACCGAGGCGCGCATGCTGGCCGAACTCGGCCGCTGCCTGGATCGGCCGCAGATGCTCTGCCGCAGAGACGATCTCATGTTCGAGTACACGATCGCGGCGGGCGGTTCGGCCCGTCCCGGATTGGCCGCGGTCCTGGCTCCGCTGGACGCGCAGCCGATGTTGGCCGACACCCTGGAGGTGTTCGTCGACACCGGGTTCAACCAGCTGGCCACCGCGCGCCTGCTCAATATCCATCGCAATACGGTCACCTACCGCCTCGCCCGGGTGCACGAACTCACGGGCCTGGACCCGCATCGGCCCACCGACGCCATGACGCTGTCCGCGGCCCGTATCGCGCGCTGTCTGGAATCGGCGTCCTTCACTCCGTAGTCGGGGCGCTCGCGGCGCGTCAGCGCGGACGGCAGAGGGGGCTGCGCCGAGAGCCCTGACAGTTATCCGAACACGCCAATATTTGATCTAGAAGCAGTCCACCGAGCTCGCCGCCGGGGCGAACGAACGTTCGAACTTCCAGTTGAAGTCGGGTAACCGATCCGGAGTCATCGTCGAATCAATGTCCCAGACAATATATTTCGACGTCCACGACAACTCTTCGGATACGCCCGCAATCACCCCCGATGTCCATAATTCTCAGCAATCTTCTCCCCGGCACCCCCTCCCCCGGTGATCGACCGCGTGACACACTGAGACACCGATCTTCGGAGGTATTCCATGCCCGAACCGCGCCAGGGTGGACTCCGGCGGCTGCGCCGACGTGCCGATTCCGACACGACCGGACAGCCGCCGGTTCGTGCGTCGGTCCGCAACGCCAAGATCGCCACGCTGCCGGTCGCCTACGCGGCGCGGCGCGCGGGCGGCGTGGGACGGCGCGCGCTCGGCCGCTCGGCGCGGGAGGTGGAACTCGACATCCAGGCCCGCACCGCCCAGCACATGTTCCAGGTGCTCGGTGAACTCAAGGGTTGTGCGGCCAAGCTCGGGCAACTGCTCGCCCTGTACGAACTGGCCCTGCCCGCCGAACTCGGCGCGCCCTATCGCGAGGCGCTGAGCCGGCTCCAGGATTCGGCCCCGGCCATGCTGCCCGGCGCGGTGCGCGCGGCCATGTCCGCGAGCCTCGGCCCGGACTGGGAGACCCTGTTCACCCGTTTCGACACCCGTGCCTGCGCGGCGGCCTCGGTGGGTCAGGTGCACCGCGCGGTGTGGCACGACGGGCGCGCGGTCGCGGTCAAGATCATGTATCCGGGCGCCCGGCAGTCGGTGCACTCGGACCTCGAACAGATCCGCCGGCTCGCCCCGCTGGCAACGGTTTTCGCGCCGGCCGCCGACACCCGCGCACTGGCCGCGGCGCTGTCGGAGTGCATCACCGAGGAACTCGACTACGAGACCGAGGCGGCCACCCAGCGCGCGTTCGCCGAGGCGTACGCCGGCGACCCGGATTTCGTGGTGCCGCAAGTGGTCCACCAGCGGGGTGACGTGCTGATCAGCGAATGGCTCGACGGCATTCCGCTGCCGCGCATCATCGAGTCGGGCGCCCAGCGGGAGAAGGACCGCATCGGGTTGCTGATCGCCCGGTTCGTACTGTCCTCGGGGGTGCGGACCGGACGGCTGTACACCGATCCGCATCCGGGCAACTTCCGGGTGCTGCCCGACGGACGGCTCGGTGTGATGGATTTCGGCGCCTGCCCGGTCTCGCCCGCCGAGTTCCCCACGCTCGTGGGCGACATCGGGGACGCGGCCTTCAACGGCAGCAACGATCAGCTCCTCGAGGTGCTGCGGCGCTACGGATTCGTGCGCACCGACCGCGATTTCGACATCGCGGCGCTGCGCGAGAACACCTTCGAGATCCGCGAGCTGTTCTATCACCGCGAGGTGCGCCTGACCACGCCCTGGCTGCGGCGACAGGTGTTGCGCGCCACCGATCTACGCCTGACCAACGTGTGCCGGGAACTGACCTCCGCCCCCGAGTACACCCCCATCGGGCGGGCCATCGTGGCCACCGCCGGGGTGCTGTGCCAGCTGGAGGTGCAGGGCCCGCTGCGCGCCGAACTGCTCACCTACATACCGGAATTGGCCGATCCGCTGGAGCGCTTCCTGCTCGGCGAGGCCCCCGCTCCCGTGCGGCGCCTGGTCGTGGTCACAGACGCATCCGTCGCGGTCACAGATGCATCCAGTTCGGCCACGCCTTCGACCACGGTTCCTTCCGCCCCGTGCACTTCCAGATGGTGACGTCCTGGGTATTGCCCGGGAATCCGATACGGGTATCCACCTTGCCGACCGGTTCGACCCGCTCGAACTGGGTGCGCAGCAGCACCTCGTAGCCGCCGACGGCCAGTACGGCGGTGGCGTCGTCCGGCGGTGCGCCGAAGTAGCCGAAACCGCGGCTGGGGCTGTAGATCGGCGGGAGCTGATCGCGGCCGAATTGATCCAGAGCGGCGGCCTGCCAATAGGTGTCGGTGAGGATGACCGCGCGCGACTTCTCCTCCGGCGGCAGCGCGTCGTAGACCCGGATCACCTCGTCGGTGAGTTCGTGCCAGCCGAAGGAGCCGTACACGCCGATATTGATCGCGGCCTCGGCGTCGTCGGCGGGCGGGGTGATGTCGTCCGCCGGTCGCCAGGGGGTGGAGTAGAGCACGAAAGCCGTTGCCGCCAGGGCGAGGAGCGCGGTGGCCACGGTCAGCACCCGCCGCCCCACCGCGGGAATCCGTTCGGCGGTGGTGACCAGGGCGACCGCGCCCGCGGCGATCATCACCCCGTACATGCCCGCCGCGTAGTAGATGCGGCCGCCGGTGACGAGGAAGGCCACGAACAGCAGGATCAAGGTAGCGCCGAGAAAACGATAGGGCCGCAACAGGTCCCAGGTCAGCAGTGCCCACAGCCCCCAGAGCAGCAGCAGTGCGCCGAGGAATCCGGCCAGGCTCACCGACATCGGCACGAACAGCAGCCGTCCGCCCAGAATGTCCTGTTCCGCGGCAATGATGCGGCCCATCTCGAGCTGTGGCCAGTCGTGGTCGTGCTGCCACAGCAGTTCGGGCACGGTCGCCAGCACCGCGATGACCCCGCCCGCCCACAGCAGCGGGCGGCGCACCAGATCACGGGGCCCGAACACCAGGCTGCTGATCGCCACCGCGATCCAGAAGAACGGGATCAGCCATTTGACCTGCAGATCCAGCGCGGTCACCAGGGCCGCGGCCAGCAACAGCCAGTCCTGGCGGGTCCGCACCCAGCGCACCACCAGCCAGGTGATGATCACCCACAGCGCGGTGTCGATGGCGTTGGTGGTGAGCATCGCGCCCTGCAGCAGCAGGAACGGCGAGGTGGCGTAGCCGAGGGCGGCCAGCACCTGGGCCCAGCGTCCGCCGCCGAATTCGCGGGCGAGCATGGCGCACAGCACGATCGCGGCGACCGTCAGCAGCACCGCGGGCAGGCGCAGGGCGAAGTACGAGCCCGGGGCGAGGATGTCCATCAGCCGCGAGAGCAGCGGGAGCACCGGGCCCTGGTCGGCGTAGCCGAACGCGGGCCGCCGGCCCGAGGCGAGGAAGTACAGTTCGTCGCCGAAGTATCCGTAGCGCGTGGCGGAGAGCAGCAACACCACAGCAGCGGGGATGGCGACGCCCGCGACCCACCACCACGCCATGCCGATCTGTTCTTCCACCGCCGCATGTCGGCCCGAGGAACCGGGGGGTCCGGGCTGGGCCGGACGATCAACCACGTCGGTCATCGGCACACTCCTCGCAGGCAGGGCACTGGACTTCAGCAAATCTACAGCTTCCATCCGATGCCGGAGCCCTGCGAAACAGGTGGGATTTCGAACCGGCACCCCGGCCACACCCCGCACGGCAGGGAACACGCGGGGCCACCCACCTGCGCGTCCTATACTTGCGCGCGTATGCCGCTGCCGTACAACATCTTTCAGGCAAGGAGTGTGGCCATGACCGCCCAGCCGCCCGAGCCCAACCCCTTCGGAACCCCCACCACGACCGGACCGCAGCCGATCCGCGGCTACCAGGGCTTCCTCAACAGGATCATCCGGTTGCTGCTGAAGGTGCCCGGCCCGGCCGGCGTCGTCGGCAAACGCCTGCTGATCCTGCACGTCGTCGGCCGCAAGTCCGGCCGGGTCTACGACGTCCCGCTGGCGTACACCCGGCACGAGGGCGACCTGCTCATCGGCACGGCCGACCACCCGTGGGTGCGCAACATCCGCAAGGACGTCCCGCTCGAGTTCACCGCGGGCGGCCCCCGGCGCACGGCGGACGCCGAGGTGCACACCGACAGCGAGTCGGTGATGCGCCTGTACGAGCTCGTCGCCCGCGACAACGCCCGCAACGCGACGTTCAACGGGATCGGCTTCGATCCCGACGGCGCACCGAACAAGGCGGACATCTACCAGACCTGGCAGCAGGGCGGCGTCGTCATCCGCCTCACCCCGCGCTGAGGCGCGGCATCGCCGCCCGCCGACGCGCGGCACGAGGCGCACGCACCCGGCGACTGGAGGCGGTCCGCGGCGTGCTCGGCGCGTAGGCGAAGGAGGGAAGCCCGCCCGCGAGTGGTTCGAGTCGCGAAGACAAGGCGTCCGGATCCCGTCCGGCCCGGGCATCGGAAGCTGCGCGGCCGACCACATGGGCGTCGCGTCTTCCGCGACGCGACCGGAGGAAATCCGATCGCGTGTCGCGTCAGTCCGCGATACGCGCCTGCACGTAGTTCTCGGCGGACAACGCGACGAGCACCTGACGCACGCCCGGCGGAGCCCACGAGGCCGACGCGTCCTGTCCCACCACCGGGTCCACGAGCCGCACGACCCGACCCCGGGTCTGGAAGTCGAAGCTGCCCGCCGCTCGAATATTCTTGAGCCAGTCCACGTTCCGCCCGTAGGTGAGGGCGATCCGATAGCCCCCGTCGCGCTCGAACACCATGACCGGGACCGAGTAGGCCCGCCCGGAGTTGCGGCCGACGTGCCGCACGATCCCGAACCCCGGCGCGACCCGCGCCAGCACCCCCAGCACCGGGTTGGTGACTCGCCGATTGAGCTCGGCCAAAGCCTGAGGCAGCGGCATGATCACGTCCTCTCTGACGAAAACGGTTGCGCCCCAGAGGCTACGCCGCCTGTGCGCTCGCGGCGGGCGAGTGACGCCGAATGGCCGGTCGGGCCACCGGCTCGGCGCGGTCGTGCACACACCCACCGGAGCCGCTGCGGCCGACGGTGCCGCACTCGGTGGCGCCCCACGCTCGCACCGCGCCCGGCTCAACCGCCATCGTGTCGGGCCGAGCGCTTCGCGCCGAGACGCCGTGAATACTCGCCACGCCCTCGAATCGCCATGCGGCCGACCCCCGCCAGCGGCCGGGTACGCGCCGGCCCGGCCCCCTGACTAGTGTTCCGAGTCGACCGCCGGCCCCGGCGCGGAGAGGAGCCCCATGCCCGAGATGATCGCGATCTACGACGCCGCAGGCAACGAGATCGGCTCCGCGGACCGCGCCCGCGTCTACGCCGAGGGCCTCTGGCACGCCGCCGCCGGCGTGCTGGTCCGCTCCCTGGACGGCGCCCGCATCTACGTCCACCGCCGCACCGACACCAAGGCGGTCTTCGCCGGCATGCACGACTGTCTGGCCGGCGGCGTGCTCGACCCCGGCGAGGATCCCGCCGCCGCGGCCGCCCGCGAGCTCTCCGAGGAACTGGGCATCACCGCCACCATCCCCCTGCGCCCCCTGGCGACCACCTCCTGGGATGGCGAGTGGTCCGGAAAACCGATGCGCTGCCACCTGTTCGCCTACGAGTACCGCTCCGACGGCCCCCTGCACCACCAGCCCACCGAGATAGCCGACGGCTGGTGGTGGACCGACGCCCAGCTCCGCGCCCACCTGACCGACCCCACCTGGCCCTTCGTCCCCGACACCCGCGTCCTGGTCCCCCATCTCCTGCGCTGACCCGGGCCGTCTACCGGTGCCCGCGATGCCCCCACCAGGTTGGAGATGTCGTCGACGTCGCCACCATCGTGGCAGCCGCGAAAGCCGGTGACGCGAAGTCCCGGGTGGCCGATGTGATCACCCAATTGTGTCTGCGCGCCTGGGATTCCGAGGTGGCCGCCGACGGCGCCGATGGTGGTCGGATGCGGAGTGGTGGCAGTACGTGGCGCTCGACAGACTCCTACCCTGGGCGGCTGTCGCCCTCGAGCTGCCCGGTGCGACGCCGGAGCAGTACGACCTCATCGACGACGTGTCCCATGCCTACGATCCGGACGGTCACGCCGGGCACTACTGGGACCGGATCCCCGACCGCTTGGTTGCCGATTTGTGCACCGCGGTGGCAATTGGCCGAGAACGGCGGCCGGCGCGAACGGCGGCACCCGGCAACGACATGAACCAGCGGCGCGGCCGGGGCGGTCACCAGCCCGGCCCGCGACGGCAGGGCTAGAGGGTGCAGCGCGTCCCGGCGGGCGGGGTCTTCAGGTTGATCAGGTAGTCGGCGACGGCGTCGTTCACGCAGGGGCTGATCGCGGACAGGGCGACGGTGTGTTGTTCGCCGTCGACGGTGAGCAGTGTGCCGCCGAGGGTTTCGGCGAGGGACTCGCTGCCGGGGTAGGGCGTGGCGGGGTCGCCGGTGATGCCGATGGTGAGGGTTTGCGGGAGGCCCTCGATACCCACCGCGTAGGGGTAGCCCAGGGTCGGTGGGGCGGGCCAGAACTCGCAGGCGTCGCGTGCGCCTTCGACCCCTTGGCCCGGATCCATGTACGGGGCAACCTCGTACAGGCGGCGGCGCAGCTCGGTTTCCTCCTCGGGGGTGCGGCGTTCCTCGTCGAGGCAGTTGATCGCGTAGGCGGCCTCGGCGAAGTTGGGCCAGCGGCCGTCGGGGCCGCGACCACCGAACGCGTTGCCGAGTGCCACCAGGGTGTCGCCCTTGCCCTCGCGAATCTCGTTGAGGCCCTTGGTGATCACCGGCCACGCGGCGGAATCGTAGAGCCCCGCGGTGACCGCGCCCCACACGTCGGCGAAGGCCAGCCGATGCCCCTCGACCTCGACCGGCTTGTCGGCGACCGACCGGGCGAGCTGCTGAAAGTTCGTGGTGGCCCGCGCCGGATCGGTGCCGAGCGGGCAGTCGGGGCGGGTGGCGCAGTCGGCGGCCATCGTGTCGAATGCGCGCTGGAAGCCCGCGAACTGGGTGATGCGCCGGTCGACGGTGCCCGCGTGCGGGTCGATGGCGCTGTCCAGCACCATGGCTCGGACGCGGTCGGGGAAGGTCTCGGCGTAGACGGGTCCCAGCCGGGTGCCGTAGCTCTGGCCGAGGTAGCTGAGCTTCTCGTCGCCGAGCGCCGCGCGCAGGATATCCATGTCGCGCACCGCGTCCCGGGTGCCGACGTGCTCGAGCACGTCCGCGCCGCCGCTGCGTTCGGCGCAGCGGTCCACCAGCGCCCGGGTGTCGTCCGCACTCCAGCGCCCCACACTCGATGCCATCGGGAAAACAGCCTGTCCCGCATCGGTTTCCGCGTCGCCGAAGCAGTCGATGGCCGGCGTGGACGCCCCGACCCCGCGCGGGTCGAAGCCGATCAGGTCGAATCGTTCGGTCACCGGGCTCTGCGCCCAGGTCTTGGCTCCGACGGCGGCCATGGCCATTCCGGGCCCGCCCGGCCCACCGGGGTTCAGCAGCAGCGAGCCGATCCGCTCACCGCGCGCTGGCGCCTTCAGGACGGCGATCCGCATGGTGCGCCCGCCCGGGTCGTCGTAGTCGAGGGGGACTTCCAGTCGCGCGCAACGGAAGTCCGGGTTGCTCGAAATGGCCGTCTCGTCGCCGACGGTGGTGGCGTAGCCGTCACAGGCCCCGAAGGCGAGTTGCTGGTCGTAGAACCGTTGCATCTCGTCCGCCGTCGACGACTGCGAGCAGCCGGCCAGGGTGAACGCGAGCAGGAACGCTGTCGCCGCGGCGGTGGCGGACTTCATGCCGGTGGAACTCCCCTCGTGTGGTGAACGCGCTGGTCGTGCGATCCGGCGCCCGTGCGCCGGCCCGCTACGACACTCCCAGGCGGCCGGCCCGGGTACGGCCGATGCGCCACCGTCGGCGTGTCGAGCGATCCGACCGCACGAGCACGGCGATACCCGCGTTCGGTCCGCCGAACCCCCGCGAACCCGTCCCGATCGTCAGCGAATGTTCGCGTCCGCCTCCGCGCAGAACCGCAGCACGTCGGCGTTCGCCTGCTCACCGGCGCCGATGAGGTAGTTGTGCCCGCACCCCGGGTAGGTCCGCAATCGGCTGTCGGGCAGGGTATTCGCCAGCTCCCTCCCGAACTCGACCGGCACGACCCGGTCGGCTTCCCCGTGCAACACGAGGCTGGGAACCGTCAGCCGCGCGACTTCGGCCGGGGCGATCGAGTACGAACGCAATGCCTGCTGTTGCGCGCGCAGCGCCATGCGACTGCGCTTCTCGGCGCGAAACACCGCCAGGTCGGCGTCGATCTCCGCGCGGGGCGCGGCCGGCCCGTACAGCCGCGTCCGCAACGCCGCGACGGTCAGCGCGGGCGGCAGCCAGAATCGAAGATCCGCCCACAGCGGCGCGCGCGGCTTCTCGGCCGACAGAATCCCCGTGCACCCCAGCACGAGCGAGGCGACCCGCTCCGGGAACAGTCGCGCGAACTCGAGCGTGATCACCCCGCCCAGCGACGCCCCGTACACGTGGGCCCGCTCGATCCCGGCCGCGTCGAGCACCGCGCGGGCGTCGGCGGCCATGTCGGCGATGCTCGCGACCGGGGTCGCGGTGCTGCGCCCGATCCCCCGATTGTCGAAACTCACCACCCGATGGTTCGCGCGCAGCGCCGCCAGCACCGGATACCACATGGCCGCACCGAATCCCGCGCCCTGCACCAGCAGGACCGGGCTTCCGCTGCCCCGCTCCTCCCAATGCAGGCGTACCCCTTGGCTTTCGGCGAACGGCATAGTTACCCCTGTTCCGTGAGCAGTCGAAGTGCGAAGTCCGCGAAGGTATCCGCGACCTTGTCCGCGCCGAACGGCGCCTGCGGCGTCCACCATTCGGCCGCACGAATTCCCATCGCCCCGATCGCGGCGACGCTGAGCCACGGCTCGGGCGCGGCGAACGCGCCCAGCCGGACCCCGCGCTCGATGACGTCGAGGAACATCTGTTCGGTCTCGGCCCGGATCGCGTAGAGCTGTCCCCGCTGTTCCGCTGTCAGGGAACGGAATTCGCGATGGGTCACCCGGGCGAGCTCGCGGTAGCGCAGATGCAGCTGCACGTGCGCGCGGGCCAGCGCCCGCACCTGCTCGGCCGGGTCTGGCCCGGTGCCGAGCTGGACGTCCTTGAGCACGTCGCGCTGGTACCGGTGCCCCATCGCCACGAGCTCGTACAGCAGTTGCTGCTTGGAGCTGACGTGGGTGTAGATGGCGCCGGGCTGCAGTCCCAGCGCGGTGGCCAGATCGCGGACCGAGACAGCGTGGTAGCCCTGTTCGCCGAATAACCGCAGCGCGGTTTCGTACAGGCGCCGCCGGGTGCCGGACAGTTCTGCCCCGGCCGGCAGCAGGTCGGTCTCGCCGAGAGCGTGCGTAGTCATCATCCATCCCGTGTGAACGAGTGTTCAGGTCGAACGATAGCGATTCGATGTTCGGCTTTCAATACCGGCAATTCGCTCGCGTTTCCCCTTGACATGTGATCGGCATCGCATCCATGCTGGCACTCACCCGCCTGAACGATCGTTCAGGTAGCGCTCGTTTCGCTCGTGCACCGCGCCGAGCGGCGACGCCGGAACCGGCGGAGTCGGCGAGCGCGCACGTCCGAGAGAAGACCTCGAATGACCCCTGACATCACCACCGTTCTCACCGGTTTCGCGTTCCTGGAGAGCCCCCGCTGGTACGACGGCCGACTGTGGCTGTCGGACATGTACACCCATCAGGTGATCTCCGTGACCGCCGACGGCGGCGATCTCCGTGTCGAAGCCGAAGTCCCCGCCCGGCCTTCGGGTTTGGGCCGGCTGCCCGACGGCAGGCTGCTGATCGTGTCCATGCGCGACCGGCTGCTGCTGCGCCGCGAGGCCGACGGAACCCTCGTCACCCACGCGGACCTGTCCGGCAGCGCGGTCGGTCACCTCAACGACATGGTGGTCGACCGCCACGGCCGGGCCTACATCGGCTGCTTCGGATTCGACCTGGCGGCGGCGGAGTCCCCGCGCCCCGCGCCCCTGCTGCGCGTGGATCCGGACGGAACGGTGACCGAGGTTGCCGACGATCTCCGGTTCCCCAACGGTGCCGTCATCACCGACGACGACGTGCTGCTGGTCAACGAGACGCTCGGCAATCGCATCACCGCCTTCGATATCGCGGCCGACGGCGGTTTGCACAACCGGCGCATCCACGCCCGGTTCGGCGACCTGCCCACCGCGCACGACCTGGGTGACGTCCTCGCGCAGGTCGTCGTCGGCGGCGACGGTTCGGCGCTCGACGCCGAAGCAGGGCTGTGGGTGGCCGACGCCCTGCACGCCCGCGTCCTGCGCGTCGACACGGCCGGCACGATCACCGACGAGATCCCGCTGGGCACCGGCGCGTTCGCCTGCGCGCTCGGCGGGGCCGACGGCCGCACCCTGTTCGTCTGCACGGCACCGGATTTCGACGAGCACGCGCGCTCGAACGCCCGGGAATCGACGGTGGTCGCGCTGCGGGTCCTTATCGCGGCCGCCGACTCGCGCTGAGCGACCGGTTCCGGGCATGTCCCGCAGTTGCGAACCACCATCTACTCAACCCCCAGCTCGAGGAGCCCGCGCAATGGAAACGATCGTCCACGTCACCGGCGGCAAGATCCGAGGCCGGACCGAAGACGGGATCAGCCGATTCCTCGGCATCCCGTACGCCGCGGCGCCGGTCGGCCCCGCCCGGTTCCAGGCCCCGGCCCCGGTGCCGGACTGGGCGGGCATCCGCGACGCCCTCGAGTTCGGGCCCACCTGTGTGCAGTCGCCGTACCCGCCGCCGATCGACGCGCTCATCGGCAGCGACGGCATTCCCGGCGACGACTATCTGAACCTCAATGTCTGGACCCCGGATGTCGGCGGGCACGGCCTGCCGGTCATGGTGTGGATTCACGGCGGCGCGTTCACCCGCGGCTCGAACGCTCGAACCATGTACGACGGCACCACTTTCGCGCGCGACGGCGTGGTGCTGGTCTCGATCAACTATCGGCTCGGCATCTCCGGGTTCGCCGCAGTGGCGGGCGCGCCACACAATCGCGGCCTGCGCGATCAGGTCTTCGCACTGGAATGGGTGCGGCGCAACATCGCCGCGTTCGGCGGAGATCCGGGCAACGTCACCATTTTCGGTGAGTCGGCGGGCGGTATGAGCGTGCTCGACCTGCTCGCGTCCCCGCCCGCTCGCGGGCTGTTCCACCGCGCGATCGCGCAGAGCGCCAACGGATCCACGGTGGCGACGGCCGAGGACGCGGCCAAGGTGACCGCGCACCTGGCGGGCCTGCTCGGGATCGCGCCCACCGCGGCCGATTTCGGCGCCCTCGATCCGGCCCGGTTGCGCACCGCGCAGGAGGAGCTCGCTCGCGACATCATCGCGGATCCCACCCCCGACCGCTGGGGCGAGTCCGTGCTGGCCAACGGCTTCGGTGTCATGAGCCTGTTCCCGGTGATCGATGGCGAGTACGTGACTGCCCGACCGTCCGATGTCCTTGCCGCCCAACCGGATCGGACCGTCCCCCTGCTCATCGGCTGGACCGCCGAGGAGTATCGCTTCTTCGTCTTCCCCACCGGCGCAGCGGCGGGCATCACCGCCGAGATCCTGCCGCACGCGGTCGCCCGCTACGGCATCGATCCCGCCGTACTGGACGCCTACGCCGCCGACCGCCCCGGCGCCGGTCCCGCCGACCTCTTCTGCGCCGTGATCACCGACCTGGTCTTCCGCAACGACGCACTCCGCATCGCGACGGCGCTCGCCCCCGCGCATCCGACCTACGTCTACGAATTCGCTTGGCGCTCACCGGTCGCCGAGCTCGGCGCGAGCCACGTGATGGAGATCCCGTTCGTCTTCGACCGGCCGGACGCTCTGCCGACCCTGACCGGCCCCGACGCACCGCACGCCCTCGCCACCGAGATGCACCGCGCCTGGGTGTCCTTCGCGACCGATAGCGATCCCGTCTGGACCCCGTTCGACGCCGAGTCCCCCACGATCCGGGTCTTCGACGCCCCCGAGTCCCGCGACGTCCCGGTGCCCCGCGCCGACGAACTCCGGGCTCTGCGCCGATCCCGCTCCGCCCCGACCCCCTGACCCGACGCGCCGGTCCGCCGCTCGCCCGGCGGCGGTCGCCGGTTCGCGCGATGATGGTCCGCGCCGCCCGAACACCGACACCCCGAGGTGACCAGACCCATGGCTCCGACCTTCGACGACGTCTACCGCGAGCGCTACCTCCTCCTGACCACCTACACCAAGGACGGGACCCCGAAACCCACCCCGGTCTGGGGCGTCCCCGAGAACGGCAAACTGCTGATCATCACCGACGACGGCTCCTGGAAGACCAAGCGCATCAAGAACACTCCCCGCGTGACGATCCAGAAGTGCGGCGTCCTGGGCAAGGTGAAAGGCGAGCCCGTGGAGGCGGTGGCCCGGATGCTCCCCCCGACCGAGACCCGCCGCGTGTTCGACAAGATAGTCCGCCGCTATTGGAATCACGCCTTCTATTTCGTCCCCTACGCCCTCCTGCGCGGCGGGATCACGAAGGTGCACGCCGCGATCGAGGTGGAGCCCCTCCCGACCCCCGGCCAACCGTAAGCCGGGGACCTCACCCCGGCTCCATCCCAATCGGATAAAACACCCGGCCGGCGTTCAACAACTGTGTCGCGACGGCATATTCACGGTCGTCCCCCTGCAGCAATGGCAGCACGTCCAGTGCGTGACACATAGGCAACACCCGGCTCGGCCCCCGGTTGAACGCCTCCACCAATTGAACGATCAGCTCCCCCGGCATCCGAGGCGGCGGGGTCCGCGCGTCAACCTCTCCCATGCCCCCAGCGTTCACCCCGGGTCCGACACGAACGCCCACCAGTCAACCCGGGGTTCCTCCCGCACCCCGTTCCGGCGATGCGCGAGTCACGGACAACGCCGGGCTGTCCGAGACTCGTCCCACCGCTTCCGGGCACTGAGTTACGCCGCCGTGGTCTGCGCACAGCGCGACTCGGGTGTCTCACCCCGATCCGGAAGTCCCCGTCCACGGCAGCCCCAGCCCGTCCCCCGCTCGCCGGGGCACGTAGTGCACGTGGAGGTGGGCGACGGTCTGCGTGGCGGCCGCTCCCGCCGAGGTGATCAGATTGAAGTCGGTCCCCTGCGCCCGGCCGTAGGCCGCCGCCGATTCCATGGCCCGCCCGACAGCCGCCACGTCCGGGTGCTCGGCATGCCAGCCCGGCACGAACAGCATGTGCCCCGCGACCACAGGCTCGATCGGCGCGAACCGCACCACCCCACCCGGGTACTCTCCCTCGATCTGCCCCGCCGAGATCCGCACGCAGAACACACATTCCCCGACCACACCACGCTCCTCACCGGTCAACCCGACGGGATTCGAACCCGCATCCTCCGCCGTGACAGGGCGGTGCTCTGACCATTTGAGCTACGGATCGCCAGTAACCCGCCTCCGGCGGGTTACTCCCCGCACCCCGTTCCTGCAGTGCGGTACAACAAGATTCACACCCCACCGCCCCGCTCTCAACTGATTTTCGCCAGGGCCTGCGGTGACCCCGCCGGTAACGCAGCATCGAAGAACAGCCGACCGGCCTGTCGAGATTCGTTCCACCGTAAAAGTCCTTTCCGGCTTCGGAATACCCGAGAACGCGCTAGATAGATATCCGTGACCACGACCAACGACAAGCCCCTTCGTTTCCTGAACCGCGCCCAGCTCGCCGAACGGATAGGCGTAGCCCCCTCCGCCCTCAGCCGGTACAACCTCCCTCCGGAGGACGCCATCATCGGGCCCGTCAACGACGACGGTACACTCCCGAAAGGCACCGTCCGCGGCTGGCTCGAACCAACTGTCGACGAATGGAACTCGAACCGACCGGGCCGCGGCGCTCGCACCGACCTACACGGGTGAGCCAGCGATACGACGTCTCACGAATCGGGGAGGCAGCGAGAACACCCTGGTTCCGAATGCCCACCGGCCGCCGTGTCCATGTCAGCCGATCATCCCCGTGCAAGCGAATCCGCGCGCAGCGCCACCCGATTCACACGAACCGCAGCATCCTGGGTGGTATCAGTTGAGAATGCGGCGATTCGAGAGGGTCGACCTCGGCTACGAAGCAGCGGTCACGCTCGTAACAGGCGATTCATCGGTAGTGGTCGTGTACGTCAATGCTCTGGGCACAAGCCAATCCCAATGGGATGACGTCCTGGCCCAGCTTTCCGGACACACGACGATCACCTATGACCGGGCCGGTATCGGAGCCAGCTCCCCACTGCCGCCACATCTCCGCACGCCGCGAACGCTGGGAGACCTCGCCGAGGAGCTGCGAACCCTGCTGAACAACCTCGGGGTCGACACGCCCCCTGTGCTCGTAGGGCATTCGATAGGCGGCCTGATCGCACTGATGTACGCCGCCCGATACCCCACCCACACCGCAGGACTCGTTCTCGTCGACTCGACGGTGTTGAGCCATCTGGAAGTCGGTCACTGGCCCGACAGCGAGGACGGCGACGGATCGTCGAGACTCGACCTCACCCGCTCTCAGGCAGAACTTCCAACTACCCAGTGGCCGTCGGTACCCGCCGTCGTGGTTGCCAGTGCGATCGGCCGCTGGCTGCGTCTGACGCCGGATGAGGCCGAGGAATACGCCCCGCTCACCATCGAGCAAGTCGAAGAACGATGGCAGCAAGGACAGCGGCTACTCGCGACAAACCTCGATGCCCTGTTGGTGATCGCGGATCACGCCGGACACGACATCCCATCCGACCAACCCGCATTGATCTCCGCGAGCATCGACGCAGTCGTCGCGGCCATCAAAACCGGCTCGCCGGTTACGATCCCGGACAGTCGGCTGCACACCGCCGGCGGCACGAGCCCGGCCGGATAACCACCCGCTCGCAGCAAAGCTATGTCCCTCCCGGAGTCGAACTGGTCCGTTTGGGCCTGTACCGCAACACCACCACATCATCGAGTGCGGTGCAGTCGATGAACTCCAGTCGCCGCCGCGGGCCTCCGGGAAAGACAACAGGGTGCACGAACCGCGGCGCCTCGGCCTGTCCGATCAGCAGTGGCGCTACCGCATAGCGGAGCTCATCAGCCAATCCGGCTTCGAGAAAGGCGGTGTGGATATGAGTTCCGCCCTCGACGATGAGCTGACCGACACCACGGCTCCCCAGATCTTCCAGCAACGCCTCCCAGAAGCTGACATCGGCGATCGCCACGACCTCGGCCACCTCGCTGAGGGACTCACCGATCTTCGCGCCCCCCTCCATCGTCGTGTAGACGATCGGTCGGCCCGCTTCGACGTGATGGTGAAACATACGAGCGTCAGGGGAGAGGTCCCCAGTCCGTGTCACAGTGACCTTCAACAGATTCGCCGGCTTCCCAGCTGCCACACGGGCATCGCGCCGCGCTCGGCTCCTGAGCCACAGCCGCGGATCATCACGACGCACTGTCTCGGCGCCGATCAGAATCGCGTCCGACTCCGCCCGCAACTGGTCGACCCCGTCGAAGTCGCGGTCATTGGACAGGTACAGGCGCTCGGGAATGGTGTCGTCGATGTAGCCGTCGAGGCTGGCAGCGACAGAGAGCACTACGTACGGTCGGACCACTCCTGAGCCTTCCAGGTCGCGTAGGCGTGGCGGAACTCCGCGACACCCGGTTGGGTACTGGCGGAGTCGATCATGCCCGAGAGATGTCGCACCTTGTGCAAGATGCGTGCCGAGGAGGTTCCCACCCCGATCTGTAGCGCCTCCAAGCCGAGCCGCGCCGCCGGTTCGATCTCCCCCGCATACATGTGAGCCACGGCAGCCCGAGCCAGATACACCCCCTTGTCACGAGGGTAACCCGGTTGCATTTGGGCCAGCGCCCCCTCGAACTGCTGTGTAGCACTCACGAATTCGCCGATCTCAGCACAGGTGTGGGCTTCGTGCGCATCTATGTAGGAGTTGTCGAGGAACATTCCCCACTTCGGATCATGCTGTGCCCGATCGACGATCCCACGCGCCCGGTCGTATGTGCGTGCGCTCTCGCCGCGGTCGTTCGCGAGTGCGAGAGCGTGGGCACGAAAGGTGAGCGAAGCGGCAGCGAACAGTGAATCGCCCGGCGCGCTGCGGTGCGCGGCGCCCGCCAGTTCTTCGGCCTCGGCGCCGTCACCTTGGTCGCAGGCCAGCTGGCTCATCCGCACCAGCGACAGGCCGACGTAGTAGTCGTCGGCAACCTGGTGCGACCACTGCAGCGCGCGGGCAGCCCAGAACTGAGCGTTCGCGAAGTCTCGCTGATCCTGGAACTGCCATGCGGCAGTCTCGGCGAACATCGCCCTCATCCTCGCGATGCCGTCAGGGTCCCCGACTTTCGACTTCTTGAGTTGGTCCAGCAGATCGAGTGCACCGAGCACGTGCGGAAGTGTTCGGGCGGAGCCGTAGATGTTGTCCGACTCGATCAGAGACATCCGAAGCGAGTCGAAGTGCTTGACGTGGTCGATTCGCGAGTTCGCGAACATCTCCGCGAATGCCTTGCCCGCCCAAGCATTCTGGACCGCAATGTCAGCGTTGGACGCCGCCGCCCATACAGCACCGGCACCAATCGAGGCGACAAAGCTACGACGCGGAATCGACAGGAGTGCTACTTCTCCCGCGAACGTGCGGGCAGAGACTGCGACACAGTCATCCGAATCTGTTTCCAGGGGTTGAACCGGTTCGACGGCGTCGAGATTCGACCTAGTTCGGGGCTCGATAAGAAGTGCCCGAAAACGTTGCACAACAGCGGCATCCACCGCATCGAGCTTCTGATCCATGCGCGCGGCGTACGCGCTACTCAACGTGATGGTTCCCTCACGGCGTTCCCATTTCTTGACACAGTCCACGGAGACACCGACGAACTCGGCGAACGGCCCCTGTTTGAGCCGCAACGCTGTTCGAAATGCTTTGGTTTCAATGCCCGTCCATCGAGCACAGGTGGCCATCGGCTTTCCCCTAACCGATTCAGTGGCTCGAGAGTACCCCTGCGGTACACCTCCGGTCACTTCTTTCCCCAGCTGACAGCAATCACAGTAGGAGGTACCAGCTGACCCGTCGTCCGACAGGAGCCGATCGCTGTGGCATTGACCGAACACCAAGCAAGAGTTCTTGCCGCCCTGCCGCGCTCGAGCGTCACGGCAGCGATGACGGTACGGGACCTGACCCGCACCACCGGAATTCCGGAAACGTCCATCCGCCGAGCCCTCCTGGGCCTGAAGACCTCCGGGCTCGTGGTGGCCACCCTGCAGGGCCCTGCGGGGTGGCGATCGACCGATCGCGGCCGGCTCACCATCAGCCGCCCCGCCTATGCCGAGTACTGTGCCGATCGCTTGCAGGGGCGTGCGGGATGAACAACGACACCAAAGTGCTCGAAGTACTTCTGTCGAATGGCCCGCAGCGCCGGCGACTCACGATCGCGCAGCTCCAGGAGAAGACCGGCCTCAGCAGGGACGAGGTCTTCCTCGCCGTCGCCGGAGGGCTTCAAACCTGGGGCTACACCACCGCCATCACCCACGAAGGTCCCGAACCGAAGTGGACCGCGACCTACCGCGCCGTACGGGAAGTCGATGCGAACGGATACGACCGCATAGGTACGGGTCCGGACTGGGGTACCTACTACCTTCCGAAAGAGAGTGTGAATGATGCCCTCGATCAACGAGGCCGGGCCTAACAGCGCTGCTATGTCCTTCTAGCCATCCAACACGACAAATTGGAATATTCGGACAAACATGGTTAAAGCACCTCGATTCAAGCTGCAATAGAGCGAATTCACTGCACAGATATTCGCCTCGGTTCAGCCAATCTCGAATGATGCACCCTGGCACGCAATGTCAGTTACCCGCGAGGCGTCGCAAGCTAAGCTGCCGAAAACTCGCACAAGCCTTGGGGAACCGTGAACTACCCGCAACCGGGGCCACAGCAACAGCCCCCGAACCAGCCACCCCGCCCCCTCGCACAACAACCCATACAGACGAACTGGCGAGGAAAACCGAAGCCGCGTGACCCGATCCCTCCATACCTCCAAGGGACACCTCAATGGGTATGGTCCGCAGCCCTCCTGGGTCTCCTCTTCCTGGCCGGTCAAGCGGGCTTCAGCGGCGGCGAACTGATCGTCCTGGCGGTGATACTCAGTCCGGTAGCGCTACTCGGGCTTATCATCCGCGCACTCGTTCGAGTCGGAAACAAACCGCCGCACCCATTTGTCACGAACACAATGACCCCGCCCCCTCAAACCTTCGGACCACCACCGGGCTGGTATTGCGATCCGACAGGTGCGGTTCGATGGTTCGATGGCCGGCAGTGGACCGATATCGTTCGACCCCCAGGACAGATACCAAGCTGAATGCTCACCGGTCCAGTCGCATCGCTGCGCTCAACGTGAAGTTCGACCGGGCCCCGCACGACGATGCCGCCGTACATGCCGCGCGCGGGTTCCATGCCCGCGGCGAGTTCGAACTCATCGACAAGATCGGTGAGCAGTACGCCGGCGACGCGGGGTACGACCCGATCCCTGCGGCAGATCGGAAGCCCGCCTGCGGCGTGCCGCCGCTTCGGCAGCACGAAACCGACATGAAGATCGAACCGGACCGTCTGGACGGCGTCGGGATCGCCGACCACCCACGGCGAGCCGGGGCTCATCGGCCGTGGCGCACAGCGCCCTTCACATACGAGAACATCACCGCCCCAGCCTATCCGGCACAAAACCCACCCCCAAAACGCCAGCAGCCCACCGAGTCCCGCGCGACTCGATGGGCTACCGAAGTTCCTCGGGCGTTGCCGTCGGAGCGACAGTTACTGGCCGGCGGTGCCGGTGAACAGACCCTGGATGGTCTTGATCAGAACCTCGGCCAGGAAATCCGCTGCGGATCCGGACACGGTGTACTCCTCATCTGTGAAACGACATGTCGAACATGCGAAGCATGCACGCTTCACATGTTTGCGGGTGGCTTTTCGCGAGAAAAGTTTCCCGGTCGGATCAAGATTTCATACTAGAACCAGTTCCAGCTGGGGTTATGCCCACTCATTGGGACGGTGATCTAGATCACATCGACTAGCCCGACGAAGCGGAGGACCCTGCCCACGCCGCGAACGCCCCGGGGTTGCGGGTTTGCAGCAGGACCCGGCCGGGGCCGACGAAGTCGAACACGAACCCCTCGCCGGACTTGAGCGACTGCAGCGAGCGACCGGACACCGCGCGCCGAATCGTGAAGTTCATGGCCAGGTCGTAGGCGACGACATGTCCGGTGTCGATCGTGACCGGCTCGCCGGGCGCGAGATCGATCACGTCGATCGCGCCGAACACCCCGAGCACCACCTCGCCGTGACCGTGCGCGCGCAGGCCGAATCCGCCCTCCCCACCGAAAAGATTCGCGAACCCGCCCCATTTCGCCTCGACCGTCACCGCGTGCGAATTGGCGATCCACCCACCGCGGCTGATGTAGAACGGCCGGTCAGGGGTAATGGAGAGCGAGAGCATGTCCCCCGGCAGCGCGGGCGCCACATCCACCCAGCCACCCTGCTGCGGCGCGGTGAACGTCGACACGAAGAACGACTCGCCCGCCAGCATCGAGCGCTTGAGCCCGGCCAGCACACCACCTTCGGCCTTGGCGTGCAGCGCGACCCCGGCCGAATGCGCGACCATGGCCCCGCTCTCGACCCGCATGGGCTCGCCCGGGTCGAGGAAGCAGCGGGCAATGGTCGACGACGGATTGTGCCGCAGTTGAACCTTCATATTCGGCGACGTTAGCAGCGAAAACCCTCCTCGCGCGCGCGATCCCGGCGCGTCCCCGACGGCATTGCGGCCATCCCGGTCCGCGCGGGCGGCGCAGATGCAATGATGCCGGGCGGCACGGTCCGAGTCCTACCCCCGACGATGAAGGAGAACCACCCGGTGACCACCGAGACGCACACGCTGCCGCTCGATGACGATCAACCGCGGCGCTCGCGCCGAATTCGCTTAGACCGCAAGGCGCTTCGGCGCTTCGGCCTCGTCGCGGCGGTGGTCGCACTCACCGTTCTGGTGACCGGCCGTGCCGAGGCGCTGCCCGATCCCGCGCCGCAGCGCTCCCCCGGCTGTTCCGCGCCCGAGTCCGGCACGCCCACCGGCGCCAAATGGGCCACCGAGCCCGCGATGACGATCGACCAGAACGCGACCTACACCGCGACCCTGGAGACCAACTGCGGCACCATCACCGCCGAACTGGACGCCGCCCGCGCCCCGCACACGGTGAACTCGTTCGTATTCCTCTCCGATCAGGGCTATTTCGACCACACCCGCTGCCACCGCCTGACCACCGAGGGCATCTTCGTGCTCCAGTGCGGTGATCCGACCGGCACCGGCACCGGCGGCCCGGGCTACAAGTTCGTCGACGAGAACCTGGCGGGCGCGTCCTACCCCGCGGGCACGATCGCGATGGCGAACGCGGGCCCCAATACCAATGGCAGCCAGTTCTTCCTGGTCTACCGCGACACCCGCCTGCCCGCGAACTACACCCCGTTCGGCCGGATCACCGGCGGCATGGACGCCCTGCAGAGCATCGTCGCCGCGGGCACCCAGGACGGTTCGGGCGACGGCAAGCCCGCCGCCGACCCCACCCTGGTGTCGGTGTCCGCCGAACAGGGCTGATTCGAAAGCCGTACGGCCGCTTCTCGACCCACCCGCGCGAACGCGGTCCGCGCGGGTGGGCGCAAGACCAGCGGATGGCATCACCCGATGAACGAGTGCTCGGCGAACCGCTGTCGCCACGCCCCGGCCCGAAAAGCGATTGGCCGCCGACCACGGACTACTTACGCTGACAGGTCGTGAAACTCTTTCTCGCGGCCATCCTCCGCGCGGCAGCGGCCGCCCGGCGGAAGCCGCGCACCACCCCCGAGCCGCCCGTCCCTCCGCCGGACTCGGCTTCACAGCGTGCCGAAGCCGTTCGGCCCGAATGGTGCATCGTCGCGAACCTGCTCCCCTACCCGTACAACCCCGGCCCGAAAGAGCACTACCGCAGCCACCGGATCTTCCCCGCCGGAGCCAAACTGCACGTGGTAGGTGGTTTCGCCGGCATGGGCAACGAGGTGGTCTGCGTGGTCGGCACGAACCACCACGGCCGCATAGTGATCGCCAATATCGCCGCACGCCTCCTCGGCGGCTGGCGTGTGGCGCTGATCCATCGCCCGGCCGTCCTCCGCGCGATCCACCGGTCCGCCAACCACAAAGGCGCCCCGGCACACCGCTGGCACAACCCGGAATGGGCGTTCGACTCCCCCGAGTACGCGGACAAGCTCCGCGAGCAAGCGGCCGGCTTTCAACAGTGGCTCCACGGCGGGCACTGAGCGCTGCCCGCAGGTACGGTCGCGCAATGGGGAACCGATGCGCGATCTGTGACAAGCACCGCGGCCTGGGACCATTGGTCGGCCCGGTGATCTACTCCGACGATCTCGTGATCGTGACGCATCGCCCCCTCTCGGACGGGATACCGATGCCCGGCTACCTGTTCGTCGAAACAAAGCGCCACGCACCAACTTTGGCCGACCTCGACGACGACGAAGCAGTGGCCGTCGGCTGGGCTGTCCGCCGCGCCGCGTACGCCCTGCGCGCCGAAACCTCCCCCGAGTACGTCTTCTCCGCCATCACCGGCCGCAGCGTCCCGCATTTCCACCAGCATGTCTTCGTGCGCCCCGCCGGTACCCCGGACACGGTGGATTGGTTCGCCTCCTGGACCGACGGCCAGCACATCGACGAATCGGCCCTGGCCGAGCTGTGCGAACGGCTGGCCGGGCATTTCCAGCGGGTGGAATCCGTTCTGCCGGGCGGCTTCTCACTCGGCGGCGACACAGCCGGCGCGCCCGAAACCCGGCTGCCCCTGTAATTGACGGCAGCCGATCGGGCACCGACGGGTTCGTCACCCTGACAGAGTTGGGTGGCAGCACCATGCCAATTCGACGAAAGCGGCAGGCGAGCTACAGGATTCGACACAGAATCACCGAGGAAGTGCATCATGCGCATTGTGAACGGCGAGCACGCCGCGCAGGTAGAGCTGACCACCCCGACCACCAGTGGATTCCTGCTGCTGGCCGCGGAGGCCGGTCGCTGGGTGGGCCCGATACCGTGGGGACGGCGGTCGCGCCGACGCGTTCTGGACCAGCTCGCACCCCTGTGCCGCCGCCTGGCCGAGCGCGACGATGTCGCCGAGGTGACGGTGTTCACCGCCGCACTGCGCCCGCCCGGCGAGGGCGCTCCGCTGCTGCGCCGCGCCGGTGTCCGCCCCGCCCGCTACGACGTGGTCGTCCTGCTGCGCACCCAGACGGTCGACGCCCTCGCCGCGGTGCGAGACGACCCCGCGTGCAAAGAACTCGTGGCGGCCCTGGAAGGCGGCACCGAACACGTCCGTCTGACCGCCGCGAGCAGTCCCGCCCGAATAGCCGACGTCGACCACGACGCGAACCACTGGTTCCTGTTCAACTACTTCCACTGCCCCGACTCGGAAACCGTCTTCGACGTATGGAAATACACCGCCGGCTGGTTCCAGCGCGAGACCGCCCTGCCGAACTCGGTGCCGATGCGCCCGCTCCCCGCCGAGCCCCAGGACTACACCCTCGTCAACCACGCGAGCTGGCCGACCCTGCGCACCTTCCTCCCCGCCCTGCTGTTCCGCCGCACCTTCCGCACGTTCGTCCTGGCCAACTTCGCGGCCAATGGCATTGCCGCCCAACCGATCATCTACCGCCGCTACGCCAACGCCCCGGGAAGCGCCCTCGGGTAAGGCGGCCACGAACCCGGTGAGCGGGAGCCAAGTTCTGAACCGGCCATGCGAGCGCGGCGGCAACCTCGACCTGTCGCGCGGCCGCCGAGCCGCGACCGGGGCTCCGAGGCGGGGTACCGTCGGAGGTCCGAAGTCCGTGAGACATCAGAGGTTGACATGAGATCTCACCTGGCCCGCGCGTGCTCGGCGCTGGCGGTGGCCGCGACGCTGCTCGGCGCCGCGCTCACCGTCGCCGGACCCGCGCAGGCCACCCTGGCCAGCGGCGCCTACCACCTCGTCCTGCGCGGCGACCACGACCTGTGGCTCCGGACCGTCGACGCCTCGCCCGCGGTCGCGCTGGACGCCGCCGCCCCGCCGCCCGGGGATGGTCGCTGGATCTGGTGGCTGGAACCGATGGGCGACTCGGACGGCGAGAACTTCGCGATCGTGAACCATGACAACCGTTTCGCACTCTCGGCGGTCGCATTCCCCGGCGCGGTCGTCGTCAGCCTGCCCGAGAGCGCGGCCGCACCCCGCTGGCGGATCATCCCCGCCGGCCAGGACGCGTACTACCTGTCGTACCCGGGTAGTGACCTGCGCGCGGACAGTTCACCCACCGGTCCGCCGCAGGTCGTCCTGCAACCCCCGGGCCCGGGTCAGTTCTGGGAGCTGCGCCGAGTCGGAGACTACTGACGATCCGCGACCGCTGAGTTTGGTCCGAACGAGAGGTCTACACGATCATGAGGACACTGATCTACGGAATCGGCACGTCCGCCGACGGCTACATCAACGACCGCGACGGCAACATCGACTGGACCGACCCCGACGACGAACTTCACGCGTTCCACAACGACAGGTTCCGCGAGGTCGAGCTCTCCCTGAACGGCCGCCGCCTCTACGAGCTGATGGCCGAGTACTGGCCGCACGTCCCCGACACCGCCCCGCCGATCGAACGCGATTTCTCGGCCCTGTGGACCGAGAAGCCCAAGGTGGTGTTCTCCCGGACCCTGCGCGAGGTCGAGTGGAACAGCACCCTGGTGAGCGCGAACGCGGTAGAGGAGGTCCGCCGCCTGAAGTCCGAAGGCGACGGCGTGATCGAGGTGGGCGGCGCGACCCTGGCCGCGTCCCTGATGCCCCACAACCTGATCGACGAGTACCACCTGTTCGTCTCCCCCGTCATCCTCGGCGGCGGCACCCCGATGTTCCCGTTGCTGGACAAGCGGATTCCCCTCCGCCTGGTCGAGACGAGGCGGTTCGAGACCGCGACACTGCTGCGCTACGTCACCACCTGAGTCACCGGATCACCGCCGCCGACGCGGGCGACACGGAGCCTCGGTACACCCGATCAGTGCGCCTTGAATGTCAATCCGTTCTCGGCCATGAGCCCGAGGAGCCTGAGTCGCACGGGACTCAGGCCGCCCAAAAAGCCTTCGGGGTCGTTGTATTCGCGAAGTGCGTATTGCTGCGCCCATAGCCCGCCGCCCTCGCTCGACGCATAACTGAAGACGTTGAACTCGACAAAGGCCCCGTCGCTGGGCCACGTGATGAAATCGGCGATGACCTCACCGGTGTCCGGGTTCCGACGAACCTCACTCGGAGCGTCCGGATTCTGCGCCGTCAACGCCTCGATCAAACCAGCCGCCGCGACCAGCGGATCGTCCAGCGAGGACCACAGCCGGATCGCGGCGAGCCTGGTCCACGAATCCAGCGATTCCCCTTCGGGGACATACTCTTTCAGCCACGCGCCAGCTTCGTCGCTCTGCGAGGCAAGCACGAGCACCTGCCCATCGAAGCTCACACGTTCCTTGCCGAACGCCGATGGATCCCGCACAAAGAATTCGGCCGGATCCACCCGCCGCCAGCGCCGGAATTCTTTGATCCCCTCGAAGAATCGCATCGCTATCGCACCCTCCACGCCGCCGATAAACTGGCCGGCCCACTGTCGCAGCATCGAATGTAACCGCAGCTTCGCCCACTCGCAGCCCGCGCAACCGCCACCGCACCCAGACGAGCGAACACTCGGTTCGGAGAGACTCCTCGACTCATCAACTCACCAAATTGCCGAGTTCGGTGTGATTGGCATGGTGTGGCCGTTGCCTACCGGGCGCGCTGTATCTCAGCTGGACCGCCATACGCTCAGTCGATGGCCTGCTGCGGCGGTGACTTCACGCAACTCATCTACTTCGTCGACGGGTATGCCCCCGGCACCCGTTCCCGGGGTGAAGTCGATGAACCTGTCGCCCGCATTCAGGATCAGAACACTGTCCTTCGGGCAGCGGTGCAGTACCCCAGCAAGATTGTTCGCGAACTCCGCCCACTCGCGGTTGTCCATCAGTACCCCCACAAATCAATAACCTGGTTGCCGCCCAACATGATCGCATCAATGCCCGACATTTCGCGGACAGCAGATCAACCCCGCCAGTTATCCATCCCACCGGAATAATCCGCAACCCGCGCGTTTCGAATCCTCGAGCGTGATGCGAGGAGGAACAGCAGGCTGGGCGATCCTTGACCGCCTTCAGGTCCGGCCGGTGTCACACCGATCAGCTCCCATCAGGGGGAGTCAGTCTTCGGAGTGCCCGCGGCGATGTCGTAGGTAAATGTGATGATCAGGCAATGCTGGCAACTTCCACCGAAGAATCCCTGCGACGTATCGACGCTTGGCTCGTCACGCACGCGCCGCGGACCTTCGCGTCGCTGCGCCCGCCCGCCACGCCGGAAGCGATCAGCGTCGCAGCCACTGAGCTGGCGGTGGAATTCCCTGCCGATCTGGTCGCATATCTGCGGCACCATGACGGAGCCACCTCTGGCGAGGGCAGTTTCAGCCTTCCCGGTCATCAGCCCTACTCGCTCGCCGAAATCCTCTCCGCAGGCCGGAAAAGCCGCGAACAATGGGGCCGGCACAGCGAGAACCTGCCATTCGATGACTACTGGCACCAGGATTTCGTCACCTTCGCCCGCACCGTAAGCGCCGACGCGTTGGTCGTGGATTGCCGTCGCGGGGAGTCGTTCGGGGCGGTGGGCGAATTCGAGGAATCCGACGGTGTGACCTTCGGGAACTGGGCGAGCTTGGCAGCTTTCCTGGAACAGGTCGCCGACTCCCTGGAGGGCGGAACCGTCATCACCGTGAGGCTGCCGTACGTGCCTGTCGCCGACGACGGGACGCTGCGGTGGGAATTCGCTCCCGAGCCCAGATCCGAGCCCCGGTCCGTGCTCGGCCTCGCGCCTTCCGCCGGCAGCCAGGCTGTCGTTGCGCCGCAACGGCGGAGCTCCCCCGCGGCGCCGACGAAGAACTGGCCGAGCGGATTCGACTCGTTCTGTCTGACCTTCGCGCACGGCTTGGACGAGGCCGAACTCCTGCACCGGTTCGGAGCGTTGCCCGAGACCCGGCAGCCGCGGGGCCGGAGTAAGGCCGGGGGCGGGAACAGCGCGCAGCTGCCAGTCGTGCGGGTCGGAACCCATGACGGTTGGGCGTTCGGCTTCCAGGAAGGTTTCTACGGTTTCGAGGGCGCGCGTGAGGAGACGCTGCGCCGCGCATCCCGGGGCACCCTCGCGATGTCGCTCAGCTATTCGAGCCAGACCGGCTCGACCGCGGTGTCGGTATTCGACAACGGCGAACTGGTGACAAGGTACGACACGCTGTCGGCGGTCGTGCCCGACGGCGCGCGCGACCCGTTCGAGGTCCTCCCCGGCCTGCCGCCGCACGACAAGTGGGCGGCGCGCTGGGATCCGAACCGGCGAAGCGTGTTCAGCATCATGCCATCGGCCGATCAGAAACCCACGCCCGAGCAGCGCCGCGAACAGCTGATGGCGGTGTGCGACGCGGTAGTTCGTCGCTACGGCGTCCCACTGCCGCCGCCCGGTCTGAACGGAGACCTCGACAGCGCGCAGATCCTGCCCCTGCTCCCCGCCCACGGCAACCAGCAGGTACCTGTGCCCGACCAGTTCGCCGCCCTGGTCGACGCCGCGACACCCGAGCACCTACGCCGCGTGCTCGCCAAGCAGGTGACGTCGCTGGCCGCCGAGACCGGCCTCGACACCTATGACGAGGTCACCGACGCACTGCCACTGTTGAGCGAAGGCGATTGTCCCGGTCTGGCCGACGATTCGGCCCTGGGACTGCGGCTGCGCCGCGTGCACGCCGAGTCCCGGGTCATGCGCTCTGACTACGACGACCGAGTTGTCTGGCAGAACCGCGCCATGGCCGCCTACGCGCTCTCCGACGCGCTCAGCCTGCCGGTTCCCGAAGCCCTGGGCTTGGTTGTGGTTCTACGTCAGAACCCACACTGGCGGAAGGAGTTTCGCAAACAGTTAGCCGAGGACTGAGATTGAGCGTTAGCCCCGTATGCCTCTCGCCGAAAAGAGAATTGGCCACCGACCCGAATCTTCAGGCGAGGGTCCGCAGGTGTTGAACAATGACACCTTCTGCCGTGCGCACAGCGTCGGCATCGCCGATCAGTGCGTGCAGAGCCACCCCGTCGATCAGTGCGTGCAGCCGCATCGCCTCGGCATCGAGGTCGAGTCCGGGCCTGACCAATCCGCAGTCGGCCAGCCGGGTGAGCACCGTCGCACAACCCGCGCGCAGTTCCCGGTAGGCGTCCAGCGCAATGTCTTTCAGTAGGGGGTGCGCCGGACTCTCGGCGACAAGTGCGAGATTGACATCTATCTCGCAGCGCCGATTGGCGTCGAGCGGCAGAAACTCGGCGATGACCGCGAGAGCTCGTTCCCAAGGGTCGGTGATCGCCGCATGCGCCTCGGCCCGTTCGCGAACTCGCTTCTGCACCAGCCGCATCGAGTACGCCAGCAGTTCCGCCTTACTGGCGAACACGTGCCGCAGGGACCCGGCCGAAATCCCGGCCTCCGCAGCCACATCCCGGACCGATACCGCGCTCACACCGTCGCGCTGGATCACCCGCCAGACCGCCTCGGCAATCTCCTGCTGTCGCTGTGCATGGTCGATGAGTTTGGGCACCCACGCTATGGTAGTACAGTCGTGTTAGTAAAAGACAGCCGTGCGGGGCCGTGCGGGGCCGTGCGAGTCACCCGGATTTTCGAAGGAGAACCATGCGCAACCACGTCATTTCGTTCCTGATCGGCGTCGCGGCGCTAGCCGTCGGTCTTGCGTTGTGGTTGTTCGCCCGCGATATCGACACACCTGTGATCTCGTTGCACAAGGTAGGCGTGGTGGTGGCGATCATCGGTGGCATCGAGGTCGCGAGATCCGGATTCGCGATGGTCAGGCGGCGCGAGACCCTCGGCACATCCAGCACTCGGCACGACCGATGAATTCGGGCGCGCGCCGTCGTCATCAGAGCAAGAACAACTAACCGCTGCCGTTCACAGATCGCGGGCCCGGCCATCACCTGGGCTCACCAGACGGGCAGCACCGAGCCGGGAGGTCCGCACTTGCCGAAGGGCATTTCTCGCGACGAGCTGTGGGCCATGGCCCACGCCGAACGCGCGACGTTGGCCGACGACCTCGCCGATCTGGACGATGAGCAGTGGGCTCAGCAGTCGCTGTGCGGGCGGTGGACGGTGGAGGAAGTCCTCGCCCACCTCACCGCGGCAGCGAGTACGGGTCGCCTCCGCTGGCTGATCAGCGTCGCCGGCGCCCGCTTCGACTTCGACGAACACAACGCCCGGCGGCTGGCCGAGCACCGTGGCGCGACTCCCGCGGAAACGCTGGAACGATTCCGGGAGATCATCCCCAGCACCACTTCCACATTCGGCCCCACCGCAGCCTGGCTCGGCGAGGTGGTCGTCCACGCGCAAGACATCCGATATCCGCTGGGCCTGTCGCGTCAGCCCTCGGTCGAGGCCGTCACCGAGGTCGCACGGTTCTATGCGAGCCGGGACTTCACCGTCTCCGGCCACACCGTGATCGAAGGTCTGCGCGTGGAGGCGACCGATGGGCCCTTCGCCGAAGGAACTGGCGCTCTGGTCAGTGGGACGACCCTCGCATTGACCATGGCGATGGCCGGCCGGGCCATCTACTGCGAACAGCTCACCGGGCCCGGCTTGCCCACCCTTCGCGACCGTCTCTGAATCACTTCCCACCGTTCCGGTGCGATGGGCCGCAGTCGCTGGCTCGGCGAAAATCCAAGGCGGCGATGGCACAGGCCGCGGCGGACTGTGCGAAGAATCCGTACGGACGCCAGGCCGACGACTGTGGTCGATCTGCGATCGCAGCGGGTGGTTCGCCGTGATGGAGTGTTCACGTGACGAAGAATGAGAGCGGGCCCGTAGACCTTTACCCGGCCACGGCACAGTTGACCGTGGACGGGAAGGTTGTAACCGACTACAGCGAACTCACCGAACGGCAATACCTTTGGGTGTTCGCGCAGCGACCGGCAATGTACGTCGGTCGAGTGACACTGCAGGGCGTGACCGGATTTCTCCAAGGATTCGATTGCGCCGCCCAGAGATACGGCAGGCCCGGCCTGAGTGGCTTCCGCGAATGGCTGATGAGCAACTACACGGTCGGGGAATGCTTCGCCTGGACGGCGCAAATCCAGCAGATCGCTCTCCCTGAGTGGGACTTCGTCACCCAGCTGACGCCTGCGCAGGAAGCGCACACCGTCGCAGTCCTGTTCGATCTGCTCGACCGATTCCTGATCGAACGCGACGGCGAAACCGCGACTGTTCGGGTCAGCCGCGCATCACACTCCGCCGGTCACTGAGCCTGCGACAATGCTCTTCTGACTTGCTACACAGGGACGGCTCGAGTTGCAGTCCATGATCATGTCGGCCGATGATGGCATTCCGCTGCACGTCGGCACTGTCGGATCCGGGCCGGATGTGTGGACCGACGTCATCACCACCGCGTGCGATTCATCGGGCAACCCGCCGGCCGTAGTCGCACACACGCGCCGAGGCACACGCGATAGTGCCGCTGATCACTGCCACCCGGACGCCGCTGCCGGACAAGCCGATTCGAGCTGCCAGAATACGTCCGTGAAGTGGCCGCTATCCCTGTCCCACGACCGCCTCGACGACGGTGAGGTGGCGTTGCGGTCCTACGACTCCGCCGACGCCGAGGACCTGTACGAGGCACTGCGCGACGACCGGGCCTGGGAACACATACCGCGCACGGTGCCAACGGATTTCGGCAGCCTAGACGCGGGCATCGCGGCCGCCGTCGCGACCGGGACGTGGCTGACCTTCACTGTCCGCCGCGCGGGGATCGTGGTGGGCAGGACCTCGTTGATCTGGGATCCCACCGACCCGAGGGGCGTCGAGATCGGGGAACCCAGTTCGCCCCCGCGGTGTGGGGCACCGGAGTCAACGGGCGAGCCAAGGCGCTGTTGATCGGCGAAGTGTTCGCGCACGGCGCCGAGTGGATCGGGTTCCGCACGGACGAGCGGAACCTGCGGTCGGCGGCTGCCATCCGCAAGCTCGGCGCGACCGACCTCGGCGTGCGCCAGGACACGATCGTCCGCCGGGACGGAACAACGCGGCGCAGCCGCTTCTTTCGCCTCGACCAACCCGCCGGATAGATCGCGCCGAGCTGCCGAAAAGCGCACCCGCCCACTGTGAATGCGGCGGCGTCCGCGTGTCCGCAGCCGGTACAGCAGCACAGCGGCCTACGAACGACCTCCCGTCCGAACTTTTGCGAGCACTGGAAAGCCGAGGTAAGTGCTGACCGGACCCGTCACCTGCCGGCATGTTGCCCCGACGGCTCCGCATGTTCCCGAACCGAGGCACGGTGCGTATGGAGGATTTGGCAGGCTCCGATCGACGGGGCGCCAAGGCAGTCGGTAGGGCTTGACAGTCGAATCGGATCCCGTTGTGCGCGCTAGCTATTCGGGTGGATCACGGCGCCGCCGGTCACCTAGGGTTCAGCTGTGAAAAGCGACGAACTCGACGACCAACTCACTGTCGACACCGCAGCGGCGATCGACGCCGCCTGGACGGCCTGGGGCCGTCTCGACTCGCACGTCATCGCCCACCTGATCAACCCTGCCTTCCTCGGTGGCCCGGCGTGGCCGGCGCTGCGCCAGGCCCACACGATCACTCGTCGCGACGACGCCCTGCTGGTCGCCAGCAGTGGTCTTGCCGACCCCACCGCGTGGGACGACGCCGAACCGACCAACGGCTACGGGCTCGAGGTGTACGGCATTTCCGGGGACCTGCCCGCCGACGGCGACACGATGACAATCGCTGCGTCGTGGCTGGGCCAGCTCGTGCGATCGGTGTCGAATCAGTTGGCGCACTTCGGATTCAGGATCCCCGACATGCTCGACCACTACGACCTGATCACGCTGGGTCTGCACGACCTGGACCTCGACGACGACGGCACCTGGCTTGACGGCGGCATGGCGGTGGTCATGCTCGGGCTCACCGGCCCCGAGATACCCGCCACGGTCTCGGGCCCGCTCTCCCCGATCCGCCTGCTCAACGTGAAGCTGCTGACCGCCGCCGAAGGGCGTTTCTGCGTGGACAACGACCTCGGTGACGCCGACGCCCGCCACGAGCTCGCACGCCGCTTCGCCGACCAGGGCAACCCACTCTGGTCGAGCCTGAACCGTCCTTCGGTCGCCTGAGAAATCGTCGGAGCGCGACGACCGCGCGTGGGAGCACACACCTCGCACGCCGCCAGCGGATTTCGGTTCGCTCGACGTGGACATCTCGGCCGCCGTCGTGTCCGGGATGTGGCTGCCGTCCACCGTCCGCCCGGCGCGACATGTGGTCGGCAGGACCTCGTGAGCGGCCGTCACTGCGGCAGCTGAAAGGCCGGAGCGAGCGCGGAGACCAGGCGGGCGGTGAACTCCTCGCGGGCGGACTCGAGGAGTGGATAGTCCTGCGTGAAAGACCACCAGTCGACGCTACCGGCGATGCCGGGCAAACGATCCAGGTAGCCCGGCATCGCCCGGCGATAATCCCGGTAGTCGGCGAACAGAACATCGCGGAGCAGGGCGGGCGTGAGCGTGTGATGCTCGGCGAGCAGAACCGCGTCGAAGAGGTCCTTGCCTCGTGCGCGGCTGTCCTCGTTCGTCTCCGCCGCCATCCACAACAGCTTCCACGCCAGACTCGACGCCGGATCCACGGTGGGCAGCGCGATCGCGGGCCCCGCAGTCGCCAGGCGCGGGATCTCGGTCCGGATCGGCCGGGCCGGGAGTTGCTCGCCGAAGGCGAAATCGAGCCCGAGGGTGCCGGCCCCCGTGTGCGGGCACTCCCAGAACACGGTGACGCGACGCCCGGGGACGCCCCGATACGGAAAGCGATACACGTTCTCCCCGAAGCCCACTCGCGAACGGATGCGAACCTCCCCCTCGGCGTCCGCGAGGTCGGCGGCCAGCCCGACGAGTTCGTCGTACATCCGCTCGGCAGGCACGTCGGTCCAGCGCCATCGGTGCGGCGTCACGACGAAGTCCAGATCCCCCGGCTCACGTGCCTTGGCCCCGAACCAGGCGCGCAGCGTGATGCTCCCGCGCAACACCAGATGCCGGTGCCAGCCCGATGTCGCGACAGCGTCCAGCACGTGGTCCATGACCCGCCGCCGCGCCAGATACCACCCCGCCTCCGGTCCGCTCGCGTGCTCGAACTCGACCCGGTCCCACGATGATTCGTCCACCGAAACCACGCCCTCACCGTAGATCCACTACGCCGGGATCACCCTCCCGAACCGATACGCGCGTCGGCCGGCACGGAACAAGCACCCATTCACGACGTCGTGCCCGCGCCGTCAAAAGTGCCGACAGTAGACCCGTTCCCCCGCGCCGACGGCGACAGCGGCGAGGCGAGCGACGCCCCGCACGATCGACAGCGGGGACTCGGCGGGCAGGTCGCCTCCGCCCGTCTGCCGCAACCGTGCGGTCCAGAGGCGCGCAACGGAACCCAGATCCTCCGAACCGGCAACGGCGAAATTCGCGGTCAAAGACCCAGGGAGGACGAAGACGCCCGTGCCATCGTTGACGATCTCCGCCACCCAGATCGGCCACGGCCGTTGGTAGTACTGCTCCAGCGGAATCGGCTCCGCTGCGGACGCTTCGAAGTACAGCTCCCACTCGACGACCGCGTCGTCGGCGTCAAAGTCATGGCACTCGAAGACGGGGAAATCCGTCCCCGGACCCCGCGATCGTATAGCGGCGGCGGTGCGGTCGTCCGGCGCGACGAAGAACGCGATCGTGCTCACTTCACCAGCATGGCAAAGCGGCGGGTGAGCGGACCGGCCCGCCCACCCCGGTCCCCGTTCGCTCCGGCGCCGGCGACACCCCGCGTCACCCGATAGTCGTAGCCGTCACCGGACGCGCAAGCCGCGGCAGCACCGACTCCCCGTACGCGTCGAGCGTGCTGGTCTTGGCATCGTGCTGGAGATACACCGCGAACTGATCCACCCCCAGCCCCTCGAGCTCCCGCAGGCGAGCCAGATGGTCATCGGGGGTCCCCAGCACGCAGAACCGATCCACGATCGCGTCGGGCACGAACTCGGCGTGGGTGTTCCCGGCGCGGCCGTGCTGGTTGTAGTCGTACCCGGTGCGACCGGCGATGTAGTCGGTCAGGGCGGCGGGTACCGTGCCGTCCGCGCCGTAGCGGGCGACGATATCGGCCACGTGGTTGCCGACCATCCCGCCGAACCAACGGCATTGCTCGCGAGCGTGTTTCAGGCCCGCCTCGGTGCCGTCGGTGATGTAGGCGGGGGCCGCGACGCAGATCCGGACCGCGCCCGGATCGCGGCCTGCGCGCTCGGCGGCGGCCCGGACCCGGGCGATCGTCCACGCGGCGATGTCGGGATCGGCCAGCTGGAGGATGAAGCCGTCGGCCACCTCCCCCGTGAGATCCAGTGCGCGCGGCCCGTATCCGGCCACCCACACCGGCAGCCGCGAATCCGCCGCCCACGGCAGCCGCACGGTCGTGTCACCGAGCGACACGGCCCGTCCGTTGCCGAGTTCCCTTATCACCTCGATGGATTCGCGCAGCGTCGCCAGATTCGACGGCCGCCCGCCGAGCGTGCGCACCGCAGAATCCCCGCGCCCGATCCCGCAGATCGTGCGGTTGCCGAACATCTCGTTCAGCGTCGCGAAGGTCGAGGCCGTGACGGTCCAGTCCCGGGTGGCGGGATTGGTGACCATCGGCCCGACCACGACCTTGCGGGTGACGGCCAGGATCTGGCTGTAGATGACGTACGGCTCCTGCCACAGCAGGTGCGAATCGAACGTCCACACGTGCGAGAACCCGTGCGTCTCGGCCACCCGGGCCAGCTCCACCACCCGGGACGCGGGCGGCGTGCACTGCAGAACGACACCGATATCCATGGCGCACACTCCCTTCCGGTCAGATCAGGTTCTGGGACAGTCCGCGTTTGAGGAAGCGACCGTGCCCGGCCGACCCCAGATACTCCCCGCCGTCGACGATGACCCGCCCGCGCGAGAGCACGGTGTCCACGTGCCCGCCGACCTCGAACCCCTCGTACGCCGAGTGATCCATGTTCATGTGATGGGTCTTGCCGATCCCGATGCTGGTCTGCCCGTTCGGGTCGTAGATCACCACGTCCGCGTCCGCGCCCGGCGAGATCACACCCTTGCGCGGATACATGCCGAACATGCGGGCCGGCGCGGTGCAGCAGACCTCCACCCACTTCTCCAGCGAGATGCGGCCGTCACGCACGCCCTGGTACATCAGGTCCATGCGATGCTCGACCCCGCCGATGCCGTTGGGAATCTTGCTGAAATCCCCCACGCCCAAATCCTTCTGCCCCTTGTAGCAGAACGGGCAGTGATCGGTGGCGACCGTGGTGACGTCCCCGGTGCGGATGTAGCGCCACAGCTCGTCCTGATGCCCCTCCTCCCGGGCGCGCAACGGCGTCGAGCACACCCACTTCGCACCCTCGAAACCCGGTGCGCCCAACTGCTCTTCGAGCGAGAGGTACAGGTACTGCGGACAGGTCTCGCCGAAAACGTTCTGCCCCCTGCCGCGCGCGGTCGCGATCTGCTCGAGGGCCTGCTTCGCCGACACGTGCACCACGTACAGCGGCGCACCCGTCACCTGCGCCAGCATGATGGCGCGATGGGTGGCCTCCTCTTCCAATTGCCAAGGGCGCGAAGTGCCGTGGAAGTACGGTGCGGTGTCCCCGCGCGCGAGGGTCTGTTCGATCAGCACGTCGATCGCGATGCCGTTCTCGGCGTGCATCATCAGCAGCGCGCCCAGATCCCCGGCGGTCTGCATAGCGCGCAGGATCTGCCCGTCGTCGGAGTAGAACACCCCCGGGTACGCCATGAACAGCTTGAAGCTGCTGACGCCCTCGGCCACCAATTCCGCCATCCCCTTCAGGGATTCGGCGTTCACGTCCCCGACGATCTGATGGAACCCGTAGTCGATCGCGCACTGCCCGTCCGCCTTGCGATGCCACTGCGCCAGCGAATCCTGCACCCGCTCCCCCGGCTTCTGCACGGCGAAGTCGACGATCGTGGTGGTCCCGCCCCAGGCCGCGGCCCGGGTGCCGGTCTCGAAGGTGTCCGAGGCCTCGGTGCCGCCGAAGGGCAGCTGCATGTGGGTGTGCCCGTCGACCCCGCCCGGCAGCACGTACCGCCCGGTGGCGTCGATGACCGTATCGGCAACGGCGGCCGGATCGACCCCGAGCGCGGTGGATCCAGGCGCCAGCACGGCGGCGATGGTCTCCCCGTCGATGAACACGTCGAGCTGCTGGGAACCGGTGGCCGACACCACGGTTCCGCCGTGAATGAATACGCGTGTCATTACGGCGCCACCAACGGTCCGTAGGCGTCCGGCCTGCGATCCCGATAGAACGCCCACCGATCGCGCACGACCTTGATCAGATCCATATCCAGGTCGCGCACCACCAGTTCGGGCGCGGTATCGGAGGCCACCTCACCGACGAATTTGCCCTCGGGATCGACGAAATAGCTCGTCCCGTAGAAATCGTCGTCCCCGTACTCCTCGATGCCGACCCGGTTGATCGCCCCGATGAAGTACTCGTTGGCCACCGCCGAGGCCGGTTGTTCGAGTTTCCACAGATAGCTCGACAGACCCCGGGAGGTCGCCGACGGATTGAACACGATTTCCGCGCCCGCCAGCCCGAGTGCCCGCCAGCCCTCCGGGAAATGCCGGTCGTAGCAGATGTACACCCCGATCCGGCCGACCGCGGTATCGAATACCGGCCACCCCAGATTGCCGGGCCGGAAGTAGAACTTCTCCCAGAACCCGTTCACATGCGGAATGTGGTGTTTTCGGTATTTACCGAGATAGCTGCCGTCGGCGTCGATGACCGCCGCGGTGTTGTAGAGCAGCCCCGGCTGCTCCTGCTCGTACACCGGAAGCACCATGACCAGGCCGAGCTCGGCGGCCAGCGCGGCGAATCGATCCACGGTCGGACCGGGCACCGATTCGGCGTAGTCGTAGAACTTGGTGTCCTGGAGCTGGCAGAAGTACGGCCCGTAGAACAGCTCCTGGAAGCAGATGACCTTCGCACCCGCGGCCGCGGCCCGGCGTGCGTAGTCCTCATGGGCCTTGATCATGGACTCTTTGTCGCCCGTCCAGTTCGTCTGGACCAGCGCAGCTCGAACGATTGCCATACTCTGTGATACTGCACCGCTACCGAAATTTCCCGGCATACCTGCCGGGGTAATGGATTCGTAACCGTAAATTCAGCAGGCGAATTCGACCGCGAGGCCCGGGCCGGTGCGGGGTTTCCGGCTGCGCGAGCCCGCCCGATACGCCGTGCCACTCGATGGTGATCACATGCTATGCCCGCACGGCGGACGGCGAGGCGCACGGATTCCGCCGTCGCAGTGCCGGATTGGAACGTCGGTCGTATCGAGACACCCAATTGTCCAAGGCCCAGCGTGCTATTCGCACCTGATAGCGGGCGACGCCCCAGCAGCACCACGGGACATCCTCGGCAACAGCGGGATTGGGCACGCTCACCCCGGCAACTTCTGCCCGCGCCCGCCACATCACCCGCTCGAATCCCGATTACCGACCGGACCAATGGGTACGTAGGACGAGTAACGATGATCGGCCTGCCGGACGATGCTCAGTCCGACGCCGAAAACCGCACAACGTTTTTTGGAGGGGTTAATGAAGACGATCACCCGGGCCGCCACCCTGGCCGCCGCCACGATCGCGACCGCGGGTACCGCGCTCGCGTTCGGCACGGGCGTCGCGTCCGCCGACGAATGGCCGGAGTGGAACCCGAACAGCCCGATCTCGGTGTTCGAGACCAAGGATTTCCTGACGCCCGCCGATCCGGGCTACTGGAACCCGTTCGAGTCCCGTGCCCGCCTGACCTCGCCGTTCGGCACGAGCACCCGCATCGTCTGCACCGCGTTCCACGGGCAGATGTCGTCCTGCTTCCAGGCCGACGCGCAGGGCAACCCACACAAGCTCGGGGTGGTGCCGAACAACTTCCCGTTCGCGCTGGGCTCGAGCACGCAGCTCACCGGCGGGCAGCACTTCATCTACCCGGGCTTCATCCCCGGCAGCTGAGGGCAGGTGCCGTACCGAAGGGGCCGGCTAACAATTGATAGTGCGGGCGCAGGTACGACCACTCGCGGGGGGCCAGGTGGGGGACCCCCAGCCGCGCGGGGCCCGCCCGGGGCCGA